>NZ_JBEYSJ010000022.1:0-156676 GCF_040704195.1 Amycolatopsis sp. NPDC047767
GCGCGCCTGCTCGACGACGGCGGCGGGCAGGTCTTCGAACCGGACGCCGGCGGCGAACTCCCCGAGCCGGCCGGCGAGCGTGGTGGTCGGGTGCACCCGCCGGCTTCGGCCGACGGGCGCCGCCAGTGTTTCCAGGGTTGTCCCCACGAAAATCCCAGCACAACCCCCATGTTGCTGCGCTCGGCCGATGGACAACGCCCAATCCGGTGAGTAGCTTCCCGATACCGGCGCCGCCAGGTGGACTTCTCACCACCGGCGGCGCACGACACTGGGAGGCCCTTTCGTGACGACCCGACTCGCGCGCACGCGCCCGCGGAGGATCCATGCGCTCGCCGTCCCCCTCGCGGGGCTCCTCGCCATCACCGGAGTCGGCGCCGGAATCGGCGCGACCGCTTCAGGCAGCACACCGGACGCGAAAGCGATGACCTCCCTCGACGCCGCCGCCCAGCAGGCGCTCCACGGCCTCAGCCTCGAGGAAAAAGTCGGGCAGCTGTTCGTCACGTGGGTGAACGGCAAGTCCGCCGATGAGGTCAACCCCAAGAACCAGACGGACTTCGGCGTCGACACGCCCGCCGAGGTCGTCCGCAAGTACCACCTCGGCGGCGTCATCTACTTCAACAACGACACCCGCGACAACTTCGACACCCCGACGCAGGTCGCGAAGCTCTCCAACGGCCTGCAGCAGGCCGCGATCTCCAGCGGCGCCCACATCCCGTTGCAGATCGGCACCGACCAGGAGGGCGGCACCGTCACCCGGATGGGCGCTCCCGCCACGGAGTTCCCCAATTCCATGGCCATCGCCGCCGGCCGCAGCACCGACAGCGCGACGCAGGCCGCCACGATCATCGGCCACGAGCTGCGCGCCGTGGGCATCAACCAGGACTTCGCGCCCGACTCCGACGTGAACTCCAACCCGGCCAACCCCGTGATCGGCGTGCGCTCGTTCGCCGGCCAGCCGGGGCTCGCGAGCCAGTTCGTGACGGCCGAGGTCAAGGGCTACCAGAACTCCGGGCCGGCCTTCGAAACCGTTTCCTCCACGGCAAAACACTTCCCCGGCCACGGCGACGCCGCCACCGACAGCCACACCGGGTTGCCGCGCATCGACCGCACCGAGGACGAGTGGCGCAAGATCGACGTGCCGCCGTTCAAGGCCGCCATTGCCGCGGGCATCGACTCGATCATGAGCGCCCACATCCAGTTCCCGAGCCTCGACCCGTCGGGTGAGCCGGCCACGCTGTCGAAGCCGATCATCACCGGAAAGCTGCGCGACGAGCTGGGTTACGACGGCGTGGTGATCACCGACGCGCTGGAGATGCAGGGCGTGCGCGAGCTCCACAGCGACGCCGAAATCCCTGTGCTGGCACTGAAAGCCGGTATCGACCAGCTCCTCATGCCGGTGCACCTCGACCTCGCGATCAACTCCGTGATCTCCGCCGTGAAGTCCGGCGACCTGCCGATGCAGCGGATCGACCAGAGCGTGCTGCGGGTGCTCAAGCTGAAGCTCAAGCGCGGCATCCTCACCTCGCCGTTCGACAACCCGGCGCTCGTCGCGAAGAAGGTCGGCACGCCGGCGCACCTCGCCACCGCGCAGGGCATCGCCGACCGCTCGATCACCGCCATCGCCAACGACGCCGGCGTGCTGCCGCTCAAACAGAAGCCCGCCACCGCGCTCGTCACCGGCTGGGGCGTGGCCAGCACGCAGACGCTCGCCGACCGCCTCACCGCCCACGGCACCAAGGCGACCGCGTTGCAGACCGGGCAGACCCCGTCCGACGATCTCATCGCGCAGGCCGCCGCGGCCGCCGCGAAGACCGACCTCGTCGTGGTCCTCACGAACAACCTCGGCGGATTTCCCTTGCAGAACAAGCTTTTGCAGGCGCTGATGGACACCGGCAAGCCCGTGGTCGCCGTCGCCGCGCAGATCCCGTACGACGCCGGGTACGCCAACCCCGTGCCCACGTGGCTCGCCACCTACGGTTACATCACGCCGTCCCTCGAGGCGCTGGCGAAGGTCGTGCTAGGCGAGACGAAGCCGAGCGGCAAGCTTCCCGTCGACGTCCCCGCGGGCGCCGACGTGAACACCGTCAAGTACCCCTTCGGACACGGACTGAGCTGGTGAACCTCAACCGCAGGAAGTTCCTCGCCGTCCCCGCCCTCGCCGTACCGGTGCTCGCGGGCGGTTCGGCCGTCGCGCAAGCCACGCCAAGCCAAGCGAAACGACGAGTGCTCACCGGCGCCGAACAACTCGCCGCCCAGCACTGGCGTCCGCTCGCCGGACGCAAGCTCGGCGTGCTGTCCAACCCGACGGGCGTGCTCGCGAGCGGCGACCACATCGTCGACGACATGGTCGCCGCCGGCGTCAAGCCGGTGGCCGCCTTCGGCCCCGAACACGGGTTCCGCGGCAGCGCCCAGGCCGGTGGTTCCGAAGGCGACTACACAGACCCACGCACCGGCATCCCCGTGTACGACGCGTACGGCGCCGACGCGGCGAAGCTCGCGACGCTGTTCACCAAGGCCGGTCTCGACACCGTCGTGTTCGACATCGCCGACGTCGGCGCCCGCTTCTACACCTACATCTGGTCGCTCTACACGGCGATGGTCGCGGCGGCGAAGGTCGGCGCGGCCTTCGTGGTGCTCGACCGCCCCAACCCGATCGGCGGCCGCCTCGCCGGCCCGGTGCTCGACCCGAAGTTCGCCTCCGGCGTCGGCCGCAAGCCGATCGCGCAGCAGCACGGGATGACCGTCGGCGAGCTGGCGCGGCTGTTCAACTCCGAGTTCCTGCCCGGCGAAGGCGTGCAGCCCGTCGAACTGCAGGTGATCGAGGTCCGTGGCTGGCGGCGGGACATGCTCTTCGTCGAAACCGGTCTCGACTGGGTCATGCCGAGCCCGAACATGCCGACGCCCGACACCGCGATCGTCTACCCCGGCACCTGCTTGTTCGAAGGCACGCTCTTCGCGGAGGGCCGCGGTACGACGCGGCCGTTCGAGATCATCGGCGCGCCGGGTGTCGACTGGCACTGGCGCGACAAGCTCGAAGCGCTCGACCTGCCGGGCGCGCGCTTCCGCGAGACGTACTTCGTGCCCACGTTCAGCAAGTTCGTGAACGAGACCTGCGGCGGCGTGCAGCTCACCGTGACCGATCCGCAGGCGTTCGACGCGATCACCACCGCCGTCTCGATGCTCGTCACGGCAAAGCAGGTCGCGCCGCAAACGTTCGGCTGGCGGCCCGACCACGCCATCGACTTGCTGTCCGGTTCCGACCGGCAGCGCACCATGATCGACGCCGGCGCCGGGGTCGACGAGGTCACCGGCGCCTGGCGCGCCGAGCTCGCGGCCTTCGACCGTAAACGCCGCCCCTACCTGATCTATCGCTGAGGAGAGCGGTCATGCGTGCTAGGAAGGTGCTCGCCGCGACGAGCACGGCGATGGCCGTGCTGCTCGCCGTCACGTCGATCGCAGGAGCCGCCGCCATCGCCACCACGACGCAGCACGACCCGCACGCCGGGCGATTCGACGTGGTGCGGCACGGCTTCGCGGCTCCGTCGACGACGCTGCGCGAAGGCAAGCCGTCCGACGTCGGGCTCGACGCCGGCCCCATCAAGTCCGCCGAGCAGTTCCTGGCGAGCTGGACCCAGCCCGACGCATCGGGCCACCCGCACTTCTCCGGTGCCGTCGGCCTGCTCGCCCACGACGGCGTGGTCGTCGACCGCTACGCCGTCGGCGGCGCGCTGAGGTACGCCGACGCCGCGGGCACCGAGCTGCCGAAAGACCAGCAGGTGCCGATGCGCGACGACACGATCTTCGACATGGCGTCGGTCTCGAAGCTGTTCACCTCGATCGCCGCGCTGCAGCTGGTGGAGCAGGGCAAACTCGACGTCAACGCGCCGGTGGTGCGCTACCTGCCCGAGTTCGGCGTGAACGGCAAGGAAGCCGTGACGATCGAGCAGCTGCTCACGCACACGTCGGGCTTCGACGCCGACCCCGTGCCGTCGCTGTGGCAGGGCTACCCGGACATCCCGTCGCGCCGCAAGGCCGTGCTCGACAGCCCGCTGAAGAACGCGCCGGGCACGACCTACCTCTACTCCGACCTCAACATGCTCACCCTCGGCTTCGTCATCGAGAAGCTCACCGGGCAGGCGCTGGACAAGGTGGTGCACGACCGCATCACCGCGCCGCTGGGCATGGTCGACACCGGGTACAACCCGCCCGCGTCGAAACTGGACCGCGTCGCGGCCACGGAGTTCGAGACGAACCCGCCGCGCGGGCTCGTGCGCGGCCAGGTGCACGACGAGAACGCCTGGTCGCTCGGCGGCGTCGCCGGGCACGCCGGCGTGTTCTCCACCGCGAGCGACCTGGCGATCCTCTGCCAGACGATCCTCAACGGCGGCACCTACCGGGGCAAGCGCATCCTGCGTCCCGACACCGTCGAGACGATGCTGACCAACTACAACGAGCGCTTCCCCGACGACGCCCACGGCCTCGGGTTCGAGCTCGACCAGCCCTGGTACATGGGTGCGCTTTCCTCACCGGTGACGGCGGGCCACACCGGATTCACCGGCACGACGCTGGTCATCGACCCGGAATCGCGATCGTTCGCGTTGTTGCTGACCAACCGAGTGCACCCCAGCCGCAACTGGGGTTCCATCAACACGGCCCGCCAGGTCTGGGCCACTTCGCTCGCCCAAGCCATGGCTGTGAAGCCCGCGGAGGGCCACGACGCGTGGTTCGCCGGCCTCGGCGACAAGTCGACGGCTACGCTGAGTACGCAGCCCTTGACACCGCGATCCGGCGGCCCGTTGCAGGTCTCCTTCTACGCCTTCGTGGATACGGAAGGTCCGACTGATCCACTTCAGCTGGAATCGTCCTCGGACGGCGTCAATTGGCAACCAGTCGCGGTTCATGCGAACGGACCAGGCGCACCCCCCGGACAGGTGACGTCGCTCTCAGGCCACGGACACCGTGCCTGGTGGCGCGTGACGGCAGAAGTACCGGCCTCGAGCGTTACGACCCTGCGCTGGCGTTACAACACAGACGCGAGTTACACCGGACGCGGAGTTTCTGTCGACGGTGTGAAAGTCACCGAACGCGGCCGGGCAGTTCTCGATGGTGAGCGGAATCCGTCGGCACTCACCGCTACCGGGTGGTTTTTGAGCGCTCGGTGACCGGCCTGTCGCACAACGCCGAACTGGCCCTCCCACTCAGCGATCCGAAGCCTTTTGCGGGGCGACACTAAGTTGCCAAGTCGTTAGCTTGACCTCGTTAACAAGGTCGACCTGGTTAGCGACTTTCTGGTCAACGATTAATCGCAAAACGAAGTCCGCAGACACGGACGGGTTGCGATCCTGCCGAAGGATGTGGGTAGCCTTGTCGCAAATGCCAACGGTTAGTAACTTTCCGACGGTGGACGATGCCGATTCCGTAACCATCCCGGCACCGTCCGAGCAAACCCCAGCTCAGACCACTGTGCGTGACGCCGATGCGAGCCCGCTGGTCCGCATCCGCTCGCTGCTGCCCGGGCTCGCCCGCGCCGAGCAGCGGGTGGCGAAGGTCGTGCTCGAAGACCCCGCGTCGGTCGCGCGCCGGAGCATCACCGAGGTCGCCCTCGCCGCCAGCACCAGCGAGACCACGGTCACGCGGTTCTGCAAGGCCGTCGGCGTCGGCGGGTACCCGCAGCTGCGCATCGCGCTGGCCGCGGACACCGCGCGCACCGAAGCCAGAACCACGCGCAACCTCGGTGGCGAGATCAGCCCGGAGGACGACCTCGCGGCCGTGATCGGCAAGGTCAGCTTCGCCGACGCGCGCGCCGTCGAGGAGACGGCCGACCAGCTCGACGTCGCGACGATGCAGCGCGTGATCGACCTCTTGGCCGACGCCGGCCGCGTGGACGTCTACGGCGTGGGCGCGAGCGCGTTCGTGGCCGCCGACCTGCAGCAGAAGCTGCACCGCATCGGCCGCGTGAGCTTCTCGTGGTCCGACACGCACATCATGCTCACCTCGGCCGCGGTGCTCAGCCCCGGCGACGTCGCCATCGGCGTCTCCCACACGGGCGCGACCACCGACACCGTGGAGGCGCTGCGCGTCGCCCGCGAGCACGGCGCGGTCACCGTCGCCGTCACGAACTTCCCGCGTTCGCCGATCACGGAGGTCGCCGACCACGTGCTCACCACGGCCGCACGGGAAACCACCTTCCGTTCCGGAGCCACGGCGAGCCGCATCGCGCAGCTCACCGTGATCGACTGCCTGTTCATCGGGGTCGCACAGCGGCACATGGACGCCTCCGTCAACGCGCTGGACGCGACGAGGGACGCGGTCGGCTCGCACCGGCTCGGGGTCAGGCCCGACGGTCGCCGCCGTCCGCGGGAAACCGGTAAGTGAACTCAGAAACGAGGCGCATGATGACCGTCCCCACCCAGGCGGTGCACGTCGATTCGCCGACCGAGCAGCGAAACCCCCGCACGGTGGACATCGACCTGATGTCCACCATGGGGATCCTCAGCGCCATCAACGCCGAGGACCGCCGGGTGCCGGACGCGGTGGCCGCGGTGCTGCCGCAGCTGGCGCGCGCGGTCGACTACGCCGTGGAAGCGCTGCGGGGCGGCGGCCGCGTGCACTACGTCGGGGCGGGCACGTCGGGCCGCCTGGCGACGCTGGACGCGGCCGAGCTGGTGCCGACGTTCAACGTGCCGCCGGACCTGTTCGTCGCGCACCACGCGGGCGGTGAGAAGGCCCTGCGGCAGGCGGTCGAGAACGCCGAGGACGACGACGAGGCCGGCGCGGCCGAGCTCGCTGCTGTGGTGCAGCCGGGCGACTTCGTGCTCGGCCTCGCCGCCTCCGGGCGCACGCCGTTCGTGCTCGGCGCGCTCGAGGCGTCGAGCCGGCTCGGCGCGCACACGGGGCTGGTCTCGGCCAACCCGCGGGCGGCGAAGCCGGACGGCGTCGACGTGCTCATCGCCGTGGCCACCGGCCCGGAGGTGATCGCCGGCTCGACCCGCATGAAGGCGGGCACGGCTCAGAAGCTGATCCTCACGGCGTTCTCCACGGCCACGATGATCAAGCTGGGGAAGACCTACTCGAACCTGATGGTCAGCATGCGGGCCACGAACGCGAAGCTGCGCGGCCGCACGATCCGCATCCTGCAGGAAGCCACAGGCCTGACCATGGCCGACTGCTCCGACGCCCTCACCGAGGCCGGCGGCGACCTCAAGACGGCCCTCGTGCACCTGCTGTCGGGCTCCGACGTCGAACACGCCGCGGCGGCGCTGACGGCCAGCGGTGGCCACGTGCGGAAGGCACTCGACTCGCTCCACCTGCGCGCAGGCTGAATACAGAGGCAAGGAGCCCCACCAAAACGGTGGGGCTCTTCGTCGTGCCCGGCGGCAAACCCGGCCACGACCGCGAGATCGCGCCGGCTCGAGGCGATCTCGCGCGCGGCGGCGGAGCCGACGCAGACACTATTGCGGTTCATCTGTTCACCTGCCTAACCTCTCAGGTGTTGTCTGCGAGCGAAGGGGCAGGTTCTCGATGACCGGGGTGAAGGAACCGACCCGCGCGAGGCAGCCGTTGTCGAGGCGGGAGTGGGGGTCGCTCTCCGGGATGGCGGCGGTGATCCTGCTGCTGAACCTCGTGGGCTGGGGTGTGCTGGTGCTGTTCATCGCGCCGCACCACTACGACCTGGGCGCGTCGGGTGTGTTCGGGATCGGGCTGGGGGTCACGGCGTTCACGCTGGGCATGCGCCACGCGTTCGACGCCGACCACATCGCGGCGATCGACAACACCACGCGCAAGCTGATGTCCGAGGGCCGGCGGCCGCTGTCGGTCGGGTTCTGGTTCTCGCTGGGGCACTCGACGATCGTGTTCGGCCTGTGTTTGCTGCTGTCGTTCGGCGTTCGCGCGATCGCCGGCCAGCTCGAAGACGACGGGTCGGCGCTGCACGAGACAACCGGGCTCATCGGAACGTCCGTCTCGGGCGTATTCCTCTACCTCATCGCGATCATCAACCTCGTCGCGCTCGTCGGGATCATCCGGGTCTTCGCGCAGATGCGCCGTGGCGAGCTGGACGAAGCCGCACTGGAACGTCAGCTCGACAAGCGCGGCTTCATGAACCGTCTGCTGCGCGGCGCGACGAAGGCCGTGCGCAAGCCGTGGCACATCTACCCCGTGGGTGTCCTCTTCGGACTCGGCTTCGACACCGCCACGGAGATCGGCCTGCTGGTGCTCGCGGCCGGCGCGGCGGCGTTCGCGCTGCCCTGGTACGCGATTCTCGTGCTGCCCGTGCTCTTCGCCGCGGGCATGAGCCTGTTCGACGCCGCCGACGGCGTGTTCATGAACTTCGCCTACGGCTGGGCGTTTTCGCGGCCCATCCGCAAGATCTACTACAACATCACCGTCACGGCGCTGTCCGTGGCCGTCGCTCTGGTCATCGGCACGATCGAGCTGGTGTCGATCCTCGCCGAGAAGCTCGACATCACCCACGGCCCGCTCGCCGCGATCGCCGACGTGGACCTCGACTACGTCGGGTTCGCGATCGTCGGGCTGTTCATCGTCACGTGGCTGGTCGCGCTCGCGGTGTGGCGGTTCGGGCGCATCGAGGAGAAGTGGTCGGCGCGCCTCACCGATCACTGAGCCGGTCGACGCGCAGCGCGAGCTGGATCTCCAGCGCGCGTTCCGGCTCGCGCCAGTCGTCGCCCAGCAGCGCGGAGACGCGGTCGAGCCGCTGCACCACGGTGTTCACGTGGACGTGCAGCTCGTCCTTGGCGCGCGCGAGGTTTCCGCCGGCCGCGAAGTACGCACGCAGCGTGCCGACGAGGTCGGTGCCGCGGCGGGCGTCGTAATCGAGGACCGGGCCGAGCGTGGCCGTGACGTAGGCGGGCAGGTCGGCGTGGCGGCCCAGCAGCACGCCGAGGAAGCCCAGCTCGGCCATCGCCGCGCCGTCGCCTTCGCGGCCCAGTGCGAGCAGCGTGCTCACGCAGCGGACCGCCTCGGCATAGGCCGACGCGAGCGCGGCGGGACCCTTCGCGGGGCCGGCGGCACCGACCGTCACCGGACAGTCCACAACGGACTGGAGCTCCCGCGCCACCTTCGCCGCCCCGACGCCGTCGGGCGCGAGGGCGACCACCTGCTCCGCGTGCACACCGACCAGGTCGCCGTACCGCGCGCACGCCGACGCGAGGCCACGCCGGGAGATCCCCGGCGCGTGTGCGACGAGCACCACGTGTGGCGCCGACAAGTCGACACCGAGCCGGCGCGCGCGAGCCGTCAACGAGGCCGGGTTGCGCGCGGGCGCCGTCAGCAGGTCCGTGAGCAGCTCGCCGCGCACCTCGTCCTCGGCCTGCGCCACGGACCGGCGCAGCATCAGCAGCAACGCCGTCACCACGGCCGCGCGCTCGAACAACCGCCGGTCCGCGCCGGCCAGCTCAGGCCGGCCCGCCAGCGTGAGACTGCCCAGCAGCTCCTGGCCGGCCCGCACCGCGCACACCCAAGTGTCCGATGTGGACTCGGCACGCCCGCTGCCGCGCGAAGAAGTCACCGCCGGCGCGTCGAACGACAGCGCGGAGCCTGCCAGCAAGTCGCCGGAAGCGTCGTGGACGGCGATCTCGCCCCGCAGCACGCCGGCCACCTCCGCGGCGACTTCCGGCAGGTCACCGCCGCGGAGCACGAGGTCCATCAGGCGATCGTGGGCTTCGTCGGCGCGGCGCATGGTCGCGTTCACGGCGTTGAGCTCGGCGGCCGAGCGGCGCGTCTCGTCGAGCAGGTGCGCGTTGTCCAGGGCGATCGCCGCGTGGTTGGCCAGCGACGACAGGAGCGCGACCTCCGCCGTCGAGAACTCCCGCGGCGCGCGGTCCGACGCGTAGAGCACGCCGAGCACCTTGCCGCCGATGGCCAGCGGCACGCCGAGGATCGCCGTGAGGCCCTCCTCCAGCACGCCGGTGTCGATCGGCGAGGTGTGGCGGAAGCGGGCGTCGGCGAAGTAGTCCGCCGTCGCGTACGGCCGCGCGGTCTGGGCCACGAGCCCGCCCAGCCCCTCGCCCATCCCGAGCACGATCTGCTGGAACAACGCGGAAACCGAGCCGTCCGTGACGCGGATGTAGGTCTTGCCCGCGGCCTCGTCGTTGAGGCTCAGGTACGACACGTCGACGCCGAGCAGGGTCCGCGCCCGCCGCACGATCGAGCGCAGCACCGCGTCCGGGTCCCGCAGCCGCGCGAGGTCGCTCGCGGTGTCGAACAACGCCGTGAGCTCGGCTTCGCGCCGCTGGTGCTCGGTGAGGGTCTCGCGGACGCGCAGCGCCAGCTCGGTCGCATCAGCGCCGGACTCGCGCGCGGCGTGCGCCAGCTGCTCGCTGCTCGCCCCGGCGGCGAGCAGCTCGAGCAACCGGCGGTAGGGATCCACACAGGTCATGCTGTCACTGAGCGCCGTTCGGCGGGAGCCTCCTCCAGCGACTCGCCGCGCGTCTCGCGCGCCCCGAGCAGGGCCAGCACCGACAGCACGCACATCGCGGCGACGTAGACCGAAACCGGCACCGTCGAGTGGTACGCCTGGAACAGCGCCACGGCGATGATCGGCGCGATCGCGCCCGCCGCGATGGACGACAGCTGCCCACCCACCGAAAGACCGGTGTAGCGCACGCGCGTCGGGAACTGCTCGGCGAAGAACGCGGCCTGGGGCCCGTACATCGCGCCGTGCACGACGAGCCCGATGGTCGCCGCGCCGATCACCGCGCCCGTTGTGCGCAGGTCCATCAGCCAGAAGAACCCGAACGCCCACGCGGCCATCCCGACCACGCCGAAGAAGTACACCGGCTTGCGCCCGATCTTGTCGGAAAGCAAGCCCCACAAGGGAATCGTCACGAAGTGCACGGCCGACGCGACCAGCACGGCCGTGAGCCCGGTCGCCTTCGGCAGACCGAGGCCGGTCGTCACGTAGACGAGGATGAACGCCGTGATCACGTAGTACGACACGTTCTCCGCCAGCCGCGCCCCGAACGTCACGACGAGCCCGCGCAGGTGCCCGCGGAACACGTCGACGATCGGCGTGGCTTCCTCCTCCCCCGCCGCGGCCTTCGCGGCCAGGAACACCGGCGACTCCGCGACCGCCAGCCGCACCCACAGCCCGATCGCCACGAGCACGCCGGACAGCAGGAACGGGATCCGCCAGCCCCACGCGTTGAACGCCGCGTCGGACTGCACCGCCGCGAGGATCGCCAGCACGGCCGTGGCCAGCAGGTTCCCGGCCGGCACGCCGGTCTGCGGCCACGATGCCCAGAAGCCGCGCCGCCGGTCGTCGCCGTGCTCGGACACGAGCAGCACCGCGCCGCCCCACTCGCCGCCGAGCGCGAAACCCTGCACGAGCCGCAGCAGCGTCAGCAGGATCGGGGCGAGGACGCCGACCGCGCCGTACGTGGGCAGCACGCCCATCAGGAACGTCGAGCCGCCCATCATCACCAGGCTCACCACGAGCAGGCGCTTGCGCCCGATGCGGTCGCCGAAGTGGCCGAACACCAGCCCGCCGATGGGCCGGGCGAGGAACCCGACCGCGTAGGTCAGCAGCGCGAGCAGGGTGCCGGTGAGCGGGTCGGCGTTCGGGAAGAACAGCTTGTTGAACACGAGCGCAGCGGCCGAGGTGTAGAGGAAGAAGTCGTACCACTCCACGGTGGTGCCGATCAGGCTCGCGCCGACCACGCGCAGCAGGCCGGCCCGGGTTGGTGTTGTCACTGCAGACTCCACTTCGTTGTGGGGACGGGGTTTCAGGCGGCCGACCAGCCGCCGTCGAGGGGCAGCGACGCGCCCGTGACGTGCCCGGCGTGCTCGCCGCACAGCCACACCACGAGGTCGGCGACGTCCGCCGGTTCGATGAGCCGTTTGATGGCCGCGCGCCGCAGCAGCACCTGCTCCACGACCTCGTCGGCGTCGAGGCCGTGCTCGGCGGCCTGCGCGTCGATCTGGCCGGTGACGAGCGGCGTGCGGACGTAGCCGGGATTGACGCAGTTGGACGTCACGCCGTGCTCGGCACCTTCGAGAGCGGCCACTTTGGACAGTCCCTCGAGCGCGTGTTTCGCCGTGACGTACGCGGCTTTGAACGGGCTGGCGCGCAGGCCGTGGACGCTGGAGACGTTGACGATCCGGCCCCAGCCACGCGCGTACATCGCCGGCAGCGACCGGCGGATCAGCAGGAACGGCGCCGTCACCATCAGCGCCTGGATCCGCGCGAACTGCTCGGGCGGGAACTCGGGCAGCGCGGCCACGTGCTGGAACCCGGCGTTGTTCACGAGCACGTCCAGCTCGTCCGGCAACGCGTCGATCACCGCGGGATCGGTGAGGTCACCGACGTGCGCCCAGCCGCCGATCTCCGCCGCGGCGGCTTCGGCACCGCGCGCGTCGAGGTCGGCGACGTGCACCTTCGCGCCGGCAGCGGCCAACGCCCGGGCACAGGCGAGCCCGATTCCGCTGGCGCCGCCGGTCACCAGGGCAACGCGGCCATCGAGCGTGCCGGGCGAGCTGTGACGTACCCCACTGGTCATGGGCTACGAGGTTAGGTCTCGCCCACCTCGCCGACCATGTGTCCGGCCACCACAGCGCGGCAAGATCCAGTGTGGCCGGACCACACCCCTATCCGGCGGCAGACGAAATGCTGCGCGCCTCCCGCGCGCCCGATTCGAACGCCTCACAGCAGAACAGCAGCCACTCCCGGACCCCGTCGACGGATCCGGCGGCGAAGCCCGCAGCCAGCTCGACGTACTTCGGCACGCGCCGGAAGAACGCCACCTCCGGCACGGTCAGGGCTTTCGGGTCCAGGCCCGTCGCGATCATCGACAGGCGCGCCGCCGCGCGGGCGACGACACCGTCGGCCGAGCCGAACGGGCGCAGGGCCAGGAGCTCGCCGTGCACGACGGCCGTGAGGACCGGCCCGGGCACGGACGTCGCCCCCGTGACGAGCTGGGCCAGCAGCTCCAGGCGTTCGCCACCGGCGAGGGGCCGGCCGAGTGCGTCGGGATCCTCGACGATGTCGGCCGCGGCCAGGACGTGGAGGCGGGCCAGCGCCTGCAACGGCGCGCGCCGCCAGGTGGGCAGGAGCGGTTCCAGCGACTCGGCCACGCGCAGGGCGCCGGCGAGCAGCGGGTCGGCGACCGCGCCGTCGGCAGGCAGTTCGGGGTTCGCGCCGTCGATGCCGGCGGACGCCCGGGCCGCGCGCACCGAGGCCTCGGCGGCCGTCTCCGCGCCGCCGCGCAGGTTGGCGGGCAGGCGGTGCACGGCGAACACCGCGTCCTGCGCCGCCTTGGCCGCGGCGGCGACGCCGTCGAGCTCCAGCAGCGGCTTGAGCGGGTCGCTCATGCGTCGAGCACCTGCCCGGCGCGCTTGACGACCGGCGGCAGGACCGACCACGGGAAGTTGATCCAGCGATCGGTGCGGCGCCACACGTACTCGCTGGTCACCGTGGAATGCGGCTTCTCGTAGATCACGGCGCAGCGCACGTCGGCCACGTGGTCGGCGCAGAAGTCGCGCACGAGCTTGAGGGTGGCGCCGGTGTCGGCCACGTCGTCGGCGACGAGCACCTTCTTGTTGCTCAGGTCCACGACGTTGGGCACCGGCGGCAGCATCACCGGCAGGTCGAGGCGCTGGTCGACGCCGGTGTAGAACTCCACGTTCATCACGTGCAGGTTCTTCACGTCCAGCGCGTAGCCCAGCGCGCCGGCGACGAAGAGCCCGCCGCGGGCGATGGAGAGGATGAGGTCGGGCGCGAAGCCGTCGCCGGCGACCTGCTCGGCGAGCTCCCTGCTGGCGGTGCCGAACAACTCCCAGGTGAGCTCTTCCCGCGCCGCGCCGTCTTCAGCCATGCCCATGCCTCTCCTCGGTGTTCCAGCGAGCATAAGCAACCGGGAAGTGGACTGGAGAAATGATCGGGAACTGGCTATCGGGCACGACCACTTGGCGTCGTAGCTTGGGGTTCGTGAGCGACTGGAACGATCACCCGACCCTGTCCGGCACCCACGTGCGCCTCGAGCCCCTCGGCCCGGACCACGTGAAGGGCCTCTTCGAGGCCGGGCAGGATCCCGCGATCTGGGCCTGGTTGAGCGTCCGGCGGTTCGAGACGCCGGCCGACGCCGAGCGTTTCGTCGAGGCCGCCACGGCCGATCCCGATCGCCGCGCGTGGGCGCAGATCGACGTCGCCACGGGGCTGGTCGCCGGCACCACGTCGTACTACCAGATTGCGGCGAAGCACCGGATCCTCTCGATCGGGCACACCTGGATCAGCCCACGCTGGCAGCGCACCGGGCTCAACACCGAGGCCAAGTTCCTGTTGCTGCGCAACGCGTTCGAGGTGCTCGGAGCCCAGCGCGTGGCGTGGGAGACCGACAGCCGCAACCTGCGTTCACAACGCGCCATCGAGCGGCTCGGCGCGCTGCGCGAGGGCGTTCTGCGGGCCCACCGGATCCGTCCGGACGGCAGCTCGCGCGACACGGTGGTGTACTCGATGACGGAAGCTGAATGGCCCGGCGCACGCGCCCGGCTGCTGGCCCGCCTCACCTGAGGGCGCGCCCACACGGCTGCATCCTTGTCCTGGGCGGACTAACGTCGCTAGCGTGCCGTGAGCCGCGGGTTCGCACTACAGGAGGCCTTGCACCATGACCGAGCAGTCCCCAGCGCTGGACAACCTGCTCACCGAGAGCCGCACCTTCCCACCGAGCGACGAGTTCGCCGCTCAGGCCAACGCCAAGGCCGACACGTACGAGAAGGCGGACGCGGACCGGGAGCAGTTCTGGGCCGAGCAGGCCGAGCGCCTGAGCTGGGACACGAAGTGGACCCAGGTACTGGACTGGACCAATGCGCCGTTCGCGAAGTGGTTCGTCGGCGGCAAGCTGAACGTCGCCTACAACTGCGTCGACCGGCACGTCGAGTCCGGCCACGGCGACCAGGTCGCCATCCACTGGGTCGGCGAGCCCGGCGACACCCGTGACATCACCTACGCGCAGCTGAAGGACGAGGTCTCCAAGGCCGCCAACGCGCTGACCTCGCTCGGCGTGACCGCCGGCGACGTCGTGGCGATCCAGCTGCAGATGGTGCCCGAAGCGATCTTCGCCATGCTCGCGTGCGCCCGCATCGGCGCGCTGCACAGCGTGGTCTTCGGCGGCTTCTCGCCGCACGCGCTGCGCGCCCGCGTAGACGACGCGGCGGCGAAGATCGTGATCACCTCCGACGGCCAGTACCGCCGCGGCAAGGCCGCCGCGATGAAGGCCAATGTGGACGAGGCGCTCGAGGGCGCCGAGACCGTGGAGAAGGTCATCGTGGTCCGCCGCACCGGCAGCGACCTCGCGGCCGAGGTGCCGTGGACCGACGGGCGCGACCTGTGGTGGCACGAGCTCGTCGACGGTCAGCCGGCCGAGCACACGCCCGAGGCGTTCGACAGCGAGCACCCGCTGTTCATCCTCTACACCTCCGGCACCACCGGGAAGCCGAAGGGCATCCTGCACACCTCCGGCGGCTACCTCACGCAGGCCGCGTACACGCACCACAACGTGTTCGACCACAAGCCGGGCGAGGACGTGTACTGGTGCACGGCCGACATCGGCTGGATCACCGGCCACAGCTACATCGTCTACGGGCCGCTGGCCAACCGCGTCACGCAGGTCGTGTACGAAGGCACGCCGAACACCCCGCACGAGGGCCGGCACTGGGAGATCGTGCAGAAGTACAAGGTCTCCATCTACTACACCGCGCCGACGCTGATCCGCACGTTCATGAAGTGGGGCGCGGAGATCCCGGCGAAGTACGACCTCACGTCGCTGCGCGTACTCGGCAGCGTCGGCGAGCCGATCAACCCCGAGGCGTGGATCTGGTACCGCGAGACCATCGGCGCGAGCAAGGCGCCGATCGTCGACACCTGGTGGCAGACCGAGACCGGCGGGATCATGATCTCGCCGCTGCCGGGCGTCACGTCGACCAAGCCGGGTTCGGCGCAGCGCGCGCTGCCGGGCATCTCGGCGAAGGTCGTGGACGACCAGGGCAACGAGGTTCCGCACGGTGGCGGCGGCTACCTCGTGCTCGACAAGCCGTGGCCGGGCATGCTGCGCGGCGTGTGGGGTGACGAGGAGCGCTTCCGCGAGACGTACTGGTCGCGCTTCGCCGACCAGGGCTTCTACTTCGCCGGCGACGGCGCCAAGTACGACGCCGACGGTGACATCTGGCTGCTCGGCCGCGTCGACGACGTGATGAACGTGTCGGGCCACCGCATCTCGACCACCGAGGTCGAGTCGGCGCTGGTCTCGCACCCGACGGTGGCCGAGGCGGCCGTGGTCGGCGCGTCCGACCCGACGACCGGGCAGGGCATCGTGGCGTTCGTGATCCTGCGGGGCAACGCGGTCGACGGTGGTGACGAGGCCGTGCAGGAGCTGCGCAACCACGTCGCGAAGGAGATCGGCCCGATCGCGAAGCCGCGCCAGATCATGGTCGTGCCGGAGCTGCCGAAGACGCGCTCGGGCAAGATCATGCGCCGCCTGCTGCGCGACGTCGCGGAGAACCGGGCGATCGGTGACGTCACGACGCTCGCCGACTCGTCGGTGATGGACCTGATCTCCTCCGGTCTGCAGTCGGGCAAGGAAGAGTAGAGTCCGCAGCTGCGCAGGAAGGGGCTCTCCCGGCCAAGGGAGGGCCCCTTCCTGCGTGACTACCCCGAATGGCGGACATCGAACGCATGTTCTAAGATGTGCCGCTGTACCCACCCCAGATCCGGGCAAGGAGACGACACGAATGACCGTGGAAGCCTTGACGCACGACGAGGACACCGCGGCCGAAGCGGCGACGACTGAGGCAACCACCGCCTCGGCCCAGGCCGCCGACGCCCCGGAGGTCACCGAGCCCACCGAGACCACTGCCTCACCTGCGTCGCCTTCCGGTTCGGACGCGGCCGCCCCGGCCGCCGAAGAGGCGCCGAAGCCGAAGCGCGGCCGCCCGAAGGCCGCGGCGGCGTCCACCGCGAAGAAGACCCGCACGGTGGAACTCATCCTCACCGTCACCGGCACGGCCGACGGCGAGTGGCAGGCCGAGCTGAAGAACGGCAGCAAGTGGGTCGCGAAGGGCCTCGAGATCCCGGCCGCCGCCGTCTCGCGCGCGGCGAAGGAGCTGCACGCCGACCTGTCGGGCCCGATCGACGAGGTCATCAACCAGGCCCGCGAGGCGCAGGCCGCGAAGGTCGCGCAGCTCGAGGCCGAGCTGGAAGCCGCCAAGGCGGCCCTGGCGGAGCTCGACGCCTGAGCCTTTTCCCGAGGAAGCCCGGCATCCCAGGGGTGCCGGGCTTTTTCACGCCAGCGGCGGGTTTTCCGGCAGCGGCGCTTTGAACTCGAGCCAGCGACTGTCCACAATGGCCGTCACCTGGTGCTCGACTCCGCGGGGGTGGACGGCGGTGTCGCCAGGGCCGAGTTCGGCGGTGGTCCCCTCGACCACACCGGTCAGCCGTCCTTCCAGCACGTAGATGACGCTGTCGTGGTCGTGGCTGTGCACCGGCGACCCGACACCGGCGGCGTAGCGGATCTCGTACACCAGCCCGTGCGTCGCGCGCTCTCGCTCGCGGACGAAGGCGGTGCCGCCGGTGAGCCGTTGTCCTTCCACAGTGGACACTTCGAGCCACTCGTTCATTCCGCCGCCTTCCAAGGCCATGTCACACCGACAAAGCTGACCACAGCCGCCACCGCGAGGCACGCCGCCACGGCGAGCCAGGTGCCGTTCGACACCGACACCCCCCGCCGGCGCCCGGCCGATCCGGCCGGCGCCACACGGTCGGGCCGCGCACAGCCCCGGGCGGCAAACATCGAAGTTGTCCACACCCAGACCGAGTTGTGGACAACTGAGCCCCTACCAGCGCATTCAACGGATTCTGTCGGGGGCGGCCGGTAGAATGGACTTGGGGACGCCCCCCTCGGGAGGGCGGGGGCTGTGTGCCGGCCGGTCGAGGTCGTGTGCGCGCTGGGGCTGCGAGGTGTGGTCGTCCGGGCCGGAGGCGTCGGTGACCGCGATCGCTGGGTGGATGGTGTCGCAACGGCAGCAGTCGCACTGAACTCGGCCACCCCGCGAGGTACGGCGAAACAGCGACAGTGTCCGCGGCCGCGAAGGCCGGCCACAGGACAACTGCGAACGTGACCGGCCGACGGATTGCGATTCGGGCCGAACCCGCCGAACCATCGCCGAAGAAGTGCGGCTCCGGGGACAGGCCGGCCGCGAACACGCGGCGCGACGATCGGCGGCCGACGGACGCGGCCGTGGTGAAGTCTGTACTCATTGAGTAGATATACCTCATGTATGCACAGCCGGGCGCAAGGCCGCGGGAGGTGCACGGCGTCACCTGGACCAAGAACACGGAGCAGCTGCCGACGCCGATCGGTTGACAGTCAAAGGCTAGGCACAATTAAATAAGGAAACCCTTCCTTAATGTCGCCGACAAGACAGAGGCGCTCACCCCAATTCCGTGTTTCACTATTCCCGTGACCGAAACAGTGGACGCGACTGATTCCCACTCCCACGAGCCCCACGAGGACGTCGGCGGCAAGCTGAACTGGCTGCGCGCCGGGGTTCTCGGGGCCAACGACGGGATCGTGTCCGTCGCGGGCATCGTGGTGGGCGTCGCGGGCGCGACCACGAACAGCACCGCGATCCTCACCGCCGGAATTGCCGGACTGGTGGCCGGCGCGTTTTCGATGGCCGGCGGGGAATACGTGAGCGTGAGCACGCAGCGCGACACCGAACGCGCGTTGCTGCAGCTCGAGAAGCAAGAGCTGAAAACGATGCCCGAGGCCGAGGAACGCGAGCTGGCCGAGATCTACGAGGGCAAGGGCCTCTCCCAAGAGCTCGCCGCGCAGGTCGCGCGCGAGCTGACCCGCAAGGACGCGTTCCACGCCCACGCGGAGGCCGAGCTGGGCATCGACCCGGACAACCTCACCAACCCCTGGCAGGCGGCCTGGGCTTCGCTGATCGCGTTTTCCGTCGGCGCGCTGCTGCCGCTGCTGGCCATCGCCTGGACGGCCGTCTCGGTGCGCGTGTGGGCGTGCGCGCTGGCCGTGGTCGTGGGCCTCACCCTCACCGGCTTCGTGAGCGCCCGCCTGGGCAACGCGCAGGTGGGGCGCGCGATCGCGCGCAACGTGGGCGTCGGCGCCCTCACCATGCTCGTCACCTATTTCGTGGGAGTGCTGTTCGGCACCACCATCGCCTAAGGGCTAGTGCACGCCCTTCATCAGCCGCCGGATGAACGGGATCAGGGCCAGCAGGATGAGGCCGATCGCGATGGCCACGCCGCCGATGATGCTGAAGTACGGCGTCTCGTCGTGCACGTCGTAGGACTCGGCGAGCTTGCCCGACATCGCGGTGCCCAGCGAGACCGACAGGAAGTTCAGCGCCACCATCTGCGTGCGGAACGCCTTCGGCGCGAGCTTCGTCGACAGCGACAGCCCGACCGGCGACAGCATCAGCTCCGCGATCGTGAACACCAGCAGGATGCCGGCCAAGGCGATCAGCGGGCTGCCGTTCACGCCGGTGCCGGTCATCGGCAGGAACAGCAGGAACGCCAGGCCCATGAGCACCGTGCCGAGCACGAACTTCATCGGCGTCGACGGCTGCCTCGGCCCGAGCTTCGTCCAGATCGCGGCGACGATCGGCGCGAAGATGATGATGAACACCGGGTTGATCGAGTTGACCCACGACACCGGCATGTCCCAGCCGAACAGGCTCCGGTCCAGGCGCTGGTCGCTGTAGACCGAGACGACCGTGGACTGCTGCTGGTACAGCGAGAAGAACGCGGCGCTCGCGATGTACATCGGGATGAACGAGAACACGCGGCTGCGCTCGTCGGACGTGATCTTCTTGCTCGTCAGGATGACCACGAAGTACACCACCGAGATCGCGACGACCACGTACACGACCACGTCGGCCAGGTTCGACGGCCCGACCACCCCGGACATGATCAGCGCAGCCACCGCCACCACGATCACCACGGCGACACCGATCGCCATCCAGCGCTGCGAAGGCAGCAGCGGGTTCGGGATCTCCGACGCCTTCGCGCCCAGGTTCTTGCGGCCGAGCGTGTACTGGATCAGGCCGAGCGCCATGCCGATCGCGGCGAGGCCGAAGCCCAGGTGGAAGCCGACCTCCGACTGCGCCAGCCCGGTGAGCAGCGGGCCGATGAAGCCGCCCAGGTTGATGCCCATGTAGAAGATCGTGAAGCCGGCGTCGCGGCGCTCGTCACCCTCGGCGTAGAGCGTGCCGACCACGGCAGTGGCGTTGGCCTTGAGGCCGCCGGAGCCGATCGCGACGCACGCGAGGCCCACGCCGATACCGGTCAGGCCCGGCAGCAGCGCCAGCGCGATGTGGCCGATCATCACCAGCACGGCGCTGTAGAACAGCGTGCGCTCGGAGCCGAGCAGGCGGTCGGCCACCCACGCGCCGATCACGGTGGCGAGGTAGACCGTGCCGCCGTACGCGCCGACCACGCCGAGCGCGTCGCCCTGGTCGATGCCGAGTCCGCCCTGGTCGGCCTTGTAGTACAGGTAGATGGCGAGGATGCCGAGCATCCCGTAGTAGGAGAACCGCTCCCACATCTCCACGCCGAAGAGGTTCGCCAGCCCTCGTGGGTGCCCGAAGAACCTCGTGTCGTGCTGGGCCTCGGTAGAGGTACTCACAACTGTCTCGTCCTTGTCCTAGACAACGTTGTCGTTTCCGATTCGCATGCTAGAAGGCAAATGGGTGAAACGAACACCGGAGTGGGTGTGGGAAGCGTCATCGAGGGCCCTCACGAGCGCTTCGCGTTCATTAAGATGAGATCAAAGGTGCGCCGGGAAGCCTGGTCGGCAAGAGTCTGTGTTCGTTGCCGACCCCTGGAGGGTTCTGCCCGTGACCGCTTCCCGCCCGGCCCGCGCCGCCGCCGAGTTCGCCCGCTACCTGCGTACGGAGACGACCGGCGGGATCATCCTGCTGGGCGCCACGGCCGTCGCGCTGATCTGGGCCAACTCGCCGGCAGGTGACGTCTACCGGGCCGTGCGCGACTTCCACATCGGCCCCGAGTTCCTGCACCTGAACCTGTCGATCGGCGACTGGGCGAAAGACGGGCTGCTCGCGTTGTTCTTCTTCGTCGCCGGGCTGGAGCTCAAGCGCGAGCTCGTGGTGGGTGAGCTGTCGCGGTTCAAGCAGGCGGTGCTGCCGGTGATCGCGGCCGTCGGCGGGATGGTCGTACCGGCGCTGGTCGCGCTGGCGGTCGCCTGGGGTACGCCGGGGATCGACCGCGCGTGGGCGATCCCGGTGGCCACGGACATCGCGTTCGCGCTCGGCGTGCTCGCGCTGACGGCGTCGAACCTGCCGAGCAGCGCGCGGGTCTTCCTGCTTTCGCTCGCGGTGGTCGACGACCTCGGCGCGATCCTCGTGATCGCGATCGTCTTCACCACCGGGTTCGACCTCGTGGCCGCGGCCGTCGCCGTGGTGGCGCTGGCGCTGTACTGGTTCCTGCAGCACAAACGCGTGCGCACAGCCTGGTTGTACGTGCCACTCGCGGTGGTCACCTGGGTCGCGGTGCACACGACGGGCATCCACGCGACCATCGCCGGCGTCGCGCTCGGGCTGGCCACGCGCGTGAAGCCCGACGAAGGCGAGGACGAGGCGCCGGCGCTGCGGCTGGAGCACCGGCTGCAGCCGTGGTCGGCGGCGGTCGCGGTGCCGGTGTTCGCACTGTTCGCCGCGGGGATCTCGGTGAGCGGGCACGCGTTGAGCCAGGTCTTCACCACCGCGTTGCCGCTGGCTGTCCTGTTGGGACTGGTCGTGGGCAAGTTCGTCGGCATCCTCGGCGCGAGCGTGCTGGCGGTTAAGCTGGGCGTCGCGGAAAAACCCACCGGCACGGGCTGGCGTGATCTCTCGGCGCTGGCGCTGCTCGGCGGTGTCGGCTTCACGGTGAGCCTGCTGATCTCCGACCTCGCGCTCGACGGCGCGGCGAGCGACCTCGCGAAAGCGGCGGTGCTGATCGCCTCGGCCATCGCCTCGCTGGCGTCCGCCGCGCTGCTGTTGCGGCGCAGCCGGGCGCACGCTCGCGGATCCGATCCCGACACTCCCGACGGTCCGCCGCGCCCAGGGAACGGGTACGTGGCACGATGACCCGGTGACCAGCCCCAAACACGAACGCACCGGCCCCGACGGCGTGGGGGCCGTGCCCTACCTGCCCCTGTCGAGCGACGAGGAGGCCGCGGCGGCGGAACAGTCCATCGGCAAACTCGTCGGCGACGCCACCCAGCACCTGTCGACGCTGGTCAGGGCCGAGGTCGAGCTGGCGAAGTCGGAGCTGGTCGGCGAGATGAAGAAGGGGCTCAAGGGAGCCGTTTACTTCCTCATCGCGCTCGCCGTGGGGCTCTACAGCTCGTACTTCCTGTTCCTGTTCATCGCGGAGATCCTGTCGGACTGGTGGGGCGTCCGCTGGCCGGCGTTCCTCACCGTGTTCGGCCTGATGCTGCTGACCACCGCCGTCACGGCGTTCCTCGGCTGGCGCAAGGTGAAGAAGCTGAAGGCGCCGGAGCGCACGATCGACAGCGTCAAGGAGACGGCCGCGGCCCTCAAGCCGCGTCGCGCCGCCGAAGACGACCTGCCCGCGACGCGTCCCTGACGCGGGACCGCGCCCAGGCTGAGTTACCAATCCGGCCGAAAGCACGCCGGCCCGTAACCGTTGCTACGAAGTCATTCGGCCGTGGCTGTGGTTGGATTGGTAACGATCGGCACAGTACCGGCTGAAGCGGAGCCCGCAGTGCAGCTCACGCCCGACCCGTCGATCGTCCGGATCGACGGTCCGTGGACGCACCGCGACGTCTCGGCCAACGGCATCCGCCTGCACGTCGCCGAGCTCGGCGACGGACCACTGGTCCTGCTGCTGCACGGCTTCGGCGAGTTCTGGTGGACGTGGCACCACCAGCTGCGCGGCCTCGCGGACGCCGGTTTCCGCGCCGTCGCCGTCGACCTGCGCGGCTATGGCGACTCCGACAAACCCCCGCGCGGCTACGACGCGTGGACGCTCGCCGGCGACGTCGGCGGCCTGGTCAAGGCCCTCGGCGCCCGCCGCGCGCACCTCGTCGGCCACGCCTGGGGCGGCATGCTCGCCTGGACGGTCGCCTCCCTGCACCCCCGGCTCGTGTCCTCCGTGACGGCCGTCGGCGCCGCGCACCCGCTCGCACTGAAGTCCGCCGTGCTGCGTTCGCCCCGCCGCCAAGCCCGCGCGGTCGGGCACCTGTTCCGCTTCCAGGTGCCGATGGCGCCGGAGAAGTGGCTGGTACGCGACGGCGCTGCGAACGTGGAGTCGTTGTTCCACAGCTGGTCCGGCCCGGTCTGGCGGTCCTCTTCGGACTTCACCGGCACCGTCGACCACTTCCGCCAGGCGATGCTGATCCCGGGCGTCGCGCACTCCGCGCTGGAGTACTACCGCTGGGCCTTCCGCGCCCAGTTCCGCGGCGAGGGCCGCCGCTTCACCGACGCCGTGGGCAAACGCGTCACCGCCCCCGTCCTGCAACTGCACGGCGCCGTCGACACCTGCATCGTCCCGGAAACCGCGCGCGCTTCCGTGCACTGGGCCGGACCCCACGGCGAGCCTCGCGTCTGGCCCGGCGTCGGGCACTTCCCGCACCTGGAGGAGCCGGACCGCGTCACGAAGTCCGTTGTGGACTTCGTGAGCTGAGCGGATTTCGTGAGCTGGCTCAGTTCGCCGGGAACAGGTCAACCACGCGGCGCTGCGCCGACCTGAGCTCTTCGAGATCGTAGGACGCTCGGCGTTCGCTGGTGTTTCGAGCGGGCCAGTCGAAGATCACGGTGACCGCGGATCCGGCGGGCAACGGCCACTCGTCTACGAGCTGCGAACTGCGCCATTTCCCGCGCGCCCCGCTACTGCCGCCGCCGATCGGGGTCGCCACCGGGAACCGCGCCGACAGGCCACGATCGCGCCGTCGCGGATACCCCGGCGGCCGCACAGTGGCGGCGAGGCGGCCGTCGTGGAACACGACACCAAGCCTCGGTCATCGTGGTCCGAAAACCGGTCCGGAAAGAACCGGAACTCCTCCGACGCACCCGCGGTGAAGGCGGTGATCTCAAGGGGCAGGTGCTCCCGCCACACCTGCTCCGAGCGCAGGACCACCAGGCGCGCCTCGGACTCGTCGAGCACGCGTTCCCAGGGAAGGCTCGCCGCCGGCACCGAGGACCGGGGCGCCATCGCGCGCGTCCGGTCGACCACCGGCTGCGGCAGCTCCAGCGGCTCGGAAGTCAAGTCGTCGATGATGCCCGTTCCCACCTCGTGTCAGGTGTCAACTGCCCACGGTTTGTTCAGACTTCGTGAGCTGGCTCAGCTCGCGCAGGCGCCCGTGCTCACGTTCGTCGTCTGGGACGGCGCCGCGGCGACCTCGGCGCGGACCTGTTCCGCGGTCAGGGTGAAGCCGGTGTCCGGGTCTTCCACCGCCGCGCCGAAGACGACGCCGATGACGTCGCCGTCGGGGGTGATCATGGGGCCGCCGGAGTTGCCGCTGCGGATGCCGGCGCGGATGGTGAAGACGTCGCGCTGCACGGTGTTGGCGTCGTAGATGTCCGGGCCGCGCAGGTTGATGCGGCCGCGCACGCGGGCGGCGGTGGAGGTGTACGGGCCGTCGAGCGGGTAGCCGAGCACGATGGCGTTGTCGCCGGCGCGCGCGGTTTCCTGGGCGAACGGCAGCGCGGGCGCGGACAGGCCCGGCACCGCCAGCACGGCGATGTCGACCTCGGGGTTGAAGTACACGACGCGCGCCCGGTAGTCGCCGCGCGTGGACTCGATGCCGACCTCGTCGGTGCCCGCGACCACGTGCGCGTTGGTCATCACGCGCTGCGGCGCGATCACGAAACCACTGCCCTCCAGCGATTTCGAGCACGACGGCGCGTTGCCGCGGATCTTCACCACGCTCGGGTGCACCCGCCGCGCGACCGCGGTGATGTTCATCGACGTGTCCGGCGGCGCGGCGTCGGCGGCCGGCGCCTTCTCGAACGGCGAGAGCGCCGACGGGAAGCCCGAGGCGTCGAGCAGCTTGCGCAGGTCGCTCGGCAGGCCCTGGGCCTCGGCCGGCATCAGGTCGTTGACCTCGCCCAGCACCACCGACGAGTTGATCGACTTCGCGAGCCCCGGGATGGCCGACACGGTGGTGAGCGGGTTCGCCACCAGCCAGGCCACCACGAAAACCGCTGCGGCCTGGACGATCGCGCCCAGCGTCTTGTCCACTCCGGACAGCTTGTCCGGGTTGATCTTCTGGCGCAGCTTGCGCCCGATCCACACCCCGAGCGTCTCGCCGAGCACCACGAGGAACACGACCACGGCGAGCGCGAAGGCCACCTTCGCGACGGGACTGTCGAACAGCTCGATCACGAACGGCGCCAGCTTCACGCCGAGCACCGCCCCGATGGCGACGCCGATCAGCGCGGGCAGCGCGACGATCACGCCCTGGAACGCCCCCGAGACAGCCGCCAGCACCGCCAGCACCAGCACGAGGACATCGACCCAGTTCACGCCGTCACTCCTCGTTCGCCTCTCCCCGCGCCGCGTTCCGGGCCCGGTGTTCGGCCAACGCTACGTCAAGGTCGCGCACGTCGCCGGTGTCCCACTCGCGCTCCCAGCCACCGAGTGAAAGCAGCGCCGACAGCAGCCCCGCGGTGAAGCCCCACACGAACAGACCCTCGACGTCGAACGCCGGGCCCGTCCACGAGCGGCCGCGCATCCGCACGCGGAAGCGGTTGGCCGGATCGGCGAGGTCCGCGAGCGCGACGCGCGCGACGGCGGCCGTCTCGCCGGGATCCACGGCGTGCACGGGCGAGGGCGTGTGCCAGTACGCGAGCACGGGCGTCACGGCGAAGCGCGACACCGGCACGGGCAGCTCCGGCAGGATCGCGACGGGCAGGATCCCCGACGGGTCCACGCCCGTCTCCTCCTCGGCCTCGCGCAGGGCCGTGCCGACGGGCCCGCCGTCGCCGTCCTCCGCGCCGCCGCCCGGGAACGCGACCTGGCCCGCGTGGGAGCCGAGCGTGTCGGCGCGGCGCTGCAGCAGCACGTCGGGACCGTCGGCGCGTTCGCCGAAGAGGATCAGCACGGCGGCCGAGCGTGTGAGCGAGTCGTCGACGGTGAAGCGGCTGAACGCGCGGCTGTCGACCTCCCCGGACACCTTCACCAGCGGCCGCAGCCACTCCGGCACGGCTTCGGGCTCGACGAGGGGACCGGTCATGAGAAGTCCTTCACGGCTGCGCGCACCTGGTCGGTGCTGTCGAACAAGCGGGGATTGGAGATGAAGCGCACCTGACCGTCGGGGGTCACGAGGTAGGACGCGGGCAAGTTCGAGGGCACCTTGAGGGCGGTGCGGATCGGTCCGGTCGAGCCGCCGCCGTCGTAGACCGAGGGCAGGTGCACGCCGAGGGTCCGCAGCAGGCCGAGCCCGTCGGCCGCGGGGCTGGCCACCTGCACCCCGACCACGCGCACGGCGCCGGGTTCGGTGGCGTACTTCTGCAGCACCGGCAGCTCGGTGCGGCACGGTGTGCACCACGACGCCCACACGTTCACCAGCGTCGGGCCGCCGGCGAGGACCTTGCCGACGTCGACGCGCGAGCCGTCGCCGAGGCAGTCGGCCTGGATGCCGGACAGCTGCGCGACCTCCGTAGCGGCCGGTGGCGGGCACGCGTTCAACGCGGCCTGCGCGCGGGCGGCGGTGAGATCACCCGTCGCGGCGGGCGCGTCCTTCGAGCCGCCGCGCGTGGTGAGCACGGCGACCAGCACCGCGACCACCAGGACCGCGACGCCGAGTGCCCACTTGGTGACCGTTGTCACCCTCGCGCCGCCAGCTCGAGGATGTGCTCACGCTCCTCGCCCTTGACGAGCTTCGCGGCGACCTCGAACTCCGTGGGTCCCAGTCCGTAGGACGGGCAGTCCTTCTTCAGCGGGCACGCGCCGCACGCCGGCTTGCGCGCGTGGCACACGCGGCGGCCGTGGAAGATCACGCGGTGCGAGAGCATCGTCCACTCCTTGCGGGGGATCAGCTCCCCCACCGCGTGCTCGACCTTCACCGGGTCTTCCTCGGCGGTCCAGCCCCAGCGGCGCACGAGGCGGCCGAAGTGGGTGTCCACAGTGATTCCCGGCACGCCGAACGCGTTGCCGAGCACGACGTTGGCCGTTTTGCGCCCCACACCGGGGAGTGTGACGAGGTCGTCGAGCTTCTTGGGCACCTCGCCGTCGAAGCGCTCCACGAGCGCCGCGCCGAGGCCCATCACCGAGTTGGCCTTGGCCCTGAAAAACCCGGTGGGCCTCAGGAACTCCTCGAGTTCGGTGCGATCGGCGCCCGCGTAGGCGGCCGCCGTGGGATAGCGCTTGAACAACGCGGGCGTGACCAGGTTCACCCGCACGTCGGTGGTCTGGGCGGAAAGCACCACCGCGACCAGGAGTTCCAGCGGATTCGTGAAGTCCAGCTCGGCTTTCGCGTCGGGATACACCTCGTCGAGGCAACGCTTCATACGCCGGGCGCGTCTCACCAAGGCGAGCCGGCTTTCACCGGCGCCCTCGCGGGGGGCGTTCGTGACGGCAGGTGGCACCCCGATAGCCTACGGGCGCGTCGGACGAGCCGGGCGGGAGCACCCGCCGGTGGACGGCCGACACGCCAGAGCACCACCTCGGCGCACCGTGTGCCGCGAGGAGCGAGGATCTGGAGTCGATGCTTACTTTCCGTAGTGGATGTGCGTCATGACCGCGTGGTTCGTGATTCTGGTCCCACTGGTGATCATGTTCTTCGCTCTCTTCATGGAGCGGGTGGAAAGCCGCCTCAAGCACGTCGCGGTCCAGGAGAACGAGGTCGAGGAGTTCCTGGAGCAGGCCCAACCCAACGAGGTCAGGGCCCTGTACGGCCACGGAATCGGCCGCGCTCTGGAGCTGTTCCGGCTGCGCAGGCTGGGCGGACGGGCAGCCAGGCTACGCGCGCGACGCGTGCGGAGTTAGGCTCCCTGTTCGTGCGAGATCGTCTCCGGCTGCCGCGCCCCGCGCGGCGAGCCGACGGGCGATCTCGCCGACACGCCCTAGACTGACGCGAAAGTGATCGGCGACACGGCCTTCGACCTGCGAAGGAAGTGATCGTTTCTCGACGAGGAGGCACCCGAGGTGGACGAAACCCTGGCCCGTGCGGGCATTTTCCAGGGTGTTGAGCCGGCAGCCGCTGAGGCTCTGGCCCAGACCTTGGAATCCGTGGAGTTCCCCCGCGGCCATGTCATCTTCAGCGAGGGTGAGCCGGGCGACAAGCTGTACATCATCCAGTCCGGCAAGGTGAAGATCGGCCGCAAGTCGCCCGACGGCCGCGAGAACCTGCTGGGCATCTTCGGCCCGTCGGACATGTTCGGCGAGCTGTCCATCTTCGACCCGGGCCCGCGCACGTCGAGTGCGACGACGGTCACCGAGGTCCGCGCCGTCACGATGGACCGCCCGGCCCTGCGCCAGTGGATCTCGACGCGCCCGGAGATCGCGGAGCAGCTGCTGCGCGTCGTGGCCCGCAGGCTGCGCCGGACGAACAACATGGTCGCCGAGCTGATCTTCACCGACGTGCCCGGCCGAGTGGCCCGCGCGCTCCTGCAGCTCGCGCAGCGCTTCGGCAGCCAGGAGGCCGGCCTCCTGCGCGTGACCCACGACCTCACGCAGGAGGAGATCGCTCAGTACGTCGGCGCCTCCCGCGAGACCGTCAACAAGGCCCTCGCCGACTTCGCCCACCGCGGCTGGCTGCGGCTGGAAGGCAAGAGCGTCCTGATCCTGGACCCCGAACGCCTGGCCCGCCGCGCGCGGTAACTGCTTTGGACTGAAGGCCACCCCTCGCCACACGGCGTCGGGTGGCCTTCGTCGTTTTTGGGGCTTTTGGGACTGGAGCGGGGATTCAGCCTTTGTGGGCGTCCCCCACACGAGCGGCATCCAGCCGACCATGCCGTGTCGCGGCGCGTTTTTCCTCCACCGCAGGGAAACTAAGTGGACCACCCGGCGGGAGCGGAGCCGCCACAAACGACAAAGAGCCGGGCGCCACCCCCGACGTGGCGCACCGGCTCCTTGCCTCGCGCGGACCATCCCCCGACGACCCGCGCTCCCCGCCCTCCGGTTCAGGCCCCGACCCGTATGCCGGAGGGAGTTGGGATGTGCTGTTTCTCAACCATCATGGCCACTACCCACGAATTCAAGGCCATTCACTCTCAAGGACGCCGCTTCGGCCGTTTCGTTGCACGAGTTCACCGAGAATCCATAGAGCGTTACGGGATCGAGACCTCTGCGGCGTAACCGACGCCGTTCGATGGAGGTGACGCACCTGACCGCAAAACAACTGGTACTTCCGTACCACTCTCAGGCATACTGGTACGCGTGTCCCACTCTGCTCGCTCCGAAGGCCGCACCACACTCGCCGACTACCGTGCCGCGCTGAGGGCCCCTGGCTCTCGCCGCCCGGTCGTCGCGTCGGTGCTCGCCCGCTTGCCGATCGCGATGATCGGCATCTCGGCGCTGCTCTACGTGCAGCGCGAGACCGGTTCGTTCGCCGCAGCCGGGCTGGTTTCCGCCAGCTCGCTCGCCGGCGTGTCCGTGGGCGCGGTGGTGCAGGGGCGCCTCATCGACCGCTACGGGCCCACGCGGCCGCTGCTGGCCACGGTGGGACTGTTCGCGCTGTCGATGGTCGCGCTGGCCCTGGCGATCGAGGCGCACGCGCCGACGGTCCTCCTGGTCGCGCTGGCCGCCGCCACGGGTCTGTCGGAGCCGATGATCGGGTCGGCCTCACGTGCGTTGTGGACGAAGCTGCTTCCGGAAGGCCCGGCGCGCAACGCGGCCTTCTCGTACGAAGCGATCAGCATGGAGGTGTTCTTCATCCTCGGCCCGGGCATCGCGGGTCTGCTGATCACGGCGCCGTGGGCCGGCACGGGCATGGTCGCGGGCGCCGCGGCGATGGTCACCGGCGCGACGGTGTTCGCGCTGAGCCCCGCCGTGCGCGCCTGGGGCCCTGCTCCGCGCGCGAAGTCGAAGCTGCTGGGTGCGCTGGCGAGCCCGGGCATGCGGACGCTCGCCGTGGCCGCGTTGGGCTTCGGTGTGGTGATCGGGTTCGTCGAGGTGGCCGTGCCGGCCGCCGCGACGGAGTCCGGGCACGCGGCGTTGAGCGGGCTGCTGCTTTCGGCGTGGTCGCTGACGTCGGTGGCGTTCGGCGTGGCCTACAGCCTGCACCCGTGGCCGCGCCGGCTGGGCCTGCGCCTGCCCGCGTTGCTGGGCGGGTTCGGCGCACTGGTGGCGCTGCTGGCGCTGCCTTCGTCGCTGTGGGCGCTGGCGCTGCTGATGCTGCTGGCGGGCGCTCTGATCACCCCGCAGTCGACCACGCACTCGACGGCGATCGAGACCGTCGCGCCGCGCGGTACGGCCGCGGAGGCCTTCGGCTGGGTCCTCACTGCCGTGACGCTGGGGCTGGCCGCGGGCCAGTCGGTGAGCGGTTACCTGGTCGAGCACTCGAGCCCGAGCGCGTCGTTCCTGGCCGCCGGCGGGGCCGGGGTGGCGCTGGCGATCGTGGTGTGGCTGATGCGCGGCACCGTGCGCGCGCCGGCGTCGGAGCCGACCGGCTCGGGTGAGCTCGTGGGCGCGAGAAACTGACGTCTCCGCAGTTCAGCAGGGCCGTGGCCGTTTTCTGTCGGTGGTCCGCGCTAGCTTCGCGGGCATGGATCTGACGTCACCGGCACGGCCGCTGTCCACAGCCGTGAACGCCGCCGCGCGCCTGCTGCCGAGGCAGGCCGCGCTGCGGCTGCGCGCCGACGCGGACGGGCTCGAGGTCGCTGGCAGCGACCGTGACCTGTCCGTGCGGTTGGCGTGCCCGGCGACGTCGCACACCGACGGGGAGGTGCTCGTGCCGGCGGAGCCGCTGGCCGAGACGCTGAAGATGCTGGACGTCGACCAGGTGCGCCTGGTCGTCGAAGGCAGCCGGCTGGCGGTGCGCGTGGAAGGGGCGCGCTTCGCCTTGCCGCTGCTGGACCGGGGTGCGCGCGTGGAGCCCGCGCAACCGCCGCGGTTGTCCGAAGTGGACGGGGAGCTGCTGGCGGCCGCGGTCCGCACGGTCGCAGGCACGGCGGCGAAGGACGATCCGCTGCCGGTCTTCACGGGCGTGCGCGTGCAGAGCTCCGGTGACACGCTCGTGCTCACCGCCTCGGACCGCTACCGCATGGCCGTGGCGCGCGTGCCGTTGCGAGCGGCGTGGGGGCCGCTCGACGTGCTCGTGCCCGCGCGCCTGCTGACCGAGGCCACGCGCCACGCCACGGGCACCCTCACCCTCCACGCCGACTCCGGCCACTTCGGCCTGGCCTGGGCCGGTGGCACCGTCACCACCGCCGTCCTCGACGCGGGGTTCCTGTCGGCCGACGCGATTCCGAGCGGCGACGTCGACACGGAGGTCGAGCTGCCCGCCGACGCCCTCGCCGCGGCCATCCGTCGCGTCGGCGTCTACGCCGAAGACCGCCGCGTCCTGACCCTCGAAGTGGGCGACGCGCACGTCCGCCTCGCCAGCACCCGCGCCGACACGGGCGAAGCCGAGGAAACCCTGAAGGCAAACGTTTGCGGCGGCCGCACCTCGCCGTCGTTCCAGGCGCGCTACCTGCTCGACGCCCTCGCGCCCTTCGCCGACTCCACCGTGCGGCTGTCGATCCAGCCGGGGCTGCGCGCGTGTGTCCTGACGGCGGCGGAGCCCCAGGAGGTGAGCCTCACGTACTACCTGATGCCGATGCTGCCCCGCTGAGATTGACGGGACGCGGCCGTTGTGCGGCCGGGCGCACGAATGCGTGTCAGCCGTCCCCGAGGGCGCCGTCGACCCTGCTGCGCAGGTACTCCGCAGCGACGGGCGGGATCAGGGCGCGACCCAGCTGCCCGAGCGTTTGATGGTCCGGATCATCGGCGCCGTCTCGACCTGGTGGATGCCGGGGAGAGCGCCGAGGCGGGTGGCGAGGAAGTCGTAGAGGGCGTCGTCGTCGCGACAGCCGACGCTGAGGGCCAGGTTGGTCGGGCCGGTGGTGGCCGCGACGAGCGCGACTTCCGGATAGGTCGCGACCTCGCGGGCGACCGCGTCGAGGCGGGACGGAGTGACGCCGAGCCACAACAAGGCCGACAGCGACGCACCGAGCAGGGCGGCATCCACCTCGACGTCGAAGTAGAGCGCGCCCGAGGAGCGCAGGTGCTCGAGGCGGCGCCGGACGGTCGTTTCGGAGCGTCCCGACGCAGCGGCGAGCGTGGCCAGCGAGGCGCGGCCGTCGTGGGCCAGGGCGGTGAAGAGGGCGTCGTCACCGGGCTCCAGGCGCGGCGCCGCGCCGCTGTGCTCCCAGACGGGGGTCAGCGCGGCGACCTGAGCGGCGTCCAACGCACTCGCCCGCCCCGGCCAGCCCGCCGGACCACCGGCGAAGCGGCGCAGCAACCGGTGCGCCGTCACGGACACCACGCGCGGCGTACGCGGCAGCTGTCCCAGCAGCTTCGACTGGGGCGCTCCCGGCAACCCGTACGGCGCCTGCCACTGCATCGACGTCCCGTTCCTCTTCGGCACGCACGACGCCGCCCCAGGTGCCGCCTGCCTCGCCGGCGCGCCCGAAGGCCTGCCCGAGATCGCCGACCTGCGCCAGATCTGGGCGCAGTTCCTCGACGGCGAACGCCCGACGATCGACACCCCGCTGCTCACCGCGTTCTGACGACGAAAAAGGGCCGCTCACCAGCCCGGTGAGCGGCCCTTCCCCAAATCGTCAGGCCGCCGAAGCCGCCTTCACCGCCGCCTCGACCTCGGCGAACGACGGGTTCACCATCGCGGTCGACCCGACGATCACCGTCGGCACGGTCTCGTTGCCGTCGGCCACCTCGCGCACGCGCTCGGCCGCGCCCGGCTCCTCCCAGATGTTGATCTCCTTGACGTTCAGGCCGCTCGCCATCAGCGGCCGCCGCAGCGCCGCGCAGAAGCCGCAGCCCGGCCGCCAGTAGAACTCGACCTCGACGTCACTCATCGCCCGTCCTCCGAAGCACGTAGGTAGTCCAGCTGCGCCCGCACGCTCTGTTCGGCAGGCGCCCACAGCGCCCGGTCGACGTCCGCGTAGACCACCTCGACCACCTGTCGCGGCGACGCGTCGGCCCCGAGCACCTTCAAAGCGGAACGCACCTGGTCCAGCCGCTGTTCCCGGTGGGCCAGGTATTCGCGCGCGGTCGCGGGCAGATCGGCCAGCTCCGGGCCGTGGCCGGGCAGGCCGGGGGTACCTTCGGGCAGCTCGATGAGCTTGCGCAGCGACCGCAGGTAGTCGCCGAGGTCCTTGAGCACGGTCGTGCCGCGCCCGAGGATCGTGTCGCCGGTCAGGATCTGCCCCGCGACGTGCAGGGACACGGAATCGTCAGTGTGCCCGGGCGTGTGCAGCACGCGGAACTCGAGCCCACCCGCGGTCAACACCTCACCGTCGGCCAAGGCCGGCGCGCCGACGCACAGCGAAGCGTCGAACGCGCGGATCGGCGCGCCCACGCGCTCGGCGAACCACGGCGCGCCCTCGGCGTGGTCGGCGTGGTGGTGGGTCAGCACCACGAGCTCCACGGCGCCGACGGCCGCGAGCTTCTCCAGGTGCTCCAGGTCCTGGTAGCCGGGGTCGACGACCACGCCGGCCAGCGCGTCGGGACCACGCAGGACCCAGCTGTTCGTGCCCTCGAGCGTCATCGTCGACGGGTTGTTCTCCAGCAGCACCTGCACGGTCTCGGAGACGCGGCGAAGCACGCCGTACGCGGGAGCAGTCACCGGTCAGACCTCCGTCGGGTCGAGGACGACGCGGAAGCGGTCGCCTTCCTTGATGAGCGTCGGCATGGTCCGCACGATCTCGCGCGGCGCGGCCAGCAGCGCGTCGGCCGTGGCGAACTCGTCGATCTCGACGAGCGTGAGCCACGTCGGGGGCATCAGCATGCGGCGGCCTTCGCGCGCGTCGCCGACCGCGGCCGACGGGCGCTGCCAGCCCGTGGCGAGAGCCTCGGACGTTGCGCCGTCCGCGCGCTGGCCCTCGGGCAGCTTCGCGGAGAAGAAGCGGGTGTCGTAGCGGCGCGGCTCCTGCGGTGGCGTGACCCAGTGGGCGAACGGCCGCAGCAGGTCCGCGCGCAACGTGAGCCCGGCGTCGGCCAGGAACGCGGCGAGCGAGATTTCCCGGCTCTCCAAGGCTTTCCGGGCTTCTGCATATGGCGCGACGTCGGCGACCACCGCGTCTTCCGTGCCCGCCAGCAGCACGCCGGACTCCTCGAACGTCTCGCGCACCGCGGCGCACACGAGCGCGCGGGCGAGGCTCTCGTCGCACGTGAACTGCCCGGCCCACCAGCTCGGCGGTGGTCCGGCCCACGCGACGGACGCGTCGGCGTCGCGCGGATCCACCCCGCCGCCGGGGAAGACGGTCATGCCGCCGGCGAAGGGCATGCCCTTCACGCGGTGCTGCAGGAAGACTTCGAGACCGTCCGCGCCGTCGCGGGTGAGGATCACCGTGGCGGCGTCTTTGGGCTTCGCGGGCGGGCCGTCGGCGTTCGCCCTCGTACTGACTCCGGCCCCCACGGGGATGTCGAAAAGGAACTCACGCGGCCGATCCACCGAGGCAACATACCTCGCACCCGTGACCTCACGCCCACAAGTTGTGACATGTCACGGACGCACCGCAGCCCCGGACCCACACAGGCCCGGGGCTGCGATCACAACGTCAGAACCTCAGGACGACGACCAGCGGTCGCCACCCGAACGGGACGCACCGTTGAGCCGCAGCCGGGCCGCCTCAGCGCGTTCGCGCTCGGCCAGCTCCTCGTGCAGCTCCCGCAGCAGCGCGCGGTCGCGCTCCGACAGGCTCGGGTCGTCCAGGTCCAGCGCGGGCAGCTCCACGACCTCGTGCATGCTCGGCTTGCCCGCGGCGATTTCGCGGCCCTTCTCCGGGTCCTCCGCGAGCGCCTGGCGCAGCTGGGCGACCTCGGCCGGCGTCAGGTCGGCGGTGCGCTCGGCGCGCGTCTCCGACCGCGACTTGCGCGAGTTGTCCGCCTGCGGAGTGGGCGCGTTCTGCACGATCGGCACCACGGGGGCGACGGCTTCGGGCGCCTGCCGGATGCTGTGCCGGCTCGGGGCCTCCATCACGACCGGCTCCACGACGGGCGCCGGCACCGGCGTGGGTGCCGGAGCCGGCGGCGTGACGACCGGCTCGGGCCGGTAGTCCGACGTCGTCGTGTGCGTGGCCCCGGTGACCCACACCGGCGTGGCGACGGACGCGGCCGACTGGTGGTACGCGGACCGCGCGACACCTGGGCCGCTGACCTCGACGACGGAGCGGATGCCGGCGCGGCGCAGGGCCGTGTCGACGCGGAACGCGACCGCGGGCGGGTTGCCCTCCGGGCCCAGCTCCACCAGCACCACGCGCTGCGGCAGCGCACCCGGCACGGAACCCGCCGGGGTGTTGCGCCACACCGCGTGCACCGAGCGGACGTCCGGCAGCACCTGCAGGGTGCGGTCGAGCGCCTCGGCCAGCCCGAACTCCGGCTGGTTGTCGCCGGTGAAGCGGTGGCTGTGGACCTGCTCGGCCTCGTCGACCAGCAGGTCGTTGGCGAGTGTCGCGTCCGACCGGCTCATCTCGAGCACCAGCGCCAGCTCGCGCTGCTCGGCCGAGCTGACGGAGATGCGGCCCGCGATGAGCGTGCCGGTCGTCAGTTCGACCGCTTCGTCGATGTGCGCGCGGGCGATCAGCTCACGCGCTTCGGTGAGCGCGCTGTCGTCGATGCGGCCCGCCAGGGCCAGCAACAAGTTGTGCAGGCGCAGGGGCACCGAGAACCCGTCCATGGGCGGGCCTTCGTGAACCTCCACCATTGCTCTGCTCCTCCCAGCTCGCCTGGCGGCTCGAGCGTTAAGCGGCGACGAGTCGATTACCGGAACCCGCGGCGCCGACGCAGACCAGCTCGGAATTGGCGAGCGCGGCCCGGTGGTACCCGGGAAGGTCGAAGCGCGGTGGGATGACCTCGACGCTCGGTTCCTCGTCCCCCAGCACCCGCAGCACGCGCTGCAGTTCGCCGGTGAGCCTCGGCAGCCCGGACGTCGCCGTCACCAGCAGGACTCGCTTGGCCCCACCCTCACCGACCACACCGAGGTGTCGCCAGCTTTGCCGCACTTCCCCCACATCCGCGCGTCCCCGCAACGTTGCGTGGAGCAAGACGGACACAGAGTCGACTGAGTTCACCCATTCGGGCGCACTCGGTGTGAATGTGTACCTGGTCTCGGTGACGTCGTCTACCCCCAGGGTGGAACTGACCTGGTGCCAGTCGGCGCCGTGCGGGATGAGACCCGCGACGAGCAGGCGGTACTCGGTTTGGTCCAGATCGATCCTGTGCTTAAGCAAAGACCTGGGCAGCGTGCGCGCGAGCGTGCCCATCGCGCCCTCGCCCAGCCAGTCGCGGAACCGCCACAGGAGCTGGTCGGGCGTGCGGCCTGCGAGCCGGATCAGCAGCTCGTGCAGGGACTGTTCGATGTCGGGGTCCATCACTTCACCTCCACGATCAGTTCGACCTCCACGGGCGCACCGATCGGCAGCTCCGCGACGCCGACGGCCGAGCGGGCGTGCTTGCCCGCGTCGCCGAAGATCTCGCCGAGCAGCTCGGACGCGCCGTTGATCACCGCGGGCTGGCCGGTGAAGCCCTCCGCGGACGCGACGAAGCCGACCACCTTGACGATCCGCGTCACCGAGTCGATGCCCACGAGCGCGTGCACGGCGGCCAGCGCGTTGAGCACGGAGGTGCGGGCGTGGCCCTTGGCCTCTTCGGGACTGACCTCCGCGCCGACCTTGCCGGTCGCGGCGAGCGTGCCGTCGACGAAGGGCAGCTGGCCGGAGGTGTAGACGTGCGAGCCGCTCTGCACGGCCGGCACGTAGGCGGCCAGCGGCGCGGCGACGCCGGGCAGTTCGATGCCGAGCTCGGCGAGCCGGGAAGTCCAGGTCACGACGGGTCCCCTCAGTTCTTCGGGCGCTTGAGGTACGCGACGTGCTGCTCGCCGCTCGGGTTCGGGAGCACGGTGACCAGCTCCCAGCCGTCCTCGCCCCACTGGTCGAGGATCTGCTTCGTCGCGTGGATCAGCAGGGGGACGGTCGCGTACTCCCATTTGGTGGCGCTCATGACCGGGGAGCGTAGCCAAGCGGGCAAGGGCGGTCATGGCCACCGCCGTCCAACGGCCGGGCCGCTCAGGGGAACACAGGTGCACCCGTCCAGGTGAACGACTCACCGACCGTCTGCGAATGTGGTCCACTTCACACCTTCGGCACTCGCTAGCGTGGGGGTGTGGAGACGTGGCGGATCGTCGCGACCGCCTTGCTCGCCGCGGCCGGGCTGCCGCTCGTGCTCGTGGTGATGGCCAAGGTGCGCGACCACGTGAACAGCTCGGCCCGGGTCGCGATCGGCGGCGCGATCACGTTCACGGCGCTGGTCGTGGTGGCCGTGCTCACGCTCACGGTCCTGCCCGGCGTCCTCACCTGGATCCTCGTCGCCGCGGTCGCGGCTGCGGTCGGCGTCATGGTGCTCGCCAGCTGAGCGCCGGTTTAGTGTTGACGGCGTGACCACACCCCCCGCCGGCTGGCCCGACGAGCTCACCCGGGCCCGGCTGCATTTCGTCACCGGCAAGGGCGGCACCGGCAAGACCACCCTCGCCGCGGCGCTGGGCCTGGCCCTCGCGCGCGAGGGCCGCCGGGTGCTGCTGATCGAGGTCGAGGGCCGCCAGGGCATCGCCCAGCTCTTCGACACCGAGCCGCTGCCGTACGCGGAGCAGCGCATCGCGTCCGTCCCCGGCGGGGGCGAGCTGCGCGCGCTGCACATCGACGTCGAGGCCGCGCTGCTCGAGTACTTCGAGATGTTCTACAACCTGGGCTTCGCCGGCCGGACGCTGCGGCGGATGGGCGCGATCGAGTTCGCGACCACGCTCGCGCCGGGCCTGCGCGACGTCCTGCTCACCGGGAAGATCAAGGAGTGCGTGGGCCGCACGGAGTCCGACGGCCGCCACACCTACGACGCCGTGGTGGTCGACTCGCCGCCCACCGGCCGCGTGGTCAAGTTCCTCGACGTCACCAAGGCCCTGACCGACCTCGCCAAGACCGGCCCGATCCGCGGCCAGGCCGACGGCGTCGTGCGGCTGCTGCACTCGGGCGAGACCGCCATCCACCTCACCACGCTGCTGGAAGAGATGCCGGTGCGCGAGACCGTGGAGGCCGTGGCGGAGCTCGACGGCGCCGACCTGCGCCCGGGCGCCGTGCTGGTCAACCGCGTGCGCCCGCCACGCCTGCCCGCGCGTTCCGTCACGGCGGCGGCCGACGGTCGCGTCGACGCCGGCCGCGTGCGCTCCGGCCTCGCGTCGGCCGGGCTGAAGCTGCCGGACGACACGCTCGAGGCATTGGTGGAGGAGACCGTGGAGCACGCCGTGCGCGTGGCCGCGGAGCAGCGGGCGCGCGAGCAGCTCGCCGAGGCCGATCTGCCGACGCTGGAGCTGCCGGAGGTCACCGACGGCGTGGACGTCGCGTCGCTCTACGACCTCGCGGAAGCGTTGCTGGACCAGGGGGTGCGCTGATGACCGCCATTGACGTCGACGCCCTGCTCGACGACCCGGAGAGCCGCGTGATCGTGTGCTGCGGCTCCGGCGGCGTCGGCAAGACGACCACCGCGGCGGCGCTCGCGTTGCGCGCGGCCGAGCGCGGCCGGCAGACGGTGGTGCTGACCATCGACCCGGCGCGGCGGCTGGCGCAGGCGCTGGGGCTGCGTGAGCTGGGCAACCACCCGCGTCAGGTGCAGGTGGCGGGGTTCGAGCCCAAGGGCGAGCTGTGGGCGATGATGCTCGACATGCGCCGCACGTTCGACGACATGGTGCGCGTGCACGCCGGCCCCGAGCGCGCCGAGCAGCTGCTGCAGAACCCCTTCTACCAGACCATTTCCACGTCGTTCTCCGGCACGCAGGAGTACATGGCGATGGAGAAGCTGGGCCAGCTCGCCGCCACGGACGAGTGGGACCTGATCGTGGTCGACACGCCGCCGAGCCGCTCGGCACTCGACTTCCTGGACGCGCCGACGCGCTTGTCCAGCGCGCTCGACGGCCGCATGATCCGGCTGCTGACCGGCCCCGCGAAGGCGGGCGGCTGGGGGCTGCGCAAGGTGGTCAGCGCGGGGTTCTCGATGTTCGCCAAGGCCGTGTCGACGATCATCGGCGGGCAGCTGCTGGCCGACGCGTCGGCGTTCATGCAGGCCTTCGACAGCATGTTCGGTGGGTTCCGCGAGCGCGCTCGCAAGACGGCGGAGCTGCTGCGCTCCAGCGGCACGTCGTTCCTCGTGATCGCCGCGCCGGAGCCCGACGCGCTGCGCGAGGCTTCGTACTTCGTGGAGCGGCTCGCCGGTGAGTCGATGCCGCTCGGCGGGCTCGTCGCGAACCGGACGCACCCGGTGCTCGCGTCGCTTTCGGCGTCGGAGGCCATCGCGGCCGCGGAGTCGCTGCAGAAGGGCGGCACGAACGCACCGCTGGCCGAGGCCGTGCTGCGGCTGCACGCCGACCGCGTGGCGCTGGCCGAGCGCGAGAACCGGCTGCTGGCGCGGTTCACGAAAGCACATCCGGAAGTGCCGCTGGTGCGAGTTCCGGCGTTGGCCGGTGACGTGCACGACCTCGAAGGTCTGCGCGACATCGGGACCAAGCTCGCGAGTGGCCAGGCCTGATCTCGGGCCCGGCCACTCACGAAGGCGTCAGCTGACTTGCGCGCCTTCCAGCGCGTCGCGCTTGGCCGCCTCGAGCAGCTCGGTCCAGCTGGTGACGTCGGAACGACGGCGCAGCAATGCGCGGCGCTCGCGTTCGGTCATGCCACCCCAGACACCGAAGTTGATCCGGCCGTCGAGCGCCTCCGCGAGGCATTCCGTGCGAACCGGGCACCCCATGCACACGGCTTTCGCCCGGTTCTGCTCGGCGCCGCGCACGAAGAGCCCGTCGGGATCCGCATCCCGGCACGACGCACTCATGCGCCAGCTCGACTGGTTGGTCTCCATACCCCCAGCTCCCTACCCTGGTGTTCGACACCAGCGAAGGTGAAGCTCCCGCTCCCACCCCCGCGAGCGTGTCTCCCTCTGCTCTCACGTCGGTGACGGCACCTCCCCGGTGCCGCTGCCGCCGTTCGGTCCAGAGGAGCTCCCACTCGCACTGGGCCGTCGGTCGGCAAATCTTTCGTGAGACGTTGACGGACTGTAGGGGCCCTCGGTTCCCCCCGCCAAGACCTAGCATGCATTCCGTTACCGGAAGTCACCTCATGGGGTCCGTTTTGTCACTGCTGTCGGCCCCTGACGGGTGTGAGGTAACGGGAGCACAACAGGCCTTCAGTACCCTGGCCTTCGTGCGCAAAACGGACGGTCTCTTCAAGCTCATCGGCCTCTGTCTGCTCGCGGGGGTGCTCGTCGCCGGAATCCTGTTCCCCGTGGTGGGGGCCGCCGGCGTGGCGTCCAACCAGGCGAGCGAGACGGTGGAGAAGACCTCGTCCGATCTCGCCGACATCCCGCCGCCCCTGGTGACGACGATCACCGACTCGGGCGGCAAGCCCATCGCGACGCTGTACGACCAGTACCGCATCCCGGTGGCGGCCGACCAGATCAACGAGGCCATGCAGTGGGCACTGGTGTCGGTGGAGGACAAGCGCTTCTACGAGCACCACGGCGTCGACTGGCAGGGCACGCTGCGCGCGGCCGTGTCCAACAGCACCGGCGGTGACACGCAGGGTGCTTCGACGCTCACGCAGCAGTACGTGAAGAACTACTTGATCAACGTCGTCTATCGGGGCGACAAGGTCGGCCAGGAGAAGGCGCAGGAGCAGACTCTCGCGCGCAAGCTCAAGGAAGCGCGCATTGCCATCCAGCTCGAGACGAAGCTGTCGAAGCAGCAGATCCTGGCCGGGTACCTCAACATCGTCGAGTTCTCCCGCCAGATCTTCGGCATCGGCGCCGCCGCGCACGCGTACTTCAACACCACGCCCGAGAACCTGACGGTGCCCCAGGCGGCGCTGCTCGCGGGCCTGGTGAACAACCCGATCAACAACGACCCGTGGAAGCACCCGGACAAGGCCACCACGCGCCGCAACCTCGTGCTCGACCGCATGGTGGACAACCGAAAGCTGGCGAAGGCCGACGCCGAACGCTTCAAGGCCTCGCCGCTCGGCGTGGTCCCCGACGCCCCCGCCAAGCCCGCCTCCAACTGCACCGGCGCCGGCCCGGAGAACGGCTTCTTCTGCCAGTACGTCGAGGACTACCTGCTGAAGGCCGGCTTCTCGAAGGACGACCTGTACACGGGCGGCTACACGATCAAGACCACCCTGGACGAAAAGGCCAACCACGAGGCGAAGGTCTCGGCGGAGACACAGGTCAAGAAGACGCAGAAGAACGTGGCGAACACGCTTTCGTTGGTGCGTCCGGGAAAGACACGCCACGAAGTGGTGGCACTGGCGGCGAACCGTGATTACGGCATCGACGCGGATCAGGGCCAGACCACTTTCGCGCTGCCGTCCGGTGTGTACAACACGGGCGGGGCGGGGTCGAGCTACAAGATCTTCACGACAGCGGCTGTGCTGGACCGCGGGATTGCGGGGATCTACAGCAATATCCCGGTGGGTGACGGCTATACGTCGCACGTCTTCACCGGCAGCCAGCCGCAGTGCGCGCCCACGGGCGCACCGAACACGCACTGGTATTGCGTCGGTAACGCCGGCCACTACGGCGCTTCGAACACCCTGCAGGGCGCGTTGGCGACCTCGCCGAACACCGCCTTCGTGGCCCTCGAGGACAAACTCGGCAGCACCGCGCCGGGCATCGACATGGCGGTCCGCCTCGGCATGAAGAACACCATGGCGAGCAACACCGGCGGCGGTACCGTCGATCCGAACGACCCCAGCAAGGCCGAATCCCAGGCGAAGGCCTACGGCCCCAAGGGCAACTACCCCGGCGTCGGCGCGTTCACCCTGGGCTTCAGCCCGACCAGCGGCCTCGAAATGGCGAACGTCGCAGCCACGCTGCTGAGCGGCGGCGTCTGGTGCCCGCCCACCCCGCTGTCCGGCATCACCGACCGCAACGGGAAAACGGTGCCTTACAAGGAAGAGGCTTGTGCGCAGGCCGTCCCCGAGGGCCTCGCGAACACCATGGTCGTCGGCATGAGCAAGGACGACCAGCCGGGCGGCACCTCGGCCGCGGCGGCCGCGGCCGTGGGCTGGAACCGCCCCATCCTCGGCAAGACGGGCACCACCCAGAACAACGGCTCCGCGACCTTCGTCGCCGGCACCCCGCAAATGGCCGGCGCCGCCATGGTCTTCCGCCCCGAAGGCGGCACCGGAGGCCTGTGCTTCCGCTCCGTCGGCACCGTCACCACCTGCGGCACCGGCAACATGTTCGGCGGCAAGACCCCCGCCCAGACCTGGTTCGGCGCGATGAAGAACATCATGGCCGACCAGCCGATCGCGCAGCTGCCACCAGAGGATCCGAAGTACACAGGTCGCTGAGCGTTGACGTCGGCCGGGAGCTTTGGTCTCCCGGCCGACGCTTTTTTGTGCGCGCGCTGACGCAGTTCTTGCCCCGAATGGCCGCTGCCCCGCCCGGCAATTCCGGCACTAAGATCGTCACGTGGGTGGAGCGGCAGCAGTTTGGCCTCTATTGCTGGGAATACTCGTCGTGTCCATCGGCACAGCATGCCTGCCTCTGCGGCCTCCTCTCCTGCGCGCGGCCGGCATGGCCGCCCACGTCGCCGCGTCGTGGGTACTGATCACCACACTCGAAAGCCCCTGGCAAATGTGGTTCGTGCTCCTGATGTGGGGCATGCTCATCGCGCTGAGCCGCCTGATCGTCGACATCGTTCGCTGGGCCAAGAACCTTCGCCTCGGCCGGAACGCCAAGACAAATCACGCCTGAGGCGAAATGAAATCAGCGATCATCCTGGCCGTTGTGGCGGTGATTCTCGCCTGCACGGTCATCTTGTCCGCGTCGCTGCAAGTGATGGCGTGCGCGTGGCGCCGCTTCGGCTCGAGGGGCGCGCCGGCCCGCCGGAGGCCGGTGGGGGCCGTGTGCGCGGAAGTCGTCACGCTCGACGGCTGAGGTGGTGTCCGCGTCATCACGTAGACGAATCGTCCGCTTCCCCCGGAGAATGAAGGTCTCCGGGGGAAGGGGCCGCCGTGGAGTTGGTTCTGGGGCTGGTCGTGTTCTTGGTCGCGCCGTCGATGGTCGTCGCAGGCCGGCGGTTTCACGCGGCGCGGTGGCGGGTCCCTCCGTCGCTCGCAACTCGGAGCGGCTGATCGGAGAGTGAAATGCCTATCGTGTTCGCTTTTCTGCTCCTCTTGTTCGGCACGACGTTGTTCCTTTCGGTGCTTCCTTGTTGCCGGCCCGTCGACGTCTGGGTGCTGATCGCGATCCCACTCGGTTCGGCCGGCCTGGTGGCTTTTTTCCTCCTGTCCGACTGGGCGACCCGCGACTGGCCGCCGCTGCTCTGGCTCGTCACGTTCGGGCCGGGCTCGCTGATCGCCGTCGTGCGCCTTTTCCTGATCGCGCTCGGGCGTTCTCCCGGGAATGTGCGGCCGAAATGAAGTCCGTGCTCAACGGCTGACGCGGCGTCAGAACTTCGGCAGGTCTTGCAGGATGACCTCGTTCCACCAGAGGTACATCTGGTCGCGCTCCTGGGGCGTCGACACGCCGTCGAAAACGAGGACGCCGAGGGTGTGGGTGCGAGCGTCCGTGTAGACGAACGTGTCGTCGTAGCAGGTGATGAAATCGCCGGCGTGGGGGACGCCAGCGCCGGACCGGTTGTAGGAGCCCCAGATTCCGGGATGTTTCACGGGGTCGCAGCCGCCGTGGTCGTCGTCGCGGATGAGGTCGCGGGCTTGGACCATGCCTTCGAAGAAGGCCGCCATCGTGGCTTCGTCGGGGAACTGGTTGAAGTGCGCCTGAGTCGGCTGGTGGAGCGTGACGTTTCCGGACCGGAAATCGCCGGCGAGCGACTTCGTGCAGTACGCCGCGCCGGTGGCGCCCTGCACCGGCTGAGCCGACGTGCAACCGCTGCCCTGGTAGGTGGCCGGCACCGGCACATTCCCGCTGGGGGCGCTCGCGGACTTCGGCGCGCCACTCGACGACGGCGGAGGACTGGATGGGCTATTCGGGGTGGTGGTCTCGTTGTCCGTGCTGGACGGGCTCGAAGCGCTCGGCGTCGACGGCGGGGTCGACGTGCCGCCGCCTGCCTCGGCTTGGCCCTGGGCGCGGATGATCAGCACCGTCGCGACGACCGCGATCACCACGACGACCGCCACCACCGCCGTGATCACCGCCCCTTTGCGCGACTTACCCGGCGGCACCGGAGCCGGCCGCGTCTGCGGCGGCGGAGTGCCCTGCCACGACGGCGCCCCGGAAGCCAGCGGGATCGGCGTGTTCAACGACGTCGCCGGGCCGCCGCCGGACGTCGCGGGACCGTTCGGGTAGACGTGCCCACCGGTGAACACCCCCGATGGTGGTCCGGCCCACGTGCCCGGCCCGGCCGGAAACCCGGGCGGCGGAGTGCTCGGCGGCCCGGCCAGTGTGCCCGGCAGGACCACACCCGGCGGCGGCGTGTTGGGCGCCACGCCAGCCAATCCAGCCGCCGACCCTGAATCCTGCCCAGAGGCCGAGCCGGAACCCGATCCAGGCCCGCCTGGACCGCCAGCTGATTCGGACCCCGCCGCCGAGCCTGACCCAACACCCGCCCAGGGCATCCCATCCGCGGCAGCCACGCCAAAGCCCGGCTCGGCCGGGCCTGCGGCGAAGCCAGGACCCGATTCCGCGCCGTCCGGTCCTGAGCCGGGCACCCCAGCGGACCCATGCCCCGCCCCGCCGAGCTCCCCCCGCTGCCACACCGGTGCACTCGTCTCGGCACTCGTCGCCGTGGGACCCGGCGTGCCGGCCAGGGCCGCGTTCACCGCCGCCGCGAAGGCGCCCGCCGTCGGGTAGCGGGCGGCCGGGTCCTTGGCCATGCCCCGGGACACCACGTCGTCGAGGGTGCGCGGCAGGTCCCGTCGCGCGGCGGACAAAGCCGGCGGCGGAGCGGTCAGGTGAGCGCCCATCTGGGCCACGGCACCGTCCACGGGAAACGGCCGATGCCCCGTCAGGCACTCGTAGAACACGCAAGCCAGCGCGTACACGTCGACAGATCCGTCAAGCGGCTTGTCGCCGAATCGCTCCGGCGCCATGTAGTCCAGGGTGCCGATCACGTTGCCCGTGCCCGTGATCGACGTCACGGCGCCCGACATCGAGCGCGCGATGCCGAAGTCGACCAAGTACACGAAATCACCGTCGGTGACGAGGATGTTCGAGGGCTTCACGTCGCGGTGGACGAGGCCGTCGGCGTGGGCGGCGTCGAGCGCGCTGGCGACCTGCGTGATCAGGCCGGCCGCGCGGGTGGCGGTCAACGGTCCCACGGCGATCAGGTCCTTGAGGTCCTGCCCCTCGACCAGGCGCATGTCGAGGTAGAGCCGGCCGTCGACCTCGCCGTACGCGTGGATCGGGATGACGTGCGGCTCGCGCAGCCGCGCCACCACCTGCGACTCGCGGCGGAAGCGCGCGCGGAACGCCTCGTCGGCCACGTACGCCTCGGAAAGCCGCTTCAGCGCGACAACGCGGTCGTGCGCGGTGTCGTAGGCGCGGTGCACCTCGCCCATCCCGCCGCGGCCCAGCAACGCCTCGATCCGGTACGGCCCGAACTGTTCCATCGTTCTCCCCAAGCCCCCCGGCTTGTCACCCGTACTCGGGCCGACGCAGATGCTAACCAGCCCGTTCCCCCGAACCGGCCGACGTCACCCAACTGTTGAGCACACAATCGGATACCAAACGCACGCTCAGTGATCAGCGCTGTCCGGAAAGACGTGGTGCACATCGGACCCGCGCTCGAACAGCCGCCACTGCTCAACCGGCCCCGAGCACGCCGGGAACACCTCCAGCACCGCGGACCCGGTGACCACCAGCGTCACAGCACCCGCACGGCCGAGCTCGGCCGACTCCACCCGATACTCGCCGGCCGCGAGGCGCGCGGTCAGCCACCGTGCCTTGCGGTCATACATCGTGCGGCGCTCGGCGTACGCGGCCTCGTCGGCGCGCGCGGCCGGGTACGCCAGGTCTTCGCTGCCGATCACCACGTTGTCCCCGCCGATGAAACGGAACGGGCACTGCGCGTGCAGCCGTGTCTCGACTTCTCCGAGCGCGAACCCGACCTCGATCATGGTCACGGTGCGCCCGACGTCCGTGACGCGGGCCCCGACGAGCCGCGCCAGGCCCACGCGCAACTCCGCTTCGGTCGACATCGGACTCAACCTAGCCGCGTCCGGGAGCCTCACGCTGCCCGCAAGCCCAGGAACACGCCGACCACGTATCCTCGCCTTGTGAGCACGCTCAGTAACACCAGCACCGCCAAGAAGCTCGCCATGGGGACCCTCGCGCTCGGGACCGCGACACTCGGTTACGCCGTGGGCGTCGAACGGCGGCGGTTCACCCTCCGCACGGCCGAGCTGCCCGTGCTGGCCCCCGGCTCGAAGCCGTTCACGATCCTGCACGTCTCCGACCTGCACATGCTTCCCGGGCACCGCGCGAAGCAACGGTGGGTGGCCGCGCTCGACCGGCTCGAACCCGACCTCGTCGTGAACACCGGCGACAACCTCTCGCATCGCACGGCCGTGCCGTCGGTGCTGCGCGCGCTCGGCCCGCTGCTCGACCGGCCGGGCGTGTTCGTCTTCGGCAGCAACGACTACTACGCGCCCAAGCCGAAGAACCCCGCCCGCTACCTCATGCCGAAGGGCAAGAAGAAGCGCATCCACGGCACGAAGCTCCCGTGGCGCGACCTGCGCGCGGCCTTCCTCGAGCACGGCTGGACCGACCTCACCCACTCGCGCCACACGCTCGACGTCGCGGGCCAGGCCGTGTTCGCCGCCGGCCTCGACGACCCGCACCTGCACCGCGACCGTTACCGCGAGATCGCCGGGCCGGCCGACGCGGGCGCCGTCGTGCGCCTCGGCGTCACGCACTCGCCCGAGCCGCGCGTGCTCGACCCGTTCGCCACGGACGGTTACGACCTCGTCCTCGCCGGCCACACTCACGGCGGCCAGCTCCGCGTGCCCGGCTACGGCGCCCTCGTGACCAACTGCGAGCTCGACCGCACCCGCGCCCGCGGCGCCTCCCGCTGGGGCGCCCACATGTGGCTGCACGTCTCGGCCGGCTTGGGCACGTCGCCGTACGCGCCCGCGCGCTTCGCCTGCCCGCCGGAGGCCAGCCTGTTGACGCTGGTTCCGCGCGGATCTGGGGCCGCCGAAAGCCGTAAGGCAACCCCGAGGAAACCCGCCAAGACCGTCGGCTAAACTTCTCCACGACCCGTTAAGCAGTACCTCGGGGTGTGGCGCAGCTTGGTAGCGTGCCTCGTTCGGGTCGAGGAGGTCGTGGGTTCGAATCCCGCCACCCCGACAAGATAGTCCGGAGGCCCTATGTCCGCAGAAATCGCGGACATAGGGCCTCTCTTGTGTGTCCTCTGGGGGTCGAACCCCCAGACCCCCGCCAGGGCGGCTTCGCCCCCTGGACCCCCGAAGGCGGTGGGTCACCGGGTGGCGGTGAGTTCCGTCCAGCACTGGAGGAAGTCGCCGGGGCCGGCGGTGCGCGTCCAGGAGTAGGCCGAGCGCGCGGCCGACGTCAGCTGGTCGCGGTCCGGGTGGTCCAGATCCGCGAGCGCCGTGGCCAGTGCCTGCTCGACGAACGTCGCCAGATCCCGGTAGGCCAGGTCGGAGCGGTGCCGGGTCCGCGCGACGACCTCGGTGAAACCACTGTCGGACACTTGGTCGGCAATGGTCCGGCCCGCGAACGGGTTGGCGCCGGAACGCCGCAGCAGCAGGTAGTAGCCGCGCAGGGCCGCGTCGACGTTGGCCGATTTCGGACGCAGCCGCGCGCGGCCCCAGTCCGAAGTGGACAGCGCCAGCCGGCCACCCGGCCGGAGCACGCGGTGCAGCTCGGCGAGCACGCCCGCGGGGTCAGGCAGGCGTTCCAGCAGGGCGTGGGAGAAGGCGACGTCGGCCGACGACGTGGGGAACGGCAGGTCGAGCGGGTCGGTCACGATGTAGTCCACTGTGGACTGGCCACTGCCGAAACCCAGCGTGATCGTGCCGCGCCCGCAGCCCAGGTCGACCACCCGCATGCCCGGCGTGAAGAGCGTCTGGGCGAAGGCCGCCCGCTCCACCGCCGTGCGCGCCGCTCGCCTCGACGCCGCGTCCCGCGTGTATCCCTCCAGCACCCGGCACACAGTACGGCCACCAGGGTGGCAGGATCGAGGGGTGAGCACGCAGTCAGGCAACAAATATCCGCCCGCGGTGGTCCCCGACCGCCTGTTCGCCGACGCCGACGCCGAGTCCCGCTGGCGAGCCCGCTTCCACGCGGCCCGCATCTCCGTGCCCGAATGGGCCCGCGACGCCCCCGACGCCAACGTGTACGTCTCCAACGCCAGCGGCGTCTGGGAGGTCTACACCTGGGATCGCGCCACCGACAGTCACCGCCGCGTCACCGACCGGCCCAATGGCACCCTGCACGCCACCCCCGCCCCCGACGGCTCGGCCGTCTGGTGGTTCGACGACACCGACGGCGACGAGTTCGGCTCTTGGGTGAGCCAGCCGTTCGACGGTGACAGCTCGGCCGCCACCAAACCGCTGCCCGAGGTCCACGACGGCTACCCGGCCGGCCTCGAGCTCGGCTCGCGGGTGATCGCCGTCGGCGTTTCGACCGACGACGGCAGCGAGCTGTTCGCGAAGATCGGCGGCAAGACCGAGCGCTTCTACAGCCACCCGGACGACGCCGGCATCTCGTCGCTCTCGCGTGACGAGAGTTTGGTGGTTATCTCACATTCCGAACACGGCGACTCACGCCATCCCGCGCTGCGCGTGCTGGCGACCGACGGCTTCACGACCGTCGCGGAGAAGTACGACGGCGAGGGCAAGGGCCTTTCGGCGCTGGAGTTCTCGCCGCTGCCCGGCGACCAGCGGCTGCTCGTGCTGCACGAGCGGCGCGGCCGGGAGGAGCTGCTGATCTGGGACGTCCGCGCGGACACCGAGACGGAGCTCGAGATCGACCTGCCCGGCGAGGTCGTGGCCGGCTGGTACCCCGACGCCCGCGCGCTGCTGGTGGTGCACTTCCACCAGGGCCGCAGCTCGCTGTACCGGTTCGACCTCGACGACAAGTCGCTGTCCTCTGTGGACACCCCGGCCGGCAGGATCGGCGGCGCGGGAGTCCGTCCGGACGGCAGCATCGAGTACTCGTGGTCCAGCGCTGCGGAGCCGACGGCGGTGCGCCGCCGCGCGGCCGACGGCACCGACGCCGTGCTGCTGGCGCCGCCGGGTGAACAGGCGCCGGGTTCGTCGCCGGTCACCGACGCGTTCGTGGAGGGCGTCGGCGGGCAGATCCACGCGCTGGTATCGCGTCCGGCAGATGCGCCCGACGGCCCGTTGCCCACGGTGTTCTCCCTGCACGGCGGCCCGCACGCCGCCGACGAGGACCGCTTCTCCGCCTACCGCGCCACGTGGCTCGACGCCGGCTTCGCCGTGGTCGAGGTCAACTACCGCGGCTCCACGGGCTACGGCTCCGCGTGGCGCGACGCCATCGAGGGCCGGCCGGGCCTGACAGAACTCGAAGACGTCGCGGCGGTGCACGACTGGGCTGTCGAAAGTGGACTGTCCGACAAGGACAAGTGCGTCGTCAACGGCGCCTCCTGGGGCGGCTACCTGTCGCTGCTCGCGCTCGGCACCCAGCCCACGCGCTGGGCGGCGGGCGTCGCGGGCGTGCCGGTGGCCGACTACGTCGCCGCGTACGAGGACGAGATGGAGCAGCTGCGCTCTTTCGACCGCGCTTTGTTCGGCGGCGCACCCTCGGATGTGCCCGCGGTGTACAAGGAATGTTCGCCGATTACCTACGTGGACGCCGTCGCCGCGCCCGTGCTCATCCTGGCGGGCGACAACGACCCGCGCTGCCCCATCCGGCAGATCGAGAACTACCTCGACCGCCTGGGCGCCCGCGACGCGCCCCACGAGTTCTACCGCTACGACGCCGGCCACGGCTCCCTGGTGATCGCCGAGACGATCCAGCAGACGTCGATCGAGGTGGACTTCGCTTTGCGCGCTTTGCAGTGATTTCTCCCTGGCCGGGGTCCCTTTTGGGTCCCGGCCGGGGAAATTCGCTTGGGTTTCTGGCTTTCCGAGGTCGATGCTTCGTGTTGTGGACCTGGTGTTCGAGCACGACCCCCGCGGCGAGACCTTCACGCGCATCACCCGTGGCGACGGGGTGGTACTCGGGTTGCCTTCGTACTCGCGCAAGTTCCGCGTCCCGCACGACCTCGCGCACGCCGCGGTGGAACGCTCGCTGGGCCTGTCCGGCGGCATCTTCGGCAGCATCGCGGCGGGCGGAGTGTTCGACAACATGACTGTGCTGCACGGGAAACCCCGCCACGACGCCCGGGACCGCAGCCGCCGGGTGCTGAAGGCGGCTTCGGGGTCCATCGCCGTGGCGGAAAGTCTGGTTGGCGTGCTGCATCGCGCGGTGGAACATCGCCGGCGCCCGCCGTTTGCCGCCGCGCGGGAGGCCTGGGGCGTGATCCGGGCGGAGCCGTATCCCTTTGGTGACGCCGATATCCGTGGGGCGGTGGAGTTACTGGCGGGGCTGGTTGAGGTGTGGAGTCGGCAGGCGGAGCCGTTGGAGTTTGCGTGGCCGTCGCGGCTTCGGGCTGGGTAGGTGTTGGGGGTTGACTCGGCCGGCCGGCTTTGCGGTCGGCGGTTGGAGAACTCCGCTGAGCCGGGCGGATGGACGTCGGGGCGAGGTGTCGCGCGCGTTCGGTTCTCGCGTTCCGCATGCATGGTTGCGCCAGTTGTCCACAACTGTGGCGGCCTGTGGACAACCTGCCTGAGCAGCGGGTTTTGTCGGGGTGCCCCGGTAGAATGGATCATGGGCGGCCCCCGGGAGGGTGGGTTTACGGCCGTTGCGCGGGTGGGGCACGGCGTCAAGCCACCGTGGGGATGAAAAGGCGCGGTGGCCTGAAAAGGCGCGGTGGGGCTGAAATCGGGCTGCTGTGGGGCGAAACGGCACTGGAGGCAGCAAGACGCTGCGGACGCAAAGGCGCTGGGGGCAAGACGCTGGGGCGCAAAGGCGCTGGGAGGCGGAAAGCCGCTGGGGGCGATACAGCGCTTTGGGGAACGACGCTGGGGCGGTAAGGCTCTTCGCGGGGCGGGGCGGGGCGGGACGGGGCCGGGCGGCGCCGGGGCGGAAAGGCGCTGGGGGGTGTAAAGCGCTGGGGGCCGTAAGGCGCCGGGGGCAAGGCACCGGGGGGTAAGGCACCGGGGCGACGGCGCCAGGAGTGGAAAGGCGCTGGGGCACAAAGGTTCGAACAACGAAAGGGCGCTCGCCGGTGCGGAGCATCTACGTCGTCACCCATCCGGAGGCCACGCATCACGTCGAGAGAGTGGTGGGTGGGTGGTACGACTCGCAGCTGACACCGGCCGGCGTTCGAGCGGCGGTTTCGATCGCGGCGGCGTTGCGAGCGCGGGTCCCGGACGAAGCCGAAGTCGAGGTGGTTTCGTCGGATCTGCGGCGCGCGCGCCGTACGGCCGACGAGGTGGCGGGGGCGTTCGGTGTGAAGCCCATCGAGGAGCGCCGGTTGCGGGAGAGGTCGTACGGCGAGGCGGAGGGACGGCCGCAGGAGTGGCTGGACCGGCGGTTCGTCCCGCCGCCGGCGAGTGGGGACCGGATGGGGCACGACGTGGGTGTGCGGGGTGCCGAGACCACGAGGACGTTCGCGCGGCGCGTTTATGCGGCCATGGAGGAGATCCTGTTAAGCCGGTGTGAGCACCAGGTCATTGTGACGCACGGCGGGACGCTGACGTTCGTCGTCGCGTGGTGGATCGGGATGCCGGTCGAGTCGCTGGGTCGCGTGATCTTCCGGGCGCCCTCCGGAAGCATCACCACGTTGCGGGAAGACGACTACTTCCGCAACCACCAGCTCGTCAGCCTCGGCGATACCCGCCATCTCGACGGATGAGCGGCCGAACCCGGCTCACATGCCGCGGCTCAGCGCCTGCAAGCGGTCGACTGCCGTGGGGTCGCCGTCGAAAGTGACGTGGACGGCGTCGCGGCCGAAGACGAAGAGGAGGAGGTCCACGGGGTCGCCCGTGACGGTCACGACGGGGGTGCCGGATTTGACCTGGGCGGAGCGGCCGTCGGTGTGGCGCAGGACGACGCCGACGGGGGCCTTGCGCAGGTTGAGTTTCGCGGACTGGCGGGCGAGGCGCCACGCGGCTTCGTCGCGAGACGGGTCGGCGGGGCGGGGTTCCCAGCCGGGCTGAGCGCGGCGGACGTCTTCGTGGTGGACGAGGAACTCGGCGCCGTTGGTGAGCTCGTTGAGGGGGCCGATGGCCATGGGCCAGTACCACGCCGGGCCGCGGCGGACCTGGTCGACGAGCGCGGGCCACGGCTTGGCGGCGTAGCCGTCCTGCACGCGCTTCGTGTAGCCGGCGAGCGCGGGCACCATGATGCCCGGCGACGCGTCGAGGCGGTGTTCGCGCACGATGAGGTGGGCCGCGAGATCGCGCGTCGCCCAGCCTTCGCACAAGGTCGGGGCGTCGGGGCCGACCTCGTCGAAGAGAGTGCTCAACGCCTGGCGTTCGTCTGCGGCAAGACCCATGTCAACGACATTACTCGCGAGTACACCCCCGCGCCGGGACGAGACGACCACCACTGGGTGTTTCATCGAATCGTGAGCCGACTCTTCGAACCCCTCTCCCTGCGAGGCCTGACGCTGCCGAACCGAGCGTGGGTCTCGCCCATGTGCCAGTACTCCGCCACCGACGGCGTGCCCAACGACTGGCACCTCGTCCACCTGGGCCAGTTCGCCGTCGGCGGTGCCGGGCTCGTCCTGACCGAAGCCAGCGCCGTCACCCCGGAAGGCCGGATCAGCCCGCAGGACACCGGCATCTGGAACGACGAGCAGGTCGCCGCCTGGCGCCGTGTCACCGACTTCGTGCACGCGCAGGGCGCGGTGATCGGCATGCAGGTCGCGCACGCGGGGCGCAAGGCGTCCACGCGCCGGCCGTGGGAGGGCACCGGCACCGTGCCCGCGTCCGAGGGCGGCTGGCAGAGCGTCGGCGCGGACGACCAGCCCTTCGGCGACTACGCCCCCGCCCGTCCGCTGACCACCGACGAGGTCGCCCACCTCCCGGCCGACTTCGCCGCCGGCGCCCGCCGCGCGCTCGAGGCCGGGTTCGACCTGGTGGAGCTGCACCTCGCGCACGGCTACCTCGGCCACCAGTTCCTGTCGCCGCTGTCCAACTCCCGCACCGACCGCTACGGAGGCGACTTCGAGGGCCGCACCCGGCTCGCGCTGGAGCTCACCGAAGCCGTGCGTGCGGAGATCGGCCCCGACGTCCCCCTGCTCACCCGCATCTCCGCCAGCGACTGGGCCGACGGCGGCTGGTCGCCCGACGACTCCGTGCACCTCGTGAAGCTGCTCGCCGACCGCGGCACCGACCTCGTCGACGTCTCCTCCGGCGGCAACGTGCCCCACCCTCGCATCCCCATCGGCCCGGGCTACCAGGTGCCGTTCGCCGAACGCATCCGCCGCGAGACCGCCGTGCCCACGGGCGCCGTCGGCATGATCACCGAACCGGAACAAGCGGAACAAATCGTCGCCACCGGCTCGGCCGACGCGGTGTTCCTCGCCCGCGCCCTCCTGCGCGACCCGCACTGGCCACAACGCGCGGCGCACGCACTGGGCGCCGAGGTGCGGTGGGCGGATCAGTATTTGCGGGCGAAGCCGCGGCGCTGACGTTGGGCGCTACCTCACGAAGCCGAGGCGCTTCCGCGCTCGAGTCGAAGCCTGGCCGGCTGTCCGCCGTGGATGTCGCGAGGCCCCGGGAGGTCGAGAACCCGGATGAGGGCGGCGATGACCGGGAGGGCGTGACGGGGCAGGTGCCGGTAGGCCCAGTCGGCAGCGAGCGCGAGAAAGGCCGCGAGGTCGCGCTCGACACCGGCCAGAAGGTGCCGGAGTTCGCCGGCCGGCACCTCGATCACCGGGCTGCCGGTCGGCGTCGCGTCGGCGGTGATCCGGACGATCTCGCCGTCGCGTTCAGCCAACGGACCGTGCCCGAGGCAGACTGAGCCGCCGAACGCGAAGACCTGGTTCCAGTCGCGCCATTCCTCCAGACCACTGCAGCAGCCCGGCCACGACACCACCCCCGTGGCGGCGTCGGTCACCTTGAGACCACCCGCCGCGAAGAGGCTGTCGAACGTGAGCAGGCCGTGCAGGAAGGACTCCAGCGCGTTGGCGGGGCGCGGCGGTCGGCCGTCGTCGCCGGGGTCGACGTCGTTGCAGCCGACCACGCACATCAGCGCTGTCCCGACTTCGAGGGGCGTGAGCTCGCCGCTCAGCGCGAGGTAACCGTCCGTTCGGGCCTCGGAGACAGGCCAGAGCGCGAAACCGTCTCGCGCGTGCACCTCGACAACGGGCTGCATCGTGATCACCCCGCGAAGTGTGGCGCGTCAGTACCTCGGCCTGCCTCCGCTTTTCGTCAGTGGTGGAACGCCGTCGACGTCGCCGGGTCGTGCTGGGGCTTGGTTTGGCGTTCCAGCTCGGGCAGGGCGCGGCGGAGGTCGTCCATCAGGAGGTCGGCCAGGTCGTGGGTGAAGCCGTTGCGGACGACGATGCGCAGCACCGCCAGGTCGGTGCGGTGTTCCGGGAAGGTGTAGGCCGGGACGAGCCAGCCGCGTTCGCGGAGGCGGCGGGAGACGTCGAAGACGTCGTAGGCGGTGATCTCGGGCTTGGTGGTGAAGGCGAAGACCGGGAGCTGGTCGCCGCGGGTCAGGAGCTGGAACGGGCCCAGGTCGGCGATGGCGGCGGACAGGTGGAGGGCCACGTCGCGCGAGGCTTGCTGCACGGCGCGGAAGCCTTCGCGGCCGAGGCGGACGAAGGTGTAGTACTGCGCGGCCACTTCGGCGCCGGGTCGGGAGAAGTTCAGCGCGAACGTGGGCATGTCGCCGCCGAGGTAGTTGACGTTGAAGACCAGCTCCGAGGGCAGCGCCTCGCGGTTGCGCCAGACGACCCAGCCGACGCCGGGGTACACGAGGCCGTACTTGTGGCCCGAGGTGTTGATCGACGCGACACGCGGCAGGCGGAAGTCCCACGCCAGGTCCTCGTCGAGGAACGGCGCGATCATCGCGCCCGACGCGCCGTCGACGTGGACGGGGATGTCCCAGCCGGTCCGGGCCTGCAGGTCATCCAGCGCGGCGGCGATCTCCGCGACGGGCTCGTAGCTGCCGTCGAAAGTGGACCCGAGGATCGCGACAACCCCGATGGTGTTCTCGTCGCAGTGCTTCACCGCCTCCTCGGCGGAAAGGTGCAACCGGTCGCCGTCCATGGGCACCAGGCGCGGCTCGACCTCCCAGTACTCGCAGAACTTGTCCCAGCACACCTGCACGTTCACGCCCATCACCAGGTTCGGCTTCCCGGTGCGGCCGAGCTTCGTCCAGCGCCGCTTCAGCGCCATGCCGGCGAGCATGCACGCCTCGGAGGAGCCCGTGGTCGAGCAGCCCATGATGTCCGCGGGGTCGGGCGCGTGCCACAGGTCGGCGAGGATGTTCACGCAGCGGCGCTCGAGCTCGGCCGTCTGCGGGTACTCGTCCTTGTCGATCATGTTCTTGTCGACGCACTCGGCCATCAGGTCGCGCGCCTGCGGCTCCATCCACGTGGTGACGAACGTGGCCATGTTGAGCCGCGCGTTGCCGTCGAGCATCAGCTCGTCGCGCACGAGCTGCAACGCGGCGTCCGGCGGCAGCGAGGTGTCGCGAAGCTTGTTGTGCGGCATCACGAAGTCGGCCGCCAGGGCGGGATTCGCCCCTGCGTACATGGGGTTCGTGCCCGATTGACGGTTGGATCCGTTCTGTTCCCCGCTGTGCAGCACCATGCTTGCGACCGTACTGCCGCACAGACGCCCGCGACAGCTCGTGACACCCGGCCGGGCGGCCCGTCAGCCCAGCGGCTCCACCTCCAGCACCTGAGCTTCGGGACCACACCGGAAGACCAGGCCGGCTTCGGTGCGGTCCAGCGTTGAAAGTTCAACCCCGTCGAGCCGGGCCCTCCACGCCCCGGGGATGCGGCCGATCGTCACGGTGCCCTCACCCGGCACGTCGGGCGTGCGCCGCAGCCGGGCGCGCAGCATGCCGTCGACGACCTCCGCTTGGCTGACCTCGACGTCCCGATCGACGACGGTCAGCGCCGGCTCCTGGAAATGGCTCGCCGGCCACGGGTTGGTGTAGAGGCCCCAGAGGCCGTCCGGGGTGTTGAGGCGGGCGTAGCCGAGCAGGACGTTGCCGCTCATCGGCTCGATGTCGGTGCGGTTGCCGTCGGCGTCGGCCGGGGTGTCGTTGCGCGGGTAGTACAGGCCGCCTTCGCGCCAGGTCGGGTTCATGAAGCGGTCGGCGTGGGCGAGCAGGCTGTCGAGCGTGGCGGCGTCGCCCATCTCCGACGCCCACGCCGCCACCCAGCCGAAGTCGCACGTGTCGGTGATGACGGGCTGGCCCATCACTTCCCGCGCCGGCGCCGAGCGGACGGACCGCGTGCCGTCCGGGCCGTCGACGAGGAACCGCTTGACCTGCTCCGGGTAACCGTCGTGGACGAAGTCGCGGTTCCACATGTTCATCAGCGCGCCGCACCACGCGTCCACCCACGGCGACGGCGCTTCGTTCGGCCGCACGCGCTTCGAGTCGGCGGTGATCATCATGTTGTAGTGGCCCGATTCGTCGAGCCGGCCGAAGTCGGCCCACGCGCGTTCGTAGCCGGCCACGACCTCCTCGGCGCGGCTGCCGCCGGTGATCAGGTCGTGGAGGCGGAAGCCGAGGATGGCCGGCTGGTTGCAGATCTGGAACACGCAGTTGGGCTCGCACGCCACGCCCAGGTAGCCGTTTTCGGCCATCTGCCAGTAGATGTGGTCGTTGAGCGACTCTCGGTCGTACGCGAACCGCTTCTCCTCGCCGCCCCAGAAGTACGACCAGTGCTGGAACGTCAACGATCCCGGCGCCGCGAACTCGTCGGCGGCGAAGAGGTAGTCGTGCAGCAGTGCCATCGACTGCACGTACGCGCTGTACATGATGTTGTCGCGCACCACGGGATCCCACTCCTCCTTGAGATCCCCGAGGTGCGCGTTGACCACCGCCCCGCCGCGGCTCACGTCGCGCCAGTACAGCCACACCTCGGGCAGCAGGATCTTCTCCACGAGCCGCCGCATCGTCGGCCGGAACAACCCGGGCGCGGCGGGCAGCCGGTGCCGGTGCGTCAGGGCCAGCGCGTACGCCATGTACGCGAGCTGGAACCGGTAGCCGCCGAAGTCGTCTTGGCCGGTTCCCTTGCCCTGCATGAAGGACCAGTCGTTGCGGAACTGGCGGGAGAGGTTGTCGAAGTGCCTGAGGTGACCGAGCTGCTGCCGATCCAGCGGCGGGTGGAGAGCGGGCATGGCCTCAAGTGAACACGGAAGCGGGCGGAAAAGCCCGTGTCGGATGGCGCGAACGGTCCCCTCGCGCCGAAATGGCACGAACGGGCCGTTCGTGGGCCGTGACAACGTGGTGCGTACGCCGCGAAGCCGTGCGCGAACGGCGGCTCGCCGCCGCGACGACTCGCAGCTCCTGGAGATCGTCACGGCGGCGCTCGCGGCCGGCACCGACCGCGAAGACATTCTGAACGCCGGCTACGCAGCCCAGGACGAGATCCAACAAAGCGCGGGCGACCAAGACGACCCGGCTGAAGAGCATTTACTCGACATCATGGACAGGTTGGTTGGCTGGTGCCCACCCGGTGCCGCCCTCTGACGCCCGGCCCATGGGTGTGCCCCGGCGAACCGATGTGCCACGCACACGGCTGCGGCCCAAGCGATAGCGAAGCGAACGGGCCGGTCGTGGGCCGTGACAACGTGGTGCGTACGCCGCGAAGCACGCAACGCGCGCCACCCGACACGACAAAGCACGACGAGGCACGACAAAGGCCGCCCACCCCGAAGGGTGAGCGGCCCGTCGGCAAGAACCGTCAGGCCTGCTGCGCCTGCCACATCCAGTGCGCCTCTTCCAAGGCGCGCGTGATTTCGATCAGCAGGTCCTGCGTGACCAGGTCGCTCTTGTCGGTCTCGTCGATGCGCTTGCGGAGGCGCTCGATGAGCGACGCCAGGATGTCGACGATGGCGGCGACCGTGGATTCCACCGACTGCCAGTTGTCGGGGTAGTCCGGGACGCCCGAGCTTTCGACGACGGTCTTCGCCTTGCCGTTGGGCGAGATGCCGATGGCGTTGGCGCGCTCGGCGACCTCGTCGACGTACTGGCGGGCCGTGGCCACGAGCTCGTCGAGCTGCAGGTGGGCGCTGCGGAAGTTCTTGCCCACGACGTTCCAGTGGGCCTGCTTCGCGATCAGCGAAAGGTCCACGAGGTCGACGAGCGTCGCCTGCAGGGCGTTGCCCGTGATCTCCTTGTCGGCGTCGCTCAGGGGGCTCTTGATGGGAGAGTTGACCATCGGGTTGTCCTTTCTGTGTCGTGGTGGTGGAAGCCGGCCGGGAACGGGGTCAGACCGTGGTGATGAGCGCGACCTCGATGTTGCCCCGCGTCGCGTTCGAGTACGGGCACACCTGGTGCGCCTGCGCGACGAGCTCGTCGGCCTGGGCCTTGTCCATGCCGGGCAGCGAGACGTTCAGCGCGACGCCCAGCTTGAAGCCCACTTCCTGCTTGTACAGGCTGACCTCGGCGGTCACCGTCGACTCCGGCAGCTGCACCTTCCCCGCACGCGCCACGGCCTGCAGAGCGCTGTGGAAGCAGGCGGAATAGCCGGCGGCGAACAGCTGCTCGGGGTTGGTCTTGTCACCGCCAGGGCCACCCATTTCCTTCGGGATCGCCAGCGACTCGTCGATGACCCCGTCGGACGAGGTCACCTCGCCGTTGCGGCCCTCGCCTCGCGCGGTCGCGGCCGCGGTGTAGATCGCGTCAGCCATTCTTTCGCCTACCTCCTCGTTGGGACGCCCGGCTCAGCGTCTCATCGATAACAACGTTCCGCATCAGCGGAACCTTGCCACCGCATGGCAGGCATCACGCCGGGGAATACCCGGCGTCCGGCGGATGAAACCTCAGCGCGACAGGGTGAACTCGGCCACCTGGCGGCCGATGAGGCGCAGCGTGCGCACGCTCTTGTCGTCGGAGGCGCCGCCGGACTCGTCGAACTTGGTCTCGGCGGAGTTGATCGAACCACCCAGCGGGGTGGGCCATCCGCGCAGCGCGTGCGTGATCGTGCGCAGCTGGTCGAGGGTGGTGACGGCCGCCTGCCAGCCGAAGGCGACGGCGGCGAGGCCGACGGGGCGGCCGTCGAGGTACGGACGGGTGTCTTCGCGCAGGTCCTCGACGTAGTCCAGGGCGTTCTTGACCAACCCGGACAGCGCGCCGTGGTAGCCCGGGGAGACCACGATCAGGCCGTCGGCGCGACGGATGCTCTCGATCAGCCGCCTCGCGCGGTCGTCGCGCTCGCCCGCGGCCGTGTCGTAGAACGGCAGCACGAGCTCCGGCCCGGGGATCAGCTCGGTGGTCACCCCCAGCTCGGCCGCCGAGTCGAGGGCGATCCGCAGGGCGCGCTCGGACTGCGAGCCGTCGCGCAGCGAACCACCGATCCCGAGCACCGTCTTGGCTGAAGTCACGTCCCCGAGGCTAACCCCTCGACTTAAGTGGAGGACCAGGCTTTGGGACGGAGTTCTCGATCACAACTGGACCCACTACCTACTGACAAGTAACGTCGGGGTCCACAGCCGAGGAGGAACGATGGCGATCCCGCTCCAGGTCCGCGCCCAGGCCGCCGCCGCGCAGCTGGTCTTCTGGCTGCCCCGGCCCGTCCGGCGGCTCATCGCCGGCCCGCCGCTGCGGCGCGACGGGCAGGAGCTCGCCCTCGACGCCCAGCTTCTGCTGCGGTTGCAGCAGCTCACCGGCACCGCGCTCGTCGGCGACTCGGTCGAGGGCTCGCGCCTCGGGCTCGAGCTCGGCCGCCACCTGGTGAGCGGCAAGACGATCGAGCCCGTGGCCGTGCGCGACGTGGTGATCCCGTCCGGCGACGCGTCGCTCGACGCGACTCTCTACACGCCCGCGGGACTGCCGGAGCCGTCCGGGCTGCTCGTGTTCTTCCACGGCGGCGGCTGGGTGGTCGGCTCCCGCGCCACGCACGACAACGCCGCGCGCTACCTCGCGAAGCACGCCGGCGTGCGCGTGCTGTCGGTGGAGTACCGGATGGCGCCGGAACACCCGTTCCCGACTCCGTTCGAAGACGCGCTGGCGGCATTCGACTACGCCCACGCGAATGCCGCCGAGCTCGGCGCCGACGCCGACCGCATCGCCGTGGGCGGCGACAGCGCGGGCGGCAACCTCTCCGCGGCCCTGACCCTGGCGGCGGTGCGGCGCGGCGGCCCGGCGCCGGCGTTCCAGCTGCTGATCTACCCCGCCGTGGACTTCACGACGCGCCGTCGCTCGCGCGAGATCTTCGGCGAGAAGCTGTTCCTCACCGACGAGTCGATGACCTGGTTCGAAGGCCACTACGTCCCCGCCGGCACCGACAAGGCCGACCCGCGCCTGTCGCCCCTCGTCGCGACCGACCACAGTGGACTGCCGCCGGCGTTCATCATGACCGCGGGCTTCGACCCGCTGCGCGACGAGGGCGAGGCCTACGCGGAGAAGCTGCGCGAAGCCGGCGTGTCCGTCGCAGTGAGCCGGCAGCCGGACCTGATCCACGGGTTCCTGAACTTCACCGGCGTCGGCTCCCGCTTCCGCGAGGCGACGGCCGAGCTGGCCGGCGCGCTGCGGCTGGGATTGGCGCGGCAGCAGAAGGAGAAATAGTCCCGGGCAGCGGCCTCGCGGGGTTGGTGCAGGGCACTCTTCACGGCGAGCGCAATGGCCCTCGCTCGACAGCGCGGGGCCGACGACGGTCACGCCGGAGCGGAGTGTCGATCGCGCACGCATAGTTCCGCGCACGCGACAGCTGAGCACCTGCGACGCATGGGACTCGGGTCGGCCACCGAGGGAGAAATAGCCCTGGGCGACGGCCTCGCGAGACTGGTGAAGGACGGCACTCTTCACGGCGAGCGCAATGGCCCTCGCTCGACAGCGCGGGGGCTGACGAGGGTCGCACCGCAGCACAGTCACCGTGCGCCGGTCAGCAGCACCAGTTGTCGACAGCAGAAGGAGAGGAGGCTGGCGCAGGGCACTCGCCACGGCGAGCGCAACGAGCTTCGCCGGCCCTCGCTCGACAACGCGGCGCCGAAGACGGTCGCACCGCAGCACAGTCACCGTGCGCCGGTCGGCGGCAGCACCGGCGGCGGCTACGAAAGAAGGAACAGCCCCGGAAACCACCGGAGCCTGGTGCGGCGAACCGCACCAGGCTCCGAAAACCCCGGGTTCCGGGGGTGGTGACTACGCGCCCGGGACGGGCAACGGTGGCACCGGCAGCGGAGGCACCGGCAGGGAGCCGAGCAGTCCGCCCAGGATGCCGGTGACGGCACCCAGCAGGGCCTTCAGCAGGTCGCTCACGATCTTCAGCGGACCGGGCAGGTCCGGGATCGGCGGGAGCGGCAGCGGTGGGAGCTGACGCGGCGACGCCGACGGGTCGGCCAGCAGGCGGCTGGACTCGTCCGCACGGCCCTTGGCCGCCGACGAGAGCTGCTGCGTCTCCGACTGGATCGTGTAGCGCTTGCCCGCGGCGAGGTCGCCGAGGACAGGGCTGAGCTTGTCCAGGTCGGCACGCGTCAGACCGACGTTGCCGGCGTACGCGGCCTTCGTCAGGTCGTCTCGCATCTGGAGCACCTGCGCGCCGACCGCCTCGGTGGACGACGAGCCCTTGCCACCCGCAGGGCTCGCCGAGGCCATCCCCGAGGTGCCGACGGCCAGCAGACTGCCGGCGGCTACCAAGGCGATGATCCGCCCAATCTTGCCTTTCATTCCTTACCTCCTGGCCTCTGGAGACCTGACGGGTAAATCGATACCCGCCGTGTCGACCCAGCACCAGCCGATCACCGGATAGGGACGTTTTCTAACCCTTACGTGCCGAATCCGTCTTTCGGGAACATGCCCGCAATTGATTAACGTGGACGGCTTGCCCATCCCCCTGAAGATCATCATGACCGATCATGAATCGGACTCGGAGTAGCCGTCCGCCACGAATGGCCCTGCTGCTCACCCACACAGGTGTATTACGTGATCGTTTACCCTGATCACTCCGTCGGACCGCGTGTCGCCACTGCTCCGGTCGGGGTGTCCCCCACGCACGCACCGCCACAGGTGGAGTAGCCGGGTCACGGGCAGATCTCCGCCACGGAGACCAGCGGAAACAGCGCACGAATGCGCGCCCGGCGAAGCACGCCGAGGTCAGCAAACGAATGCGCAAAAATATTCGCGAATTGTTTCGCGTCAGGAACAGAAGTTGCGCCGATTCAGAGCGGCAGGCCTTCTTCCAGATGCGTGAACGCGCGTTCCAGCAGCGCGACGAAATCGACGCTCTGGTCCGCCGCGGCCGCCAGCGCCGTGGAAAGGACGACGCCGACGACCGCGCCCGCCCAGTTGCGCACCTCGAAGTCACCGCGGGCGCGACCGGTCCGTTCGGCCGCCAGCTCGACGAGCATCGTGATGCCCGAGACGTAGTTGTCCATCACCTTCGCGCGCAGCTCCGGCACGGAGAACACGAGCAGCTGCCGGCGCCGCTCCTCGGCCCACTCCTCGGGCGGCAGGCTGTCGTACACCTCGCGCAGCGTCGCGCGCACGACCCCGAGCAGCGTCAGGTCCGCCGGCTGCCGGCGAGCGGCCTCGACGAGGAGCGGGTCGATGCGGTCGTAGAGGACCGTCGCCTCCTTCGTCGGGAAGTAGCGGAAGAACGTGCTCGGCGAGATGTCCGCGGCCGCGGCGATCTGCTCGACGGTGGTGGTCGAGTAGCCCTGCTCCTGGAACAGCCGCAGCGCGTGCCGCTGGATCGCTTCGCGCGTGCGGGCCTTCTTGCGTTCGCGCAGGCCTGTCGGTTCAGCCGGGGTCATGCGGCGATTGTCGCTGTCACTCTCGTTTGACAGCAACTGTCACGAAGATCGCCCCAAAAGAAGTTGCACGCGCGTACCAGGATTTGCTCTCATGAGGTACGTGCCCTTCGAGCCGTACCGCCAGGTGCTGACCCTGTCCCGAGTCCGTCCGTCGATGGCGCTGATGTTCTTCGCGCGCCTGCCGATGACGATGACCGGTGTCACGCTCACCCTGTACGTGGTCACCAACCTGGGCCACGGCTACGGCGCGGCCGGCATCGTCGGCGCCGCCACCACGCTCGGCATGGCGCTGGGCGCGCCGCTGCTCGGGCGCACGATCGACCGCTACGGCCTGCGTCCGGTGGTCGCCGTCTGCGGCATCGCGTCCACGGCGTTCTGGGTCGCGGCACCCCACCTCTCCTACGCGGTGCTGGTGGCGTGCGCGCTGCCCGCCGGGTTCCTGTCCGTGCCCGCGGGCTCGCTGGCGCGCCAGATCCTGGCGGCGCTGGTGCCCGCCGAGCACCGGCGCGCGGCCTACTCGCTCGACACGATCCTGGTCGAGGCGTCGTTCATGATCGGCCCGGCGGCCGGCATCGCGGCGATTACGTCGCTGTCGGCCACGTTCACGCTCAGCGGCATCGGCGTGCTCTTCGGCAGCACGGCCTTGCTCATCTTCCTGCTCAACCCGCCGATCCGGAACGAGGACGAGCTCGCCCCCGTCGGCTCGGTCCGGCCGCCGCTGCGGTCATGGCTCACCGGCCGCCTGCTCGCGACGCTGCTGGTGGCCGCGGGCGCGCTGTTCTGCCTGGTCGGCACGGAGGTGGCGACGCTGGCGGCCCTGCGCTCCCACGGTGACGTCGGCTGGACCGGCCTGGTCATCGCGGTGATGTGCGCGGCGTCGATGCTCGGCGGAATCGTGCACGGCGCCGTGAAGAAGTCGCTGCCGCAGGGCGTGCTGATGCTGCTGCTCGCGGCGCTGGTCTTGCCGGTGGGGCTGGCGGACCAGCCGTGGTGGCTGCTGATGCTCGTGCTGATCCCGACGAACCTGCTCTGCGCCCCGACGCTGGCCGCGACCACGGAGACGGTGAGCGCCATCGCGCCCCCGGCCGTGCGCGGCGAGGCGATGGGGCTGCAGGACGCGTCGACGCGGCTCGGGCTGGCCGCGGGCAGCCCCGTGGTGGGCTTCGCGATCGACCACTCGAGCCCGGCGTGGGGCTTCGTCGCCGCGGGTGCCGGTGGTCTGGTCCTGGCCGCCGCGGGCCTGCTGTGGACGCACCGGCGCCGCGCCGCCGCTGCGCCGGCGATGGCCGCGGCCGTGCAGGCTCGCCGCTGACCAACCCGCCCCAATGCGGCGTTGCACCCAACGCGGCGTTCGGTGCGTTCAGCGCACCCAACGCCACATTGGGGTGCTTGGGTCAGCTGCAGGCTTTGCGCAACGCGTCGAGCTTCGCGACGTTCCGCTTGGCCCACGCGGCGACCACGCCGGCGTCCTGGATGTGTTCCTTCTGCACCTCGACGTAGGAGTCGGCCATGCCGAGCAGCGCGTTCTTCACGTCCTGCTCCTGCACGTCGGCTGCCAGCGCGCGCAGGCGTTGTTCCTTGTCCTGTGCGCGGGCCTTCAGCTTGTCGGGGTCGACCAGCGGGTTGAGGTCCGCCAGGCCCAGCGCCTGCGTGCAGGTGCTGACCTTGTCGGCCGTCGAGCTGGCCGTGTCCACCGCCGAGTTGACCTGGTCGCACCCGGCCAGCAACGCTCCGGCGGCCGCCAGCGCGACCACCGCTCCCCACCTCGTCATGGATCCAGCGTAGCGGGATCGCGGGGCCCGGAACGGCCCCGCGAGCACCTTCACCCCTTCACGCAGACGACCTGCTTGAGGTGCGCCACGACCTCCACGAGGTCGGTCTGCGCCTCGATCACCGCGTCGATGTCCTTGTAGGCCGCCGGGATCTCGTCGACCACGCCGGTGTCCTTGCGGCACTCGACACCGTCGGTCTGGGCCGCGAGGTCGGCCGCGGTGAAGGTCTTGCGCGCCTTCGTCCGCGACATCCGCCGCCCCGCGCCGTGCGAAGCCGACTCGAACGACGCCGTGTTGCCGAGCCCGCGCACGATGTACGAGCCGGTGCCCATGCTGCCCGGGATGATCCCGAGGTCACCCGCGCCGGCCCGGATCGCGCCCTTGCGGGTGACGAGCAGGTCGACGCCGTCGTAGGTCTCCTCGGCGACGTAGTTGTGGTGGCAGCTGATGGCGTCGTCGAACGTCGTCCCCGGGATCACCTCGGCGACGGCGAGCTTGATCAGGGCGACCATCGTCGCGCGGTTGCGCGCCGCGTAGTCCTGCGCCCAGAACAGGTCCCGCCGGTAGGCCGCCATCTCCGGCGTGCCCGCGACGAACACGGCCAGGTCGCGGTCGGGCAGGTCCGCGTTGTGCGGCAGCTTGCGCGCCACGGCCATGTGCCGCTCCGCGAGCTCCTTGCCGATGTTGCGCGAACCCGAGTGCAGCATCAGCCACACGCGGCCCTCGTCGGCGCCGCCCTGTTCCAGGCAGACCTCGATGAAGTGGTTCCCGCCGCCGAGGCTCCCGACCTGGCGCGCCGCGCGGTCGTGCAGGCCCTGCACGCCCTCGTGGAGGTCGCCGAACGACTTCCAGAACGCGTCCCAGCCGCCCACGCCGTGGACCTTCGCGGGGTTCACGGGCGTCTTGTGCAGCCCGAAGCCCACCGGCACCGCCGACTCGATGCGCCGCCGCAGCCGGCCGAGGTCGTCGGGCAGGTCGGCCGCGGTCAGCGACGTGCGCACCGCGCTCATCCCGCACCCGATGTCGACGCCCACCGCCGCCGGCGACACCGCGTCACGCATGGCGATCACGCTGCCCACGGTGGCGCCCTTGCCGTAGTGGACGTCCGGCATCACCGCGACGCCGTGCACCCAGGGCAGATTGGCGACGTTGCGCAGCTGGCGCATGGCCTGTTCCTCGACCGACGTGGGGTCGGCCCACATCCGGATCGGGACGCGAGCACCGTCTACCGCCGTGTACATGACTTTCCTTTCCTGGCTGGGATTCTTCGAAGAGCATCCCCCGGGACGACGAGTCGGCGCCACGGGTTTTCGCCGCGGCGGATTCACCGGCGAAACGAAATCGTGGCTCCCGGCGATATCGGGCACGATGACGGGCCTGGCGCCCGACGCGCCCCGCGGGAGGAACGTCCGTCCATGAAGAACTCTTTTCGCGCGCTGCTCGCGGTCGTCTTGCTGGCCGGGTTTCCGCTGCTGGTGCTGGCGCTCGTCGCCGCGATCGTCGTGGTGGAGGTGTTCGCGTTCCGCAACCGGCTTTCCCACGGGCTGGAGTTCGCCGTCTTCGCCGCGCCCGCGACATACGTGCTGCTGCGGGCACTGTTCACCTTCGACCGCGCAGGCGACGCCCCGGGTCTTCCGATCACCGGAGAGGCCCAACCCGAATTGTGGGCCCTGGTCCGCGAAGTGGCCGAAGCCGTCGGAACCGCGCCGCCTGACGAGATCCGGATCATGAACCGGGCCAACGCGGCGGTGTCCGAGCGGACGCACTGGTTCGGGCTGCGCGTCACGGGGCGCACGCTCTTGATCGGTGCCCCTCTGTTCGCGGGCCTGCGCGTGACCGAGCTGCGGGCTGTGCTCGGCCACGAGTTCGCGCACTACAGCAACCGCGACACCCGGTTCGCCGGCGCGACCTACCGCGGTGGCGTGGCGATCCTGCGAGTCCTGAGTGGACTCGACGGGGCGTCGTGGTTCAGCCTGCTGCTGCGTCCGATGTTCCACGTGTACGGCTGGGTGTACTTCGCCGTGTCGGCGCGGGTGAGCCGCGATCAGGAGCTGGCCGCCGACGTCGCGGCCGCGCAGGTCGCGGGCACAGCCGCGGCGACCAGTGCCCTGCGCGAGATCAGGGCACTCGGCGCCGTGTGGCTGGTTTTCGCCCGCGAGTACCTGCTGATGGGCTGGGACGCCGGTTACCTGCCCGACCGGCCCGCCGAGGGGTACCGGCGGCTGCTGACCGACGAAACCCGCGCCAGCGAAACAGCGCGGCCGAGCCAGAACCCACCGGAGGAAAAGCCGTCGCCGTTCGACAGCCACCCGCCCACGGCCGAGCGCATCAGGGTGTTCGAAGCGGCCGGTGTCATCCCGGGGCCCGGGACTGAGAACCGGCCGGCGAGCGAACTCCTCCGCAACGCCGAGGCGGTCCTCGACACGGCGTGGTTCGCCGATCTGTCGGACGAAGGCCGCACGAAGCAGCGCACCGACTGGGACACACTCGCCGACGTCTCTTCACGGCACAAGTTCGGTGAGCTGGCCGCGAAAGTCCTGCGGGACCGTTCGGTGAGCGACGTGCTCGACGCGCTGGATGCCGGGCGGTTGGCGGACCTGGCTGATCCCGACCTGCCGATTCCGGCCGACGCGGACGAACAGACTCGCCGGCAGCTCGTGACCGAGTCCGCTCGCGTCCGGCTGTCGTTCGTGGCCCTGTCGCAGGCCGCCGGCGCGGGCGGGGCGCAGTGGACCATCTCGTGGTCGAAGGTGGACGCGCTCCTGCTGACCCCGAGGTACAACGGAACGCTCTTCCCCGCGATCGATGCCGCCGTAGCCGGAGACTCTGCCGCCCTGCGCGCGCTCCTGAGCGAACCCAACCGCGTTCCGTCGGCTTGATTCCCGCGGCGAACCCGGCGCCCGCTCCACAATGGATCAACCGGCGAACCGTCCGAATAGCACGATTTGCCGGAGTAACCCGGAGAACTTCGTTTCGTGAGCGAAACGAAATCGAGGTTCCCGGCGATATCGGGCACGATGATCGAGCCCGGCGCTCGTAGCGCCACTGGGGGAGGATTCCGCTTTTCCATGAAGAACTCTTCGCGAGCGTTGCTCGCTGTCGTCCTGCTGGCCGGATTTCCGGTGCTCGTGCTGGTGATCGTGGCCGCCATCGTCGCGATCGAGGTGTGGGCGATCCGCGATTCGCCGAGCATCGGGCTGCGGCTGGCGATCATTGCCGTGCCGGCGGTGTACGTGCTGCTGCAGGCCCTGTTCACCATCGAACGCAGCCACGACGACGGCGTCTCGGGGCTGCCGGTGACGCCCGAAGCGCAGCCCGAGCTGTGGGCGCTCGTCCGCGAGCTCGCCGACGCCGTCGGCACCCGGCCGCCGGACGAGATCTACCTGGTGCCGCAGGTCAACGCGGCCGTGAACGAACAGACGCGGTGGCTGGGCCTGCAGGTGACGCGACGCCGGCTGTTCATCGGCGCGCAGCTGTTCGCCGGCCTGCGGATCGACCAGTTCCGCGCGGTGCTGGGCCACGAGCTCGCGCACTACAGCAACCGCGACACCCGCTTCGGCGGCGCCACCTACCGCGGCCGGCAGACGATCGGCCGAGTCGTGAATGGACTGAACGGCACCAGCTGGTTCGGCCGAATGCTGCGCTCGCTGTTCCACGCCTACGCCAAGCTCTACTTCGCCGTGTCGATGCGGGTGAGCCGCGACCAGGAGCTTGCCGCCGACGCCGCGGCCGCCAGGGTCGCGGGCACCGCCGCGGCGAGCAGCGCGTTGCGCGAGATCGAGGCGCTCGCCTTGTCGTGGCGGTTCTTCCTGAACACGTACGCGACGATGGGCTGGACCGCCGGTTACGTGCCGGCCCGGCTCGCCGAGGGCTACCGGCAGCTGCTGGCCGACGACAGCCGCGCGGCGGAGATCGACGAGGTGCGGCGCAACCCGCCTGAGCACGAGGTTTCGCGGTACGACAGCCACCCCGCCACGCTCGAGCGCATCGCGGTGCTCGAAGCGGCACCCGTCGTCCCGGTGGCGGAAGGCGGCGAGCGGTCGGCGACCGAGATCCTCCACAACGCCTCCGTGACGCTCGACGAAGCGCTGCTCACGGGCCTGTCGACCGAAGCCCGCCGGAAGAAGCCGACGGACTGGCCGACCCTCGCCGACGCCGCCACCCGCCACCAGTTCAGCGAGAACGCGACGAAGATCCTCAGCGGACGTTCGCTTCACAGCCTGCTCGACGCGCTCGACGCCGGCCGGCTCGAAGACCTGGCCGACCCCGGCCTGAAGGTGCCCGCCGGCGCCGGTGCGCGAGCCCGCCGGGAGCTCCTCGGCCAGTCCGTCCGCGAGCGACTGTCCACTGTGGTCATCTCGGAACTCGCCACCGCCGGGCTCGCGCACTGGACGCTGTCGTGGTCCGGCCCGGCCGAGCTGGCGCTCGACGAGCCGTACGCCGACTCGCTCGACCCGGCGCTCGACGCCGCCGTCACCGGGGACACCACCGGGCTGCGGGCGCTGCTGCCCGCGGCCGAACCCGACCCGATCGTTTCTTGAGAGGAAACCCATGGGACTCGTGAGCCTGCTGTTCAACTCGAGACGCCGGAAGACGGCGTTCGCGCTGGCCAAGGCCGCCCGGGAACGCGGGATGACCGTCGCGGAGTTCACCGCCTCGCTCAGCCGCGAAGACCTGGCGCGGTACGTCGCGCCGGACAAGAAGGCACCGAAGGTCGAGATGCCGGACGTGACGAAGTTCGGCCTGCCGCCGGACAGCGAGGTCACGCGCGCCGACTTCATCCGCGACCGCGAGATCGACGAGGCCCAGCAGGCGTTGGTGACCGGCGGCTGGCGGCCGGCGGCGCGGCTGCTCTCCGAGATCGGCACCGATTGGGACCGGCGGACGGTCCTCGTCCGCCACCTCGGTGAGGTCGTGGCGAACGACGAGATCGGGCTCGAACACTGGCGGAGCGAGCAGCCGGACGACGCCGGCGCCGCCGCCGTCAACGCCGAGAGTCTCGTGCAGCTGGCCTGGCAGGTCCGCAGCGGGCTGGGGGCCGAGCACGTGAGCCGCGAGCAGTTCCAGAAGTTCTTCGCCATCCTCGAGTCCGCCGTGCCCGCGGTCGAAGAAGCGGCGGCGCTGGCGCCCGAAGACCCCACGCCGTGGGTGACGATGCTGGCGGTCGCCCGCGGCCGGCAGTACGACAACGACGCGTTCCGCGAGGTGTGGCAGGAAGTGGTCGCCCGCGACCCGCTGAACCTGCCCGCGTACGGGTCCGCGCTGCAGTACTGGTGCGAGAAGTGGTTCGGGTCGCACGAGCTGATGTGGGCGTTCGCCGAGGAAGGCGCGGCGAAGCACCCGAAGCTGGCGTGGCTGCCGCTGGTCGCGGCGCACGAGGCGGAGTACCGCGGGGTCGAGGGCGCGTGGCGGAACCCGCTGGTCGCGCCGGCCGTCGACCGGCTGCTGCCCTGGCTCGACGGTGAGGGCCGCGACGCGCCGGGCACGGCGACGAGCCGGGCGTACGCCGCGCGGGCGCTGGTGGAGCTCGGGCGCGGCGAGGAGGCCGTGGAACAGTTCCGGGAGCTCGGCGTGCACGCGGACGCCAACTTGTGGGCGTACAGCAGAAAGGGACCGGTCGTCGAGTTCCGCAAGATCCGGTACCTGGCCTGCCACCTCGCGGAAAAGGCGAAGTCCACAGTGGACTGACGGAAACGTTGTCCTCGCGGCGAGCGATATCCGACACGACCGAGCGAGGAGGTCCGGATGGCGCTGCGTGCCGTGGGGCTGCTGGTCGCGTTCTGGCTGGCGGTGGTCCTCCTCGTCGGCGGGTTCGTCGTGGGCGAGGTCGTGCTGTGCGTGGCGATGTCGCCCGCGACGCTGGCCCTGCTCGTCGTGGCGCCCGGACTCGCGACGCTCGTGGCCGCGCTGTGCTCCCGCCCCGAACCCACACCGGCCATCCGGCTCACGCCCGCATCGACCCGGCTGTGGGAGCTCGTCCACTCCGCGGCGGACGACGTCGGCGTCGAGGCGCCGACATCCGTCCGGCTCGACGCCGGCGTCGCGGTGCGGCTCGCGTCGCGCCGCCGGCTGGTCGTCGGGGTCCCACTGCTCGCCGCGGTGAACCCGGAGCAGCTCAGCGCGTTGGTGCGCCGCGCGCTCGGCCAGGACGTGCGCTTCCGGCCGGCGATCGCGTGGGGTGCGCGGTTCCTCCCGCGGGTGCGCGACACCCTGGCCCACGCACCGCGCTGGATCGCACCGGCCCGGCCCGCGGTAAGGGCCTTCACCGCGTACTACTTGCGGGTCGCCGAACGAGCCCTGGCCACGCCGGATCCGGCGGACGTGCGGTGGGAACGCGAGGTGATCGAAGAGCTCTGGGAGCTGTTCCTCGTCCGCTACGCCGCGCTCGGCCTGCGCGCGGGGTTCCTGCCGGCGCGGCCGATGGCCGGCTTCCGGCAGTTGCTCGACGCCCAGCTCCCCCTCGGCGACGAGCCCCGGGCCAGCGCCCTGCTCGCGCGCGACGAGACGCTCGACCACGCCTTCGCGCAGCTGCTCTCCGAGGAGCAGCGCGCCATGCCGCGCGCCGACTGGGACACGCTCGCCGACCTGTCCCAGCGGCACGAGGTGACGAGCTCGGCCCTCGAAGTCCTCGGCGGCCTCACCCTCGGGGCCGCGCTCGACCGGCTGGCCGCCGGTGAGCTCGCGTTCCTCGCCGAGCCCGGCGCTTCGGACGTCGTGGCCTCGGTCCGCCATCGCCTGGCCCTCGTGGTCACGGCGGCCCTGGCGGACGTGGGTGTCGTGCGCTGGCGCATGGCGTGGCCCGGCCCGCCCGAGCTGGTGATGGACGATCCCGGTGCGGAAGCGATCACGAGCGCGCTCGACGAGGCGGCCGCGCTGAAGCCGCAGGTCTTGCCGCTGCGGACACTGCTCGTGGTTTCGGGAGTGTCGCCGGACTTCCGGCCGGTCCGGCAGCCGATCTCGGCCGGATGAGACAGGGCCGCCTTCCCGGAGGAAGACGGCCCTGTGCTCGACGTGAGAAGATCAGCGGTTGCCGGCCACCAGCTCCGCGATCTGCACCGCGTTCAACGCCGCGCCCTTGCGCAGGTTGTCCGTCGCCACGAACAGGGCCAGCCCACGGCCGTCCGGCACACCCGGGTCGGAGCGGATGCGGCCGACGAAGCTCGGGTCCTTGCCCGCGGCCTGCAGCGGCGTGGGGACGTCCGAGAGCTGCACGCCGGGCGCCACCGAGAGCAGCTCCGTGGCCCGCTCCACCGAGATGGGCTGCGCGAACTCCACGTTGATCGACAGCGCGTGGCCGGAGAACACCGGGACGCGGACGCACGTGCCGGACACGAGCAGTTCCGGCAGGCCCAGGATCTTGCGGCTTTCGTTGCGCAGCTTCTGTTCCTCGTCCGTCTCGAACGAGCCGTCGTCGACGACGGAGCCGGCCATCGGCAGCACGTTGAACGCGATGGGCGCCACGTACTTGGCCGGAGCCGGGAAGTCCACGGCGGAACCGTCGTGGGTCAGGGCCGCGGCGCGGGAGGCGACGGCGTTGACCTGGGCGGCCAGCTCGTCGACGCCGGCGAGGCCACTGCCGGACACGGCCTGGTACGTGCTCGTGATCAGGCGCAGCAGGCCGGCCTCGTCGTGCAGCGGCTTGAGCACCGGCATGGCCGCCATGGTGGTGCAGTTGGGGTTCGCGATGATCCCCTTGCGCGCCTCCTTGATGGCCTCCGGGTTGACCTCGCTGACGACCAGCGGCACGTCCGGGTCGCGGCGGAAGGCCGACGAGTTGTCGATCACCGTCACGCCCGCGGCGGAGAAGCGCGGCGACTGCTCACGCGAAGTCGCGCCGCCCGCCGAGAACAGGGCGATGTCCAAACCGGACGGATCCGCCGTGGCGGTGTCCTCGACCGTGATCTCCTCGCCCTGCCACGGAAGTTTCGTTCCCGCTGACCGGGACGACGCGAAGTACCGCATCTCGTCCACCGGGAAACCACGCTCCGCCAGCAGCTTCCGCATCACACCGCCGACCTGGCCGGTCGCCCCGACCACCCCGACGCGCAGACCGTTGCCCATCAGCGACCACTCCCCGCGTAGACGACGGCTTCCTCGTCGCCGCCGAGCTCGAACGCCTCGTGGATCGCGCGCACGGCGTCGTCGAGCTGCGCGTCGCGGATCAGCACCGAGATGCGGATCTCCGAGGTGTTGATGATTTCGATGTTGACGCCCGACTGCGCGAGCGCCTCGCAGAACGTCGCCGTGACACCGGGGTGCGAGCGCATCCCCGCGCCGACGAGCGAGACCTTGCCGACGTGGTCGTCGTAGAGCACGGTCTCGAAGCCGATCTCGCCCTTGACCTTCTCGAGCTCCTGCACAGCCTTCGCGCCGTTGGCCTTCGACAGCGTGAACGTGATGTCGGTGCGACCCGAAACGGTGCTGGACACGTTCTGCAGCACCATGTCGATGTCGATCTCCGCGTCGGCGATCACGCGGAAGATCCGGGCGGCCGCGCCGGCGTGGTCCGGCACGCCGGTGACCGTGATCTTGGCCTCCGAACGGTCGTGTGCCACACCGGTGATCAGCGCTTGTTCCACGGGGATCTCCTCGATTGACCCGGTCACGGTGGTGCCCGGCTTGTCGCTGTAGGAAGAGCGGACTCGGATCGGCACGCCGTAGCGGCGCGCGTACTCGACCGAACGCAGGTGCAGGATCTTCGAACCGCTCGCGGCGAGCTCCAGCATCTCCTCGTACGGGATCGTGTCGAGTTTCCGCGCGTCCGGCACGATCCGCGGGTCGGCGGAGTACACACCGTCCACATCGGAATAGATCTCGCACACGTCGGCGCCCAGCGCCGCGGCGAGCGCGACGGCGGTGGTGTCCGAACCACCGCGGCCGAGCGTCGTGATGTCCTTGGTGTCCTGGGAAACGCCCTGGAACCCGGCCACGAGCGCGATGTAGCCCTGCTCCAGCGCCTCCGTGACGCGGCTCGGCGTCACGTCGATGATGCGCGCGTTGCCGTGCACCGACGTCGTGACGACACCCGCCTGCGAACCGGTGAACGACCACGCCTCGGCGCCGTGCGCGGAAATCGCCATGGCGACCAGTGCGTTCGAGATGCGCTCACCGGCCGTGAGCAGCATGTCCATCTCCCGCTCCGGCGGCGCGGGGTTCACCTGCTGCGCCAGGTCGAGCAGCTCGTCGGTGGTGTCACCCATCGCCGAGCACACCACCACGACGTCGTTGCCCGCCTTCTTGGTGGCGACGATGCGTTCGGCGACGCGCTTGATCCGGTCGGCACTTTCCAGCGACGATCCGCCGTACTTCTGGACCACGAGGGCCACAGCCCGAACCTCCTTGACGGGCCGGGTCTGCTCCTGGTGGGCACCGAGGAGCCCCCGCGTCCCTTCACTTGGGCGAAACTCTACCGGGGCCGACCGCGCTCGCCACTCAATCGAGTGGCGGCGCACACCGATCGAGGGTGTGTCGGAAGTAAATCTTCCTTAACACCACCGAAATGTTCGAAGCCCTTCCTCCGGAGTGATGGAGAGCACTCCCTCCGTACTACGGTGCGGGACGTGCGCAAACCCGCCGAGACGAGCGTCCCCGTGATCCCGGCCGTCGCCGAGCGCTGGAGCCCCCGCGCCTTCGACGCGACCGCCGAGGTGTCCCCGCAGGAACTGACCACCTTGCTGGAGGCCGCGCGCTGGGCGCCGTCCTTCGGCAACACCCAGCCCGCGCGCTACCTCGTGGGACGGCGCGGCGACCCCACGTTCGCCCGGATCCTGGCCGCGTTGAACAGCGGCAACCAGGCGTGGGCCTTCCGCGCGGGCGTGCTGCTCGTCGGCGTGATGGTGACCACCAACGAGAAGGGCGACGTCCCGTACGCGGAGTACGGGCTCGGCCTGGCGACCGAGAACCTGGTGCTGCAGGCCGTGGAGCTCGGCCTGATCGCGCACCAGATGGCGGGCTTCTCCGCCGACGCGGTCCGCTCGTCGTTCGGCCTGCCCGACGGCGCCGTGCCGCGCGTGGCCATCGCCGTGGGCCACGCCGCCGAGGCCGAGGTGCTGGAGGACGAGCGGCGTATCGAGCGGGAGCTCAAGCCGCGCCAGCGCATTCCGCTGAGCGAGTTCGCGTTCAGCGGGGAATGGGGCACGCCGGCGTTGGGTGACTGACGCACTGATCGCATTCGCTTCGCACCGCTAAGTAATGCCGCTCGATCGGGGAACCGCTGATCGGGGCACCGCATCGAAGCCGGCAACACACTGGGTGGACACGAGGAGAGAACGATCATGCGTAGTCGTGTGCTGGCGGTCCTGGGGGTCTCCGCGGCGGTACTGGCGCTGGCCGGCTGTGCGGGTGAGACGAACGGCACGCCTTCGGCCGCGGGCGGTGCCCCGGCGCAGCAGCAGAGCCAGAGCACCAGCGCGACCGAGGCGAGCACGGAAGCGCCGCCGAGCGCGCAGCAGAACTCGTCGTCGGCCGGCGGTTTCACGCAGCAGGGCACCAAGCTGAAGCTCGGCGAGAAGGCGATCGTGCCGTTCAAGTCGGAGGGCAAGACGGGCTCGATCGGCGTCACGGTGAAGTCCATCGACAAGGGCGCCGAGGCCGACCTCGCGCCCCTCGACCTGGGCGACAAGGCGAAGGGCATGACGCCGTACTACGTGCGCGTCACCGTCTCGAACGAGAGCGGCACGGACTTCTCCTACAGCTCGCTCGGGCTCATGAACGCCCTGCTCCCCGACGGCTCGGAAGCGCAGGGCGTGTCGGTGATCGGCACGTTCGACAAGTGCGACAGCGGCGACGCGGGCAAGGACTTCACCACGAAGGGCGCCACGTACGAAAGCTGTGTGCTCGCGGTGGCGCAGGCCGGCACGACGGTGACCGGCGCGTCGTACGACGAGGGCGACTACAGCGACCAGGCGCCGGGGACGGACTACGGCAGCAAGCCGATCACCTGGCAGAGCTGACCCGGCGCGAACGGGCCGTTCGCGCCACGGCGGGAACGGCCCGTGACCGCGGTCAGGAAGAGAGCCCGCCGCCGATGCGGCGGAGGATCTTCGCGACGATCCCGGACACCACGAGCCAGAAGATCGCCGCGATGCCGTAGTTGACCAGCACCCTGAGTTTCGCGTCACTCGGGGTGAAGAGGTCCTTGAAGCCGATCGAGAGGCCGTCGGCCCAGCTCCGGACGAACGAGACGATTCCGTTGTCCGGATTGGCCTCGCCGACGGTGAAGATCACGTGCAGCACGAGGATCGCGGCGAAGATCAGCCCGACCCACCGCACGAGCGTGGCGAGGAAGGAAAACGCCTGCTCACGGGTGCGTCGCCAGTCGATCTCGGCACGCTTCGGCCGTGGCTCGGTTTCCGCCTCAGGTGTCTGTTCGGCGTGCTCGCCCATGCCCGGCAGTCTGACACGTCACACCCCCGCCCGCTACCCGCTGGTAACACCCGACGGGCACCGGACGTAACAGTTCGATCGCGGAGGTGACTTCACAACGGCCGCGTTCCGTGGTTAAGGTGACCTCGTGGCGCGTGCTCTCCTGCTTCGCTGCCGCGACGGGGCCTGACCAGACCGGCTCCTCGTCGCGGGGCTTTGTGGTGCCGGTCGTATGCACCCACCTCGTCAGGAGACGTCTTCACCCATGGCCACGAACGACCCCCGTACGAATACCTCCCGCGTCCGCACGCCCTCGCGCCCGGCGCCCGCGGACCAGCCCCGGTGGAACCCGCAACGCGGCACTTCGATGCCCGTCCACCGCTACAAGCCCTGGTACGAGCTGATCGAGAACATCGACCTGCCCGACCGCACCTGGCCCTCGAAGCGCATCGAGCGGGCGCCGCTGTGGTGCGCGGTGGACCTGCGTGACGGCAACCAGGCCCTGATCGACCCGATGTCGCCGGCGCGCAAGCGCAAGTTCTTCGACCTGCTCGTACGCATGGGCTACAAGGAGATCGAGGTCGGGTTCCCCGCCGCGTCGCAGACCGACTTCGACTTCGTCCGCGAGATCATCGACGAGGGCGCGATCCCGGACGACGTGAGCATCCAGGTGCTGACGCAGTGCCGTCCGGAGCTGATCGAGCGCACGTTCAAGTCGCTCGAGGGCGCGCCGCGCGCGATCGTGCACATCTACAACTCGACCTCGATCCTGCAGCGCCGCGTGGTGTTCCGCGAGGAGCGCGAGGGCATCAAGAAGATCGCGACGCAGGGCGCGGAAATGGTCCTCGAGCTGGCCGCGAAGCAGCCGGACACGGACTTCCGCTTCCAGTACTCGCCCGAGTCCTACACCGGGACCGAGCTGTCGTACGCGCTCGAGGTCTGCAACGCCGTCACCGAGATCTGGCAGCCGACGCCGGAGAAGCCGGTGATCCTGAACCTGCCGGCGACCGTCGAGATGGCGACGCCGAACGTCTACGCCGACTCGATCGAGTGGATGAGCCGCAACCTGGAGCGCCGCGACTCGGTGATCCTGTCGCTGCACCCGCACAACGACCGCGGCACCGGCATCGCCGCCGCCGAGCTGGGTTACCAGGCCGGCGCGGACCGCATCGAGGGCTGCCTGTTCGGCAACGGTGAGCGCACCGGCAACGTCGACCTCGTCGCGCTGGGCATGAACCTGTTCAGCCAGGGCATCGACCCGCAGATCGACTTCTCGGACATCGACGAGATCAAGCGCACCGTCGAGTACTGCAACCAGCTGCCCGTGGGCGAGCGCACGCCGTGGGGCGGCGACCTGGTGTTCACCGCGTTCTCCGGCAGCCACCAGGACGCGATCAACAAGGGTCTCGACGCGCTGAAGGACGCGGCCGACAAGGCCGGCGTGCCCGTGGACGACTACCCGTGGGAGGTCCCGTACCTGCCGATCGACCCGAAGGACGTCGGCCGCACGTACGAGGCCGTGATCCGCGTGAACTCGCAGTCGGGCAAGGGCGGCGTCGCCTACATCATGAAGGCCGAGCACCAGCTCGACCTGCCGCGGCGCCTGCAGATCGAGTTCTCCAAGGTGGTCCAGGCCTACACCGACACCGAGGGCGGCGAGGTCGACCCGGCCACGATGTGGAACGCGTTCTCGAAGGAGTACCTCGAGCCGCGCACCCCGCTGGAGCTGGTGCGCCAGCGCGTGACCGACAACGGCGGCGGCGAGTACGACATCGAAGCCACGGTGACCGTCGACGGCGACGAGCACGACATCACCGGCCGCGGCAACGGCCCCATCGCGGCCTTCTTCGACGCCCTGTCCACCGTCGGCTTCGACCTGCGGCTCCTGGACTACAGCGAACACACCCTGACCCCGGGCGACGACTCGCGCGCCGCGTCGTACATCGAGTGCGCGATCTCCGACCGCGTGTTCTGGGGCGTGGGCATCGACCCGTCGATCGTGACGTCGTCGCTGCGCGCGGTGGTGAGCGCGGTCAACCGGGCGAACCGCTGACGTTGTCTTGAAAGCTGAGAGGCTGGTCGCGCTGCTGTTCACCCTGCAGCGCCGCCGCAGCGCGACCGCCTCCGAGCTCGCCGCCGAACTGGGCGTGTCCGAGCGGACGATGCACCGCGATCTGGCGGCTTTACGCGACTCCGGCGTTCCACTGTGGACAGAACAGGGGCGGCACGGCGGCTACCGCCTCGTCGACGGCTGGCGGGCCGGACTCGACGGACTGACCGCGCGGGAAGCCGTGGCGCTGTTCGCTTTGGGAGCGCCGGAAGCCTTGGCGGGGCTGGGGCTGGACACCGCCGGCAGCGCCGCCCGGGCGAAGATCTCGGCGGGGATGCCGACGGAACTGCGCGACCACGCGGCGTTGGTGGCCGGGCGGTTTCACCTCGACGCACCGGGGTGGTTCGGCGGCGCTGACCAGCCTGCTTGTCTTGCGACCGTCTCGCGCGCGGTCTGGACCCAACGCCGGCTCGCGATTTCCTACCAGCGGCGCGACGGCGTGGCGGAGCGAGCGCTGGAGCCGTTGGGGCTCGTGTTGAAGGCGGGCGTCTGGTACCTGGTGGCGCGGATCGAGAACACCTACCGCACGTATCGCGTCTCCCGGATCCTCACCGCCGAGGAACTCGCCGAGACCTTCGACCGTCCAGCCGATTTCGACCTCCCGACCTGGTGGCGCACTTCCTCCGCAACCTTCGAACAGGTCTCCCGCCCCGTGCGCGTACGGGCCCGCCTGAACCGCCTCGCCGTCCGCGAACTTCGCCGCGTCTTCGGCGGCGAACACCTCGCCGATACCGTCCTCTCCCTGACCGACCCGGACTCCGACGGCTGGGCGTTGGCGGAACTCGCGCTGGAGGGCGGCGAAATCGCGCTCGGCCAACTGGTGGCGTTGAGCCCCGGCATCGAAGTCCTCGACCCACCTGAACTCCGCGCGGCCCTGGCCGACATCGGCACCGAACTCGCCGCCCTCAACGCTCAGCGGTAGCCAGTCACATCTGCGGGCTTGCCGGCGTCCGCCACTTCCACCAGGTAGCGCCACGCGTCCGGGCGGCTGCCGTCCACGTCGTCGATCGAGTAGGCCTGGGCGAGCTGGCCGCTGCTCACCGTCTGGCCGGACCACCGAGCGCGGTCCGGGTCGGCGGCGAGCGCGGCGATGGTGCGGCCGCAGAACGTCGGGGATTCGGAGACGGCGAAGTGCGGCACCTTCGCCTCCGCGTCGTGCCAGTTGGACTCCGTGACGCCGTACGCCTCCAGCATCGCTTCCGAGCGGAGCCAGCCCGGGGTGAACGCAACGGCCGTGCAGCCGAACGGGGCCAGCTCGGCCGCCTCGCCGATGGCCAGCGGGTGGGCCGAGGACTTCGCCAGGTAGAACGGCAGCGACGTCCCCTCCCGATACCGCGCGTTGTACGACGCGGTGCCGTCCGTCAGCTCCACCACCAGGCCGCCCGGGCGGTCGATCATCAGCGGCAGCAGGTGGTGGCTGGTGATGAGGTGCGCGTCGATCGCCAGGCGGATCATGCGCAGGCCCGCGTCCAGGGAGTGTTCCCAGACGGGTTTGCCCCATTCCAGGTGGCGGTCGCCGCCCCAGAGGCCGTTGACGAGGATGTCGAGGTGGTCCAGACGAGAGGCCAGGGCCGCGACCTCGGCGGGCACCAGGTGGTCGACGCGAACGGCCTCGGCCTGGCCGCCCGCCGCCACGACCAGAGCCACCGTGTCCTCGATCGTCTCCGGACGGTCCACTTCGGACCGAGCGGAGCCCGACGTCCGGCCGGTCACGTAAACGAAGGCCCCCGCCCGTCCCAGCTCAACGGCGATCGCGCGGCTCGCACCCCGCGTGCCGCCCGCGACGAGGGCGATCTTTCCCGAAAGGTTCATGCGGACCACCGTCGCGGTTAACCATGACACCCGCTGTCATGGTTAACCCAAGCTGTGTGCCGCCTGTGCCTTGCTGTGAGTACTCGGTGAACGGGACTCATCCGCCCGCGCACGACGGTTAATGGGAGTGTGGACGCAACGACGGCAGGGCTCGTGGTGCTGTTCGTCGTCTCGCTGGTGCCCCTGCTGCCCACCGAGGTGACGATCCTCGGCATGGGCATCGCGGCCGCGCAAGGCGGGACGTCGCTGGCCGTGGTGATCGCCGTCGCCACCGCCGGGTGCCTGGTGGGCGACCAGGCCCTCTACGCGCTGGGCCGCTTCGGCGGCGCCCGCGTGCTGGAACGGCTCAGCCGGCGCCGCAAGATGGCCGCCGGCCTGGCGTGGCTCGACGGCCGACTCCAGCGCCACCCGCGCCCGATCCTGGTGCTGGCCCGCTGGCTGCCCTCGGGTGGCACGGTCGGCGCACTGCTGGCCGGCTCGCTGCGCTGGCCCATGGGCGAGTTCTTCAGCGCCTCGGCGATCGGCATCACGCTGTGGACGTCGTACGTCGCCTTCCTCGGCTACGCCGGCGGCGAGCTCATCGACGAACCGGTGGTCAGCATGCTGCTCTCCTTCGGCGTCGCGACGCTGCTGGGCGTGGCGATCACGTTCGGCGTCCGCCGCGGAGCGCGGAGCTAACCGGTCAACGCCGCCACTTCCGCCCGTAGCTAACCCGTCAACGCCGCCACTTCCGCCCGTAGCTAACCCGTCAACGCCGCCACTTCCGCGCGCAGCTGGGCGATCACCGTCGCCACCGCGGGCCGCGACAACGCACCCCGCCGGCACACCACCTCGACCAGCCGCGCGGCGCGGATCCCGGCCAGCGGACGGCCGACCAGACCGCTGCCCCGCCGCGTGTCCATCGTGTAGCGCGGCAGCAACGCGATGCCGTGCCCCGCCGCGACGAGCCGTTCGGTGATGCGGAAATCGTTGATGCGCTGGACGATCTGCGGCCGCACCCCCGTGCGCACGGTCAGCGACCGCAGCACGTCGTCGACCGGGAACCCGTGGTCCACGGAGATCCAGCGTTCGTCGGCGAGGTCCGCGAGGTCCACCCGGCGCCGCCGCGCCAGCGCGTGCCCCGCCGGCAACGCGACGTCCAACGGCTCCCGCAGCAGCGGCACCACCTCGAGCCGGTCGGAGGTGAACTCGCCGGCGTGCTCGTCCCGGTGCGTCACGACCACGTCGTAGTCCGCGACCAGCGCCGGGACATCCGAAGGCGTCATGTCGACATCACGCACGTCCACCTCCAGACCGTCGAACTCCGCGACGCGCGTGAGCAGCCCCGGCAGCAGCATCAGCCCCGCCGACTGGAAGATCGCGATCCGCACCCGCCCGCGCGGCGCACTTCGGTACGTGTCGAGCTCGGATTCCGCGCGATCCAGCGCCGCGAGCACCTCGTCGGCGCGTGCGACGAGCGCCCGGCCGGCGTCGGTGAGCCGCAGGCCACGGCCATCCGGCTCGGTCAGCGGCAGGCCGACCTCCGACTGAAGCGCCCGCAGCTGCTGCGACACCGCCGAAGGGGTGCAGTGCAGCGCCCTCGCCGCGGCCGTCACGCTGCCGCGGTCCGCGAACTCCCGCAATGTCCGGAGTCTTCCGAGGTCCACGATGTCCAGCTTATGTGAAGCACGGCTACAGGGTCAGTGCAGTTTTTCTCGCTGGTCCTTCACGGTCCGCGGCTGCACAGTGGAGGTCATGCCCGCACGTGACCGTCTCCTCGCCGTGCTCGTCGCCGTGCTGTGGGGCTGCAACTTCCTCGCCATCCACGCCGCCCTGGGCCAGTTCCCGCCGATGTTCGCCGGCGCGCTGCGGTTCGCGCTGATCGCGATCCCGACGATCCTGTTCGTGCCGTGGCCCAAGGTGAAGCTGCGCTACCTGCTCGGCTACGGCCTCGGGTTCGGCACGGGCCAGTTCGCGTTCCTGTTCGTCGCCATGGATCTCGGCATGCCGACGGGCCTGGCTTCGCTGGTGCTGCAGGCGTCCGCGCCGTTCACCGTGCTGCTCGGCGCCGTGCTCCTGCGCGAACGCGTGTCCGGGCGCCAGCTCACCGGCATCCTGCTGGCCGTCGCCGGCATGACGGCGATCGCGTGGCAGCAGTCGTCCCACGCCGCGCTGCTGCCGGTGATCCTGACGCTGCTGGCCGCGCTGAGCTGGGCGTTCGGCAACCTCGCGGTGCGCCGCGCGACGCCCGACAACCCGCTGCACCTCATGCTGTGGATGTCCGTGGTGCCGCCGCTGCCGATGCTGGCGCTGTCGTTCGTCTTCGAGGGCCCGACGGCCGGCTGGCACTCCCTCACGACACTCGGCACCACCACCGGCCTGATCGGCGTCGCGGGCATGGCGTACGTGATCGCGTTCGGCACCGTCGTCGGCTCCGGCATCTGGACGACGCTGATGAAGCACCATCCCGCCGGCGTCGTCGCGCCGTTCTCGCTGCTCGTGCCGGTGGTCGGGCTCACCGCGTCGTACTTCGTGCTCGACGAGGTGCCCACCGTGCTCGAGATCGTCGCCGCGGCCGTGGTGATCGGCGGGGTGCTGCTGGGAAGCCTGCGGCGCAAACCCGTCGAGCTGCCCGACGAAGACCTGCTACCCGCGGGGACCTGAGCCCGGCGGGGCGAGGCGCGCGTCGAGCTGGCTCCACGCGACGAGCGCCACCAGCCCGGCCAGCCCGAACACCGCCGCCAGGCCGATCCCGGACGCCGCCGCACCGGCCAGCGGCGACGCGGCGGTCTGGCCGACGCCGAGGCCGACGAACGACCAGGTCACGCCCCGTGCCGGGCGCGTGGGGAACAGCCGGGCGGCCCACAGGATGCACAGCCCGGTCAGCGCCATGTAGGTGCTGCCGAACAACGCACTGGAGACGAGTGCGCCGGCGAGACCCGGCGTAGGCAGGGCCAGGAGGGCGAGGCCGGCCGCCGCCAGCGTCCACGTGACCAGGTTGGCGGCCCGCAGCCCGACGCGCTCGGCGGCCCGCCCGGCCAGTCCGCCGAGCAGCCCGGCCACGCCGATGGTGAACCAGCACCAGGTCGCCGCGGTCGGGCTCAATCCCGACGCGGTGAGGCGGGAGCTGGAGAAAGTCCAGTACGGCGCGCTCGTCACCCCGATGAGGACGGAGTTGACCACGAGCGGGACCAGGCCGTGGACCGGCACGGGAATCTCGGCGGCGGCTGCGGGCGTTCGCGGCAACGTCCGCCAGGCCAGCACCGTCATCGCCGCGGCGAGCACGGCGAAGCCGGCCCAGATCGAGGGCCAGCCGAAGGCCAGCAACGGCGTGAACGCCGACGCGGCCAGCCCGAGCCCGGTCCCGGTGTTGGCCCAGGTCTGGGCCCGGACCCGGTGGCGCGCCCCGACCGTTTCCCCGATCAGCTGCGCGACACCGGGCGAGACCAGACCCGCGCTGCCGCCCGCGAGCACGATCCCGGCGCCGAACACGGCCACGTTCGGTGCAGCCGCCATCAGTCCGAGCCCCACCCCCGCCAACGCCCCGGCCAGCAGCACGGTGCCGCGCGCGGACCGCGTGGCCGTGCGCAGGGACAACAGGAGCCCGACGCCGTAACCCGCGGTGGACAGTCCGCCCAGCACGCCGACGCCGACGGTCGTGAGCCCGAACGTCTCGCCGAACCGGGGCACGAACAGCCCGTAGGCATAACGCGCGAAGCCGTAGCAGAGCGCGATCACGCCGGCGCCGACCGCGGCGGTGGACCACCACCGTGCGGTTGTCTGCTCACTGACCATCAGCGCAACCAAACAGACAGGTCTGTCTGTTGTCAACCGATGCTAGAGTCTGGACTGGTCAAAGCAGAGACCCAACAGTCTGGAGGAGACGTGAGCCGGACCCGGCCCGGCGACGCGGGAGCCAAAGTGCTCAAGGCGGCGTCGACGTTGTTCTACCGCGACGGCATCCACGCCGTGGGCGTCGACACCGTGGCGGCCGAGGCCGGCGTGACGAAGGCCGCGCTCTACGGCAACTTCGGGTCGAAGAGCCGGCTGGTCGTCGCCTACCTGCGGGAACGGGACCGGCAGTGGCAGGAGGAGATCGACCGCATCACGGCCGCGCACACGGATCCGGCGCAGCGGGTGCCGGCGGTGTTCGACGCCTACGAAGCCTGGCTCTCCCGCGACGGCTACCGCGGCTGCGGCTTCCTCAACGCCACCTCGGAGTTCCCCGACCCGGCCGATCCGGTGCGCGAAGTCGTCCGTCACCACAAGACGGCACTGCACGGCTACCTGCTGACGCAGCTCCACCGCATCAGGGCGGAGCACGCCGAAACCCTGGCCGACGAGCTGATGCTGTTGCTGGAGGGTGCCGCCGTCACGTCCGTGGTCACCCAGGCCTCCCGGCCGTTCCACACGGCGAAGCGGCTCGCGGCGACGCTGATCTCACCGCCGGCGAACTAGGCGACCGCGTCGTCCTTCTGCTCCGCCTGGGCCTCGTGGTTACGCGACATGCGCCGCTTCAGAACCAGCGTCACGACCACGCCGATCACCACCGCCGCGCCGAGGCCCGCCCACTGGAAGCCCTTGAGCCACTTGTCCGCGACCACACCGAGGTAGTAGATCAACGCGGTGGTGCCGCCGGCCCAGACGATGCCGCCGAGCGCGTTGGCGATGAGGAAACGCGGGTAGTGCATGTTCAGCGACCCCGCGAGCGGGCCGGCGAGGATGCGCAGCACGGCGACGAAGCGGCCGAAGAACACGGCCCACATGCCGCGTTTGTGGAACATCCGTTCCGCGTTCGCGATGTGCTGTGGACCGAAGTGTTTGGGGAACTTCCGGCCGGCCCAGTCGAAGAGGCGTTTCCCGCCCTTGCGGCCGATCAAGTACCCGATGCTGTCGCCGATGATGGCGCCCGCGCTGGCCAGGACGCCGATCCACAGCGGGTTGAGACCGCTGTGCGAAGACGCGAGCAGCGCGGCACTCACGAGCACGATCTCGCCGGGCAGCGGGATGCCGAGGCTCTCGACCATCACGACGAGCCCCACCAGGAGGTAGACCGACAGCGGAGGGATCGCCTCCAGCACGTGGTCGATGTTCACTGCCCCTACCCCCTGCGGCTTGCCGGTTTTGTGCCTGCACTTCGCAGACTACCGGGGCCCTCGTGCGCGGGCGTCACCCTTCAGTCGGGGGTGGGGTCCGACTTGAGTCAGGGTTTTCCGTACATATCGGACGAAGCGCGCGCTTCGAGGTGCCGGCGCTCAGGCAAGCTCAACGTCCGCCGCGCCGCCGCGGCGTAGTACTCCCGGGCGGCGTCGAGATCACCCGCGAGCTCCAGCAGGTGCGCGCGGACGACGTCGACGCGGTAGTGATCCGGCGGCTCCGACGCGTCGAGCTCGGCCAGCGCGACGGCCGGGCCCTCGACCATCGCGAGCGCCACGAGCCGGTTGAGCGTCACCATCGGTCCGGGCGCGACCTGGCACAGCAGGTCGTAGAGCAGCAGGATCTGCGGCCAGTCGGTGTCCTCGGCCGAAGGCGCCTCGTCGTGGACGGCGGCGATCGCGGCCTGCAGCTGGTACGGACCGACGGGCGCGGTCGCGAGCGCGTGGGTGATCAGCGCAGTGCCCTGGGCGATGGCGCCGGCGTCCCACCGCGACCGGTCCTGCTCCGCGAGGGGGACCATCGTGCCGTTCTCGCCGAGCCGCGCGGCCCGGCGTGCGCCGGTGAGCAGCATCAACGCCAGCAGGCCGGTGACCTCGCCATCGTCGGGGAGCTCGGCGTGCAGCTGCCGCGTGAGCCGGATGGCCTCGGCGGTGAGCTCCACGCGGTCGACGGCCGAGCCGGCGCTGGCCGTGTGGCCCTCCGTGAAGATCAGGTACAGCACCTGCAGCACCGCGGCGACGCGAGCGGGCCGTTCGTGCTCCGGCGGCAGGCTGAACGACGTGCCTTTCACCTTCTGCTTCGCGCGGCTGATGCGCTGGCCGATCGTCGGCTCCGGCACGAGGAACGCCCGCGCGATCTCGGCCGTCGTCAGGCCGCCGACCGCGCGCAACGTCAGCGCGACCTGCGAGGGCCGCGTCAGCGCCGGGTGGCAGCAGAGCAGGAGCAAGGTGAGCGTGTCGTCCACGGCCGGCGCCGGGTCCGGGTCGGGTGGCGCCAGCGCGGCCACGGTCTCCTCACGCCGGTGCCGGGCGGAGTCGCTGCGCCACAGCTCGATCCGCCGCCGCGAAGCCGTGGTGATGAGCCACGCCTTGGGGTTGTCCGGCACGCCGTCGCGCGGCCACTGCACAGCCGCGGCGAGCAAGGCCTCCTGCACGGCGTCCTCACACGTGTCGAACCCGCCGTAGCGGCGCACGAGCGCGGTGAGGACCTGCGGCGCCAGCTCGCGCAGGAGGCCCTCGATCACAGGTCGCCCAGGTCGAAGTCCACGTCGCCGGTCAGGCCCATCACGGGCCGGACCTCGATCGTCGCGTATGGCGCCTCCGGGATCCGCGCCGCGATCTCCAGCGCGCGGTCCTCGGAGTCGCAATCCAGCAGGTAGAACCCGGCGAGCTGCTCCTTGATCTCCGCGAAGGGCCCGTCGGTGGTGCTCACCTGGTCGTCGCGCACGATGACCTGCTTCGTGAGCTCCGGCGCGGCCAGCCGCTCGGACACGATGCGCTCGCCGGAGCCGTCCAGGCCGTCGTTGAACTCGACGTACGCCCGCAGGCCCGCGGCCTTCTGCGCATCGCTCATCCCCGCCCACGCCGACCGGGACGCCGGGTTGCCGTAGATCAGGACCAGGTACTTCATCGGGTGCCTCCTCGAAATCGTCGTCACCCGGGATGTCGAAGCCACGCGGACGGCTTCGACGTCCCCCGTGAAACCCGACCAGGCAAGGAGAGCACAGAATGTCCGAAAACGAGATCCGCGACCTGCTGGCCGAGCGCACCGCCGCGATGTACGCCAAGGACCCCGGGCGCCTGGTCGCGGGCTACGCGGAAGGCGCGGTGAAGTTCGACCTCGCGCCGCCCCTGCGCACCACCGGCGCGTCGGAGGAGTTCCTCACGAAGTGGTTCGGCACGTTCGACGGCCCGGTGACCTACGAGTACACCGACGTCGAGGTGACCGAGTCCGGCGACCTGGCCTTCACCACGGCGCTGGCGAAGATGTCGGCCGTGCCGGTGGGAATGAGCGAACCGTTCACGCTGTGGTTCCGCTCGACGCTGGCCTTCCGCCGCGTCGACGGTGCGTGGCGGATCGTGCACGAGCACAGCTCGACGCCGTTCCACATGGACGGTTCGTTCCGGGCCGCCATCGACCTGCAGCCGTAAACGCGATGAAGGGCACCTCGAGGAGATCGAGGTGCCCTTCATGCCCAGCGGTTACAAGATCTCCGTCACCGAACCGATGTCCGGCGCCGCGTCCGGGTTCAGGACGCCGGTGAGCTCCACCAGTTCCGGCTCGACGTCGTGCGGCTGGATGCGGCCGTCGCGGATGTCTTCGGCGTAGTGGCAGGCGACGCGGTGGCCGGCGCCGATCTCGCGCAGCTCGGGGCGGTCGGTGTCGCACAGGCTTGCCTGCCGCCACGGGCAGCGGGTGTGGAACCGGCAGCCCGAAGGCGGGTTGGCCGGCGAAGGCAGGTCGCCCGCGAGCAGGATCTGCTCCCGGGTGTCCTCCACGAGCGGGTCCGGCACGGGAATCGCCGAGAGCAGCGCCCGGGTGTACGGGTGCAGCGGGTTCTCGTACAGCTCGGCCGACGTCGTCTCCTCCACCAGCGCGCCCAGGTACATCACGCCGATGCGGTCGGAGATGTGCCGGACGACGGCGAGGTCGTGGGCGATCACCACGTACGTGAGGCCCAGCTCGTTCTGCAGGTCCTCCAGCAGGTTCACCACCTGCGCCTGCACCGACACGTCGAGCGCGGACACCGGCTCGTCGGCCACGATCAGATCCGGCTCCACGGCCAGCGCCCGCGCGATGCCGATGCGCTGGCGCTGCCCGCCCGAGAACTCGTGCGGGTACTTGCGCAGCGCCGTCTCGGGCAGGCCGACCGCGCCCAGCAGCTCACGCAGCCGCTGGTCCGTGGCGGCCTTGTCCTTGGCCAGGCCGTGCGCGCGCATGCCTTCGAGCAGGATGGACTCCACCGGCTGCCGAGGGTCCAAACTGGACATCGGGTCCTGGAAGATCATCTGCATGCGGCGGCGGGCCTTGCGCAGCTTCTCGCCCTTGAGCTGGGCGACGTCCGTGCCGTCGAACACAACCTTGCCGGCCGTCGGCTCGTTGAGCCGCAGGATCGCGCGGCCCAGCGTGGACTTGCCGCAGCCGGACTCGCCGACCAGGCCGTAGGTCTCGCCGCGGCGGATCGACAGGTCGACGCCGTCCACCGCGTACACGTGGCCGACGGTGCGGTCGACCACGACACCGCGCTTGATCGGGAAGTGCACCTTGAGGTCGGTGACCTCCAGCAGGACCTCGTCCTGCGGCTCGTTGATCACCTCGGTCATCGGGTTCCTCCTGCGGTGGCCACGGCGGGCTTCACCGGGTTGTGGCAGCGCAGCAGGCCGTTGCGGTCGGACGCGAGCTGCGGCGAACGCTCCTGGCAGACGTCCAGCGCGTTGGGGCAGCGCGGCGCGAAGGCGCACCCGCCGTCCCACGGGATGTTGTCGGACACGGAGCCGGGGATCGGCACGAGCTTCTCGCCCCGGCCCACGTCGAGGCGCGGGATCGAGGCCAGCAGCCCGTGGGTGTACGGGTGCCTCGGCTCGGCGAACAGCGCGTGGCGCTCGGCGCGCTCCACGATCTTGCCGCCGTAGAGCACGTTGACCTCGTCGCACAGACCGGCGACGACACCGAGGTCGTGCGTGATCATGATCAGCGCGGTGCCGGTGTCCTGCACCAGTTCCCGCAGCAGCGCGAGGATCTGCGCCTGGATGGTCACGTCGAGCGCGGTCGTCGGCTCGTCGGCGATGAGCAGCCGCGGCCGGCACGCGAGCGCGATCGCGATGAGCGCGCGCTGGCGCATCCCGCCCGAAAGCTGGTGCGGGTACTCGGAAAGCCGCCGCGTCGGGTCGGGGATGCCGACCTTGTCGAGCAGGTCCGCGGCCTCGACTTTGGCTTTGCTGCGCGACATCCCGCGGTGGCGTTCCAGCACCTCGGTGATCTGCAGCCCGATCGGGATCACGGGATTGAGCGAGGACAGCGGGTCCTGGAACACCATGCCCAGATCGCGCCCGCGCCGGTCACGCATGTCGCGGTCGGAGATCTTCAGCAGGTCGGTGCCCTCGAACGACACCGAACCGCTGACCTTGTTGCCACGCTTGGCCAGCAGCCGCATGATCGCCAGCGACGTCACGGACTTGCCGCAGCCGGACTCGCCCACGAGCCCCACCGTCTGGCCGGGTTCGACGTCGAAGCTGACGCCGTCGACCGCGGTGAACGGCTTCTCACCGCGGCGCTGGAACACGACCGTGAGGTCGCGGACTTCGAGGAGTGCCATGGGTTACCGCCGGTTCTTCGGGTCGAGGGCTTCACGCAGGGACTCGCCGAGCAGCGTGAACCCGAGCGCCACCACGATGATCGCGATGGCCGGGTAGTACGCGAGCTCCGGGCGGATGTCGAGGAACTGGCGCGAGGCGTTGCCCAGCATCAGCCCCCACTCCGCACGCGTCGGGTCCGGGTCGCCCAGGCCGAGGAACGACAGCGCCGCGGCCTCCAGGATCGCGGTGGCCAGCGTGAGCGTCGCCTGCACGATCACGGGGCCCAGCGAGTTGGGCAGCATGTGGCGGAAGACGATCGTGCCGCGTTTGACGCCGAGCGACGTCGCGGCCAGCACGTGGTCGGCTTCCCGTTGCGCCAGCATGGAACCGCGCAGCAGCCGCGCGAAGATCGGCACGCCGATGATCGACACGGCCAGGATCACCGTCCACTGGCTCGGCTTCGCGAACAGCGCCGCGATCGAGATCGCCAGCAGCAGCGAGGGGAACGACAGCAGCACGTCGACCAGTCGCATGAGGACGGTGTCGACCCAGCCGCCGAACGCACCGGCGAGGCCGCCGATGATGACCCCGATCAGCACCCCGATCACGGTCGCGAGCACGCCGACCAGCAGCGTCTGCTGGGCACCGACGATGAGCCGCGACAGGAAGTCGCGCCCGAAGTCGTCGACGCCGAGCGGGAAGCCCGGGCTCGGGCCGGGGATGATGCCCTTGCCTAGCTCGACCTGGTCCTGCAGGTAGCGGATCTGCGGGTCCTTCGGCGCGATCAGCGGCGCGAAGATGGCCAGCAGCAGGAACAGCAGCGTGATCACGCCACCCGTGATGGCGACCGGGCTGCGGAGCATGCGCCGGAACGCTTCGGCCCCGAGGCTGCGCCCGCCCGCCGACGCGGCGGCGAGCTTGTCGATCGGTTCTTTCTTCTTGGCAAGCAGAGTGTTCATCGCACACGCACCCTCGGGTCGATGATCCCGTACGAGATGTCGACCAGCATGTTCACCAGCACGTACACCAGAGCCCCGAACAGCAGCAGCGCCTGCAGGCGGGGGTAGTCACGCCGTTCGATGCCTTCGGCCAGCAGGAAGCCGAGGCCGCGGAAGTTGAAGACCCGCTCGGTCAGCACCGCGCCGCCGAGCAGCGCGCCGGTTTGCAGGCCGATGGTGGTGACCACCGGCAGCAACGCGTTGCGCAGCACGTGCCGGCGCCGGATCACCGACTGCGTCAGGCCCTTGGAGTTGGCCGTGCGGAGGAAGTCTTCGTTGAACACGTCGAGCACCGACGCGCGCGTGATGCGGGTGATCACCGCGAGCGGGATGGTCGCCAGCGCGAACGCCGGCAGGATCAGGTGCTTGATCGCGTCCCAGACGGCGTCCCACTCGCTCGTCATGATGCCGTCGAGGATGGCGAAGTTGGTGATGCTCGTGGCGTCGATGCCCGGGGCCTGGCGGCCCTGCGACGGCAGGCCGAGCGGAGCGGCCAGCAGGTCCTGCATCGTGTAGCCGAGGAAGAACACCGGCACCGCGACGCCGACCAGCGTCAGCACGATGATGATGTTGTCCGGGATACCGCCGCGGTAGCGCGCGGCCAGGTAGCCGAAGGGCACCCCGAGGACGATCGCGATGAGCATCGCGGAAAGCCCGAGTTCGATGGTGGCGGGGAGGAACGTGCCGATCTCGCCCATCACCGGCTGGGCCGAAACGAGCGAGTTGCCGAAGTCGCCGGTGACGGCGCGGCCGAGGAACTTGAAGTACTGCAGGATGATCGGCTGGTCCAGACCGAGCACGTGGTTGAGGCTGGCGATCTTCTCCGGCGTCGCCTTGTCACCCAGGAGCGCGGCCGCGGGGCCGCCGGGCAGGGAGCGCAACCAGGCGAAGACCAGGATGGACAGGATGAGGAGCGTCGGAATCGCTTGTAGCACCCGACGCACTAGGAAACGGAGCACTTGTAGTCCTTTGTGTACAGCCCGGGAACGTGGGCAAAGGGGGCAGGCGCGGTAGCGCCTGCCCCCCAGCCCGGCTGCTCAGCGGAGCACGTCAGCCGATCGTGACGTTGTTGAAGCGTTCGTCGGTGAGCGGGCTCGCCACCACACCCTTGATCTTCGGTCCGACCACGATCGCCGGCGTCGGGTAGGCGATCGGGATCGCGGGCAGGTAGTCCATGATCTGCTTGTTCACGCCCTGGTAGGCCTGGGCGTGCGCGTCGCCGGCCGGCGAGGCGTCCGCCGCGGCGAGCGCGTTGAACAGCTCGGGGTTGTTGAACCCGAACTCCTTCTTCTCGCGGCCGAAGAACGTGCCGACGAAGTTGCCGGCGTCGTTGTAGTCACCGGTCCAGCCGAGCAGGTGCAGGTCCTGCTTGCCGAACTTCTGCACGTCGTCCTTGTAACCGCCGTTCCACGGCTCGGCCACCGGCTGGATCGTGATGCCGATGTTCTTCAGGTCCTCGGAGATCGAGGTGAACGTGTCGGCCGGGTTCGGCATGTAGGGCCGGGTGACCTCGGTCGGGTAGTAGAACTTCAGCGTCAGGTTGCTGGCGCCGGCCTCGGCGAGCAGCTGCTTGGCCTTCGCCGGGTCGTACGGGTACTTGGTGACGTCGTCGGTGTAACCCGAGATGGCCTTCGGCACGAACTCGGTGGCGACCTCGGAACCCTCGGCCAGCTTCGACTTCACGAACTGCTCGCGGTTGATGCCGTAGGCCAGGGCCTGGCGGACGCGCACGTCCTTGAGCTTCGGGTTGCCCGACTGGTTGATGCCCAGGTACAGAACGTTGAACGACGGGCGGATGAGGACCTGCTCACCCTCGTTGCGCAGCAGCCCGTAGTCGGCCGGCGCCGGGAAGTCGTAACCCTGGATGTCGCCGGCCTTCAGGGCCTGCTTGCGGGCGTTCTCGTCGGGGATGACCTTGAAGACGAGCTTGTCGAGCTTCGCCGGCGCGTAGCTGGAGTCGTTGCGCACCAGCGTGATCTCGCCCTTGCCCTGGTCCCAACTGTCGAACTTGAACGGGCCGGTGCCGGTCACGAACTTGTACGCGTAGTCGCTGTAGGTGAAGGAGTCACCGGACTGCGTGACCTTGTCCGCGTCGTGCTGCTTCATCGCGGTCGGGCTCTGCATCGCGAACGACGGCAGCGTGAAGGCGGCGGGGAACGCGCCCTTGGCCTTGTTCAGGTTGATGACCGCGGTCGACGGGTCCTTCGCCTCGCAGCTCTTGAAGACGGGGTCGCCGGCGGCGTCGCCCTCGTTGTGGGCGAAGCCCTCGAAGACGTCGCCGTAGTAGATCATCTGGCTCTGGGCGGCGGCGCCCTTCATGTTGTACCAGCGGTTGAAGTTGTAGCAGACCGCGTCGGCGTTGAAGTCCGTGCCGTCACTGAACTTCACGCCCTGCTTGAGGGTGAAGGTCCAGGTCTTGCCGTCGTTGCTCGACTCCCACTTCGTGGCGAGCGAGGGCTCCAGCTCCGCGGTGCCCTGCTTGTTCTGGATCAGCGTGTCGAGCATCTGCCGCGTGATCCGGAAGGTCTCGCCGTCGTCGTTGAACACCGGGTCGAACATCTTCGGGTTGCCGGTGTCGCCGAAGACCATCGTGCCTCCGGTGCCACCGCCTCCGGCCTCGTCGCGCTTCGACTCGGCGCACGCGGTGAGCGAGACCGCGAGCACCCCGGCAAGCCCGATCAGGGCCGCTCGACGTGTTCGGGTCAGGCGCAATTGCTGCATCTGGCACCCCTTGGGAGATGTTCGGTGTCAAGAACCGTCCGGTCGGTCAGGAACTCTCGGACGGTCGGTGTGCTCGCCGACACTAGCGGGAACTCGGCTTGCACTTAAGCACGTGAGGTTACGATCGCGCTACGTAAGGGCCAAAGTCACCGCAATGTGTCGAGAATTGCGTACGCAACGTGACGAATTTTGTCGCATTGGTACGGAGAGTGGCACTAGGGCCACTCTAATGGCCTAGTACCGAAGCAGGTTTTCGGGTCGTTTCGGACGCGGGGTGACGATCAAGGCAGTCTGGTTTGTGCCGATTCGGGTGTGCCGTCGACGGCGAACCAACCTTGTTCGAACAACTGCCAGCGACGCAGATCCGCGCGCGAAGCCTCACCGTCCCGGGCCACGGCTCGCTCCAGCCGTTCGGCCTGCGTGCCGCCCTGGATCCAGCACAGGTGCGACAACCGCGACCGCATCGAACGGCGGCCGCTCGACACGCCCTCCAGCACCAGAACCCCAGGCACCTCAACGGTCACGAGCTCACCCGGTCGTGGTTCCCCAGAGGTCCAGTCCACCCGCCGGTACTCGCCGGCGCGCCCGGCTGAAAGCGGTTCCAGCACGCCACGCTCGAGCTGCGGCCACCACGCCACGGGGTTGTCCCAGGTCGCGAACGCATCGGTACTGACCAATGCGGCCCGTGCTCCCAGCTCGGCCACCACGGCTCCGGCGAGCGTCGACTTACCGGCCCCGCTGGGCCCATCGACCGCGAGCACACGAACGCCGCCCAGCCGAGGCGGGGCGGCGAGCAGTGCGGAGATCAGCGAACGCGTGCGGGACTCACTTCGGGCAGGCCCTTCACGTCGTCGGGCGTGGCCGTCTTGGCCTCCAGCGCCTCGATGCGGGCCTGCAGCTCCCGCTTGGCGTCCTCGAGCTCGCAGCGCAGCAGCGCCGTCTCCTCGACAGAGGTCCGGACCTCTTCCTCCAGGTGCCCGACCTCGGTGGACAGATGCAGCGCGACGAGCGCGAGGACGACGCCGGCCAGGAGGAACACGAAGTTCGACGGGGTCTGGACCCCGGTGATCTTCGCCAGGAACTCCGCGGCCTGCGGGATCACCGCGAGCACCACGACACCCACGGCGACCACGAGCCACACGCCCGCGTACTTCTCCCGAAGCTTCCTGCGCCGCATCATCTCGAGGACGACGAACAGCACCAGGCACGCGACGACGATGCTCAGTACGCGCCAGCCGGCCATGAATTCCCCTTACGCTGCGTCGGACGAGTCGACGGACGGACGGCGGCGGACCAGCGCCAGCAGCAGCGCGAGCCCGGCGCGGGAGAGGTACACAGCCGATTTCACCGGCGAGTGGCTGGGCGTGCCGGCGACACGCTCGCGCATCACGACCGGCACCTCGGCGATCGTGAGCTTGCCCCGGATCGCCATCACGAGCGATTCCACGGTGTCGCCGAGGTACTCGGCCGGGTAGTAGTTCGCGAACATGCGGATCGCCCGCGGTCCCATGGCTTTGAAGCCCGACGTGACGTCGGTGATCTTCCGCCTCGCCAGGCGCGAGAAGACGAGTGAGAGAGCCACCATCGCGTACTTGCGCGGGCCGACGGCGCGGTAGGCGCCCTTGCCGGCGAAGCGCGAGCCGATCGCGATGTCGGCACCTTCGTCGAGGGCCGCGAGGAGCGCACCGACCTCTTCGGGGTCGTGCTGACCGTCGGCGTCCACCTGCACCACGACGTCGTAGCCGCGAGCGGCGGCGTACCGGAAGCCGGTGCGCATCGCGCCGCCGACGCCGAGGTTCACGGCGAGCCGGGCGACTTCGGCACCCGCGGCCCGCGCGAGCTGCGCCGTTGCGTCCACCGAACCGTCGTCGACGACGAGGATGTCCATCCCCGGCAGGGAGGTCTTGACCTGGCTGATGACGGAGCCGACGCTGGCCTGCTCGTTGAGGGCGGGCATCACGATCAGAACGCGTCGGGTGCTCACGGAGGTGGTGGACACGGAGATCACTCTAACTTCTCACTGACCGTGAGGAGCGGCGGACCCGGGAGAGGCACCCGCCGCGACGACGCCCTGCTGGCCTTCGATCTGGTAGATCGTGGCCCCGTCGTTGTGGAAGACCTCGTGAAAGTCCGGACCAGCGACGATGTCCGCGACTCCGACGGACTGCTCGGCCGTGGGCGTCGCCTTGCCCTTGCCCACGATGACGTAGCGCACGTGCAGGTCGGTGAGGTCCTTGCGCACCTGCGGGTACTGCTCGATGTCGTCCAGCCACACGGACAGGTAGCCGGCCTCGGTGTCCGGGTCGGCGCCGTAGAAGGTCCACTCCACCGGGGTGACCCCGGCCAGGGCGTACATCCACACGGAACCGTCGGCCTTGTCGTTCATCACGCGCTCGCCGGGCGCGGTGTGCTGGCCCAGCCACTGGTAGGCGGCTTCCTCGGCCTTCGAGACGGTGGGGCCGTCGCCGTAGTTGATCTCGAGGCGCGCGGTGTTGCGTCCGATGTAGCCACCGCGGCTCAGCCCGCCCACGACGATGGCGATCAGGACCGCCCCGATCAGGCCGAGCGTGGCGGGCTGCAGCTTCACGCGCGAGCCGACCTTGCGCGCGAACCAGCCCGAAACCGTGTGGGTGAACTCGCCGAAAGCGACGCTGCCCGCCAGCGGCACGAGGGCCGCGATACGCCAGTGGTCGTTGTAGAAGATGCCGGTGATCGTGTGGATCAGCGGCGTCTCGAGCGAGACGGTGGCCGCGAACAGGCCACCGAACACGATGTACGCGCCGACCATCCACATCATGCGGCGGTGGCGCACCATCAGGAAAATGCCGATGAGGGCCGGGATGCCGATCCACCACTGCGGGAAGTCGGCCATCGGGGAGAACGTGATGGTCTCGCCCAGGCCGCCGCTGACCGTGGCTTCCGAAGACCACGTGGCGCTGGTCACGCCGCCGACGTTGTAGAGCGACGGCAGCACGAGCGGCACGCCCAGCACGGCGGCGAGCACCACGGTCGCGATGAGCGACGGGCCGGAGCGGCGCCAGTCGATCTTCTCCCAGCGGAACAGCACCGCGAGCAGGATGAGGATGAAGTAGACGGCGATCACGAACACGATGCTCGTGTGCAGGCCCGTGAGCCCGGCCACACCGACACCGATCGCCACGGGACCGGCGATGCCCATCGGCTTGAGCAGCAGCTTGGCGATGGCCAGCATCGCGGGGATCATCGCGACGCCCGCCACGTACGGCCACAACGGACCACGCCACAGCGAGTCGTACGGGAAAGCGGTGAACCACGTCGTCACGGCCGCGGCGGCCGCGATGCCCAGCGGCGGCATGTTCCAGGCCCGGCACATCGCGGCGACGCCGAGCGGCACGCTGAGGATCACGGCGAGCACCGCGAGGTTCAGCGTGGGCATCATCGTGAGCCCGGCCTTGTCGAACACGAGGGCGAGCAGCGCGTGGTAGGTGTCGGGGTAGAAGTAGTCGGTCTGGTTGGGCAGGTTGGCGATGGTGCCCACAGTGGACGGCCGCGCATCGCCGTGCTCGGCGATCCAGCGCACCAGGTTCGCGTGGAACGGCGCGTCCCAGCCCTGCTGCACGCGGTCGATGCCGTTGGTCCCGCGGAAGAACGTGACCGTGCCCACGGCCATGCCGACGAACACGCCCAGGCCGATCAGCACGTGGTCGCGCACCGAGCGCGCCGGCTTCTCCTCGGGCTCGCGCTCCGGGTGGCGGCGCGCGGTGAAGCGGCGGACGCCGAAGCCGATCGCGAAGCCGACGAGGGCCAGCACCACCGTCCACAGTGCCACGTCGAGCAGGTTCCAGCGGATGCCGAGGTCACCCAGCACCGGCACACCGAGCGCGACGATGCCGAACGTCAGCAGCGGCCCCGCCGCGGCGAGCGTCCACCCGCGCAGCCCGATGGCGGTGCCGAACACCAGCCCAGGCACCCAGAAGGCGAGCAAGATCAGTACTACGTTCATCGGATTCGCTGTCCAACCCTTACCGGCTCTTCACACCGACTTCGTCGCCGGCCTGAGCTCGCCTGCACAGTACTCAGACGCCCGGGGTGCCCTGCACGTTGCCCGGCCGTCGCAAAACGAACGCCGCCGCGACCACGAGACCCACGGTCGGCCCGACGGCCAGCCCGACCACAGCCCGCAGGATCGTGTCACCCGGCAGCAACAACAGCACCAACGCCGTCGAAACGGCGACCACGGCCCAGGTGACGAGCACCTTGTTCGCCTGCGTCCTGGCGACGAGGACCGCGGTCATCAACTGCATCGCGGTGAGCAGCACTGCACCCCACACCATGCCGGCGACCCACCAGCCCTGGGCCAGCGCGTAGTTCGAGCCGAAGAGCAGCTGCACCACCCAGGGCCCGATCACCAGGCCGACCAGGGCGCCGACGACGCCGAGCACGAGCGTGCCGAGCGTGCCCAGCACCAGCAGCCGCCGCAGGCGGTGCATGCCGTCGGCAGAGCCGGAGAGCCGCACGACCGTCGGCACCGCGAGCGCCTGCAACGGCGAGAGCAGCAGCAGCGGGACCCGCGAAACCTGCAGCGTTGCGAACAGCACGCCCACCCGGGTGGCGTCGCCGCCGGGCGCGAGCACGTTGACCAGCGCCGGGTAACCCGTGATCACGCTGGCCGTGAGACCCGCGCTGAGCAGCAGCAAGAGGATGCGAGAGGTGATCGGCCGCCAGCCGTCGCCTTCGACACTGGTGTCGATCATCCCGCGCGCCGAACGCACGAACAGCAGCCAGGCGAACGACCCGACCGCCGCCGCGATCGCGAACGACACCACACCGGTGAGCCCGGCGACGACGACGAGACCCAGCAGCACCGCGCGCACGGCCGCTTCGGCGACGACCAGCCAGGAATAGGGCCGGATGCGGTTGTGCCCGACCAGCAGGCCGCGCATGGCGAACTGGCAGGCGAAGGCGATGCCGCCGCACAGCGCGATCACCCCGAGCTCGAGGTGCCCGGAGTACAGCCGCTGGTTGAGCACCGGAACGGCGATCGTCACCGCGGCCACCACCGCGATCGCCGCGGCGCCGACGGCGAGCGCGCGCAGCGCCGGCTTGCCGACCCGTCCGCCGTCCATCGACGCAACCGCGGACTGACGGGAAAGTTCCTGCTCCAGCGGTGAAAGCGCGCTGCCGAGTCCCATGAGGATGCCCCAGAACGAGGCGAACACCGCGTTGTCGACCGGACCCAGCAGGCGCGGGGTGAGGAAGGAGAAGACGTAGCCCAGGGCGATGGCGACCAGCAGGGAGACGCCGATCTTGCCCGCCGACTTGCCGGTTTCCTTGGCCAGCTCGCGCTGTCCCTCGTCGGTCACCGGTGTGCTCGGTGTGCTCATCGGGCGGACCGGCGGCGGGAGCGCAGTGCCATGACCAGACCGCGCACGGCGCCGGCACCGAACCCGGCGCCGAACACCGGTGCGAGCAGGGCGACTGCGCGTGCTTCGGACTTCGTGGCGCCGAAGCGCGTCACGGCGGCGCCCGCGGCGACCGAACCGGCGGCGGCGAGCGCCACGGCCGTCTTCGGGCGGCGCGCGGCCAACCCGACACCGACGAGGCCGACGGCGAAAGCGGCGAAGAGGCCGTTGCGCGCGGGGCCGGGCGAGGCGAGGTAGGAGTCCACGAACGTGGTGCCGCGGAAGTACGACTGCGCCGTGAACTTCTTGAAGGAGTCGCGCCCGTGGTAGGTCGCGGAGAAGTCCGGCGCGAGGAAGATGCGGTGGCGCTCGGCGATCCAGCGCAGCACGCCGGTGTCGTCGCTCGCGAAGCGGGAATCGTCGAACAACGATTCGAATGCGGCGCTCGCGTTCTCCAGAACTTCGCGCGGCGCGGAAAAGAATCCCGTGCCCTTGGGGAACACGTCGAATTCGTCGATCCCGAACGACATCAGTCGCGGATTCGCGCAGTAGCGCCGCCACGGAATCTTCACCATGCCGGCGAGGAAGCCGGCGTAGGGATTGCGCTCGGAGTCGACGTTGATGTGGCCGTTCCACACCGTGCGCTCGGGATGCGCCACGAGCTGGTCGCGCAGGAACACGAGTGCGGTCTCGTCGACGATCACCCGGCTGTCGACCAGCACGACCTGCTGCCCGGAGGCCTTGGCGAGCCCCGCGCGACGGGCCTCGAAGCGCCCGCTGTTGGGCTGGGCCAGCACGGTGATGCCGTGGCGCCGCTGGAGTGCGGCCAGCTTCTCGGGCGTTCCGTCGGTGCTGCCGTCGTCGACCACGACGATCTCCGCCGGCCAGCCCGCGGCCTCCGCGGCCGCGACCAGTGCGCCGACGCTGCGTTCGATCCAGTCCTGCTCGTTGTAGACCGGAATCACGACGCTGAGCGAGGGGAGGAGCGGGTTCGCACTCACGGGGCGAGGCTACCCTGTGCCCCGGGGCCGGACGTGCCCAGTATCCTTCGGACACCGCATACCGACCAGAAACGGGCCTTCCGGTGATTTCCTTTATTCTCGGCACCACCGCGGAACTGATCAAGATCGCGCCGGTCTACCACGGGATCGCGGAGCGCGGGGTGCGGCCGAAGATCTGGTTCACCGCGCAGCACGTGGACGAGGTCGCGGACGCGCTGTCCGACCTGAAGCTGCCGGAGCCCGACGTCTGGCTCATGCCGCGGGACAAGGCCCACAACCTGGAGTCGCCGGCGCAGGTGCCGGGCTGGGCGGCGCAGGTGCTGCGCACCGCGTGGGGCCGGCGGGCCGAGTTGCGCGCCGCGCTCGTCGAGGACGGGCGGCCGCCGCTGGTGCTGGTGCACGGCGACACGTTCACCACGCCGTACGGGTCGCTGATCGGCAAGCGCATCCTGAAGTCGCGCGTCGGGCACGTCGAGGCGGGCGCGCGGTCGGGCAGCATCCTGTCGCCGCTGCCCGAGGAGCTGAACCGCAAGATCGCCGCGAAGATCGTCGACATTCACTTCGCGCCCACTTCGCGTGAGGTCAACAACCTGCGCCACGCGCGCGGCGTCGTCGTCGACACCGAGGCGAACACCGCGATCGACGCGATGCGCCTGGCGATCAACCAACCGCTGGACGTGCCGAACCTGCCGGAGAAGTTCGGCCTCGCCACGCTGCACCGCTTCGAGCTCGTCTCGCGCGCGGACAAGTACCGCGAGGCGCTGGAGATCCTGCGCGAGCAGAGCCGCAAGATGCCGATCCTGTACATGGCGGGCGCGCCGGAGCGGGAGAAGATCCGGTCGCTGGGCCTGGACAACCTGTTCGACGACAAGTTCATCGCGCAGCCCAAGATGCGGTACCTGAAGTTTCTGCCGCTGGTCGCGAAGGCCGAGTACGTCGTCACCGACTCCGGCGGCCTCTCGGCCGAGTGCTACTACCTCGGCCTGCCCTGCGCGGTGCACCGCGAGCGCACGGAAACCCCGCAGCACCTGGGCGAAACCGTGGTGCTGACGGAGATGCGCGGCGACAAGCTGCAGAACTTCCTGGACACGTACCAGAACCGCCGCGGTGAGTCCTGGATGGACAAGTACCACCCGTCCGACATCATCGTCGACACGCTGGCGCAGCTCGGCTACTGCTGAACCACGGCAACGCGAAACGGCCCCCTCACCGCGGTGAAGGGGCCGTTTTTGTCGCTACAGCGTTTGTCGGCTACAGCGCTCGCCGGCCGGACAGCGCGCGGCCGAGGGTCAGCTCGTCGGCGAACTCCAGGTCGCCGCCCATGGGCAGGCCCGAGGCCAGCCGCGTGACGGACAGGCCGGGGAAGTCGCGCAGCATGCGGACCAGGTAGGTGGCCGTGGCCTCGCCCTCGGTGTTCGGGTCCGTCGCGATGATGATCTCCTTGACGTCCGCCTCACCGATGCGCTTGAGCAGCTCACGCATGCGCAGCTGCTCCGGCCCGATGCCCGACAACGGGTCGAGCGCCCCGCCCAGGACGTGGTAGCGGCCCTTGAACTCGCGCGTGCGCTCCACGGCCAGGACGTCTTTCGGCTCCTCGACCACGCAGATCACCGTGAGGTCGCGGCGCTCGTCCCGGCAGATGCGGCAGGTCTGCTGCTCGGAGACGTTGCCGCAGATCTCGCAGAACTGCACGCCTTCCTTGACCTTGCCGAGCACGTCCTGCAACCGCCCGATGTCGGCGGGATCCGTTGCCAGGAGGTGGAAAGCGATGCGCTGGGCGCTCTTCGGCCCGACCCCGGGCAGCCGCCCGAGCTCGTCGATCAGGTCCTGGACCACACCCTCGTACAAGGGTCAGCCGCCGAACCCGAGGGCGCCGAGGTCCGGCATCCCACCGCCACCGCCGAGGCCGCCGGCCAGGGGGCCGAGCTTCTGCTCGGTGAGCTTCTGCGCGTTCGCCGACGCGTCGCGCACCGCGGCGACCACGAGGTCGGCCAGGGTCTCGACGTCGTCCGGGTCGACCACCTTGGGGTCGATCACGAGGTTCTTGAGCTGGCTGTCGCCGGACACCGTCGCGGTGACCAGGCCGCCGCCCGCAGTGCCCGTGACCTCGGTGTTCGCGAGCTCCTCCTGCGCCTCGACCAGCTTCTGCTGCATCTGCTGCGCCTGCTGCATGATCTGCGACAGGTCGAAGCCGCCGCCGGGTTGCACCATGATCGCTCTCGATCCTTCCGCCACTGGGTGTTCCTCCCCAGCGTAGCCGCGTCGCCGCGCTGCCTGCCCAAGCGCCACGCGCACGCCTGTGGCACGGTGGTCGCCGTGCGCGTGAACCCTCTCCCGCTGCTGGCCGGCCTGGTGCTGCTCACGGCGTGTTCCGGTGGCGGCGGGACGCCGGCCGCGGCTCCGGCGCCGAGTACGTCGGCGCCCGTGACCACGACGTCTTCGGCGGCTTCCTCCTCGGCGACTTCGCCCCCACCGGTGCCGTCGACGTCCTCGGCCAAGCCCGCCGGGCCCGCGGTGACGGGCAAGGTCGTGGTGCTCGACCCCGGGCACAACGGCGGCAACGCGTCGCACCCGAAGGACATCAACCGCAGCGTCCCGGCCGGACGCGGCGAGATGAAGCCGTGCAACACGACCGGCACGGCCACCAACGCGGGGTACTCCGAGCACGCGTTCAACTTCGCGGTGGCGCAGGAAGTCGGGAACGCGTTGGCGGCCAAGGGGATCAAGGTCGTCTACACCCGCACGAACGACACCGGCGTGGGCCCGTGCGTCGACCGCCGGGCGGAAATCGGCAACGAAGCCGAGGCCGACGCGGTCGTCTCCATCCACGCCGACGGCTCCACCTCCGCCGGCGCGCACGGGTTCCACGTCGCGTACTCGTCGCCGCCGCTGAACGCGGCCCAGGGCGCCCCGTCGACGCGGCTGGCCCGCGCCCTGCGCGACGGGCTGCGCGCCGACGGGTTCACCACGTCCACTTACATCGGCAGCGCGGGCCTGTCCGCGCGCTCCGACCTCGGCGGGCTGAACCTCTCGACCCGCCCGACAGTGCTGGTGGAGTGCGGCAACATGCGCAACGCCGCGGAGGCGGCGCTGATGTCGTCGGCCGCGGGGCGCGTGAAGTACGCGGCCACCATCGCCGAAGCGATCGAGGCCTATCTCGCGTGACGCGCGGGTGAGGCTAGTCGAGCGGACGCGCGCCCAGGTGGTCGGAGATGAGCTTGCGGGCGATCTCGTCCGGGTCCTCGTCCGGAGCCGGCGGGGGCGGCGGCGGGACGGGGCTCGAGTCCTCCGAGTAGATGTCGTCGTCCTCGTCCGAGGGTTCGGGCGGGAGCGGGATGTCCGGCTCGGCGGTGGTGACCTTCGGGCGCGCCGGCGGTTCCGGGGCGCGCGGGGGCTCGGGTGCGGCCTGTTGCTGCTGCGGCGCGGGGGCCGCGGCGGCGGGGGCGGACGGAGCGGCTGATGGGCGCGTGAACGAGCGCTCCGGCGCGGGCGCGGCCTGCTGACGCTGGGGCGCGGCGGCGCGGGACGGAGCGGCGGCCGCGGCGGCGCCGTGGACGCAGCGAACCTGCCACTCGCCACCCAGCACGTCGGACAACGCGCCGGCGATCTTGCGCGCGTTGTCCTGGTCGGACAGGCGCCGGGCGAGGGGCTCGGACTTGTGCGTGAGGGTGACGCTCGTGCCGTCGACGTCGGCGACAGTCGCCTGCGTGAGCATCGCTTCGAGGCTGCGGCCGCCGGCCAGCTTGCGCAGCGCGGCCAGCAGCTGCGGCCAGACGTTGCGGATCGCGGCGGCGTCGAGGCCGCCTTCGGACGCGGCGGCGGGGGCCGACGGTTCGGGAGCCGGTTCGGGGGCGGCGGCGGGCGCGGGCGCCGCGGTGCCGCCCGGCGGGCGCGGGGTGCCCCAGCCGTCGTCGGACGGGGCCGGGGCCGCGGATGCGACGGGCTCTTCCGCCGGACGCGCCGGAGCCGGCGGCTGAGCCGCAGGCCGCGACGGTGCCGCCGCGGGCGCTTGAGCCCGCACCGGCGGCTCGGCGGCCGGAGCAGCAGGCGCCGCGGAAGCCGGGCGCTGCGAAGGGCGCTGGAACTCTCGCTCCGGCGCGGGAGCCGACCGCAGCTGCGGCTCGACCCCCGCCTCACCGCCACCACCGGCGACGACGGCACGGCGTTCGAGCCGCTCGATCCTTGCCAGCAAAGCCTTTTCTGACTCCGTGACCGAAGGCAGCAGCATCCGCGCGCACAGCAGTTCGAGCACGAGCCGCGGCGAAGTCGCGCCGCGCATCTCGAGAAGTCCATTGTGGACGATGTCGGCGTAGCGCGACAGCGTGCCGAGACCGATGCGTTCGGACTGCGCGCTCATCCGGCCCAGCTCCTCGGCGGGCGCGGACACCAGACCGCGCTCGCCGGCCTCGGGCACCGAGCGCATCAGCACGAGGTCACGCAGGCGGTCGAGCAGGTCGGTCGCGAAGCGGCGCGGGTCGTGGCCGGCGTCGGCGAGCTTCTCGACCGTGCTGAACACCGTGGCCGCGTCTTCGGCCGACAGCGCGTCGACCATGTCGTCGATCAGCGCGACGTCGGTGACGCCCAGCAGCGACACCGCGCGCGAGTACGTGACGCCCTCGGGCCCCGCACCGGCCAGCAGCTGGTCGAGCACCGACTGCGTGTCACGCGCCGAGCCGCCGCCCGCGCGGATCACCAGCGGGTACACGGCGGGCTCGACCTGCGCGCCCTCGGCCGCGACGTTGCGCTCCAGCAGCGCGCGCATCGAACTCGGCGGGATCAGGCGGAACGGGTAGTGGTGCGTGCGCGAGCGGATGGTGGTGAGCACCTTGTCCGGCTCGGTCGTCGCGAAGATGAAGATCAGGTGCTCGGGCGGCTCTTCCACGATCTTCAGCAGGGCGTTGAAGCCCTGCGTGGTGACCATGTGCGCCTCGTCGATGATGAACACGCGGTAGCGCGACTCGGCGGGCGCGTAGAAGGCCTTGTCGCGCAGCTCGCGGGCGTCGTCGACACCACCGTGGCTGGCCGCGTCGAGCTCCGTGACGTCGACGCTGCCGGGCCCCTCGGGCGCCAGCGCGCGGCACGAGTTGCACTTGCCGCACGGGTCCGGCGTCGGTCCTTCGACGCAGTTGAGCGAGCGCGCCATGATGCGCGCGCTCGACGTCTTGCCGCAGCCGCGCGGCCCGGAGAAGAGGTACGCGTGGTTGATGCGGCCCGCCGCGAGAGCGGTCCGCAGCGGTTCGGTCACATGCTCCTGGCCGACGACCTCGGCGAAGGTCGCCGGACGGTACTTGCGGTACAGCGCGAGAGCCACTCCGCGAGAGTACCGGCACCGACCGACAACCTTCGCCTGGCCAGGTCAGCGCACCGAGGCGGCCGCCTTCGCCGCGTCCGCGACCAGCGCGTTCACCGCGGCGACGTGTGCGGCGGTCGTGGCGTCACGCTGCTGGGCGCGCGGCACCTCGTTGGCGAAGAACGCCTCGAGCGCCGAGTCCGGGCCGCCGAGCGCACCCTGCGCGACCGCGTTGACCTCGTCGGCCCCGGGGGCGGACATGGCCCGGCCGACGAAGATGCGGGCGTCGATCTCCTTCGCCTGGTACTGCCCCTTCTCGAGGAACGCGGTGATGTCCGCCGGCGTGCCGTCGAGCGCTTCCTGTGCCCGTACCTTCGTCGCGGGACCACCGGCGGCCATGATCTGGTCCACGGCCACGCGTTCGTCCACGTCCTTGCCCGGGTAGTTCTTGGTGCGCAGGAACTCCTTGACCTGAGCCCAGGTGCCGGCCAGCGCGTCGGCCGCGGCCTGCTTCAGCGCGGGCTTCCCGTCGCCGTTGGCGATCGCCGTGACGGCCGCGCGGTCGTCGGCCTCCTGCGCGGTGTCGAGGCCGGTGCGGACGAACGCGGTGAGGTTCTCGTCCGTGCCGCTCAGCGCCGCGCGGGCCGCGGTGCGGACGGCGGTGCTGGCGTTGCGCAGCAGGTACAGCGCGGCCGAGCGGCCGTCGGTCAGCGCGAGCGCCGGGTCGGTGCCCGGCGCGACGGCCTCGGCGAGCTGCCGGTCCTTCTCCGCCGCGAGCTTCGCCGCTTCGTCGGCCTTCGCTTGGGCGTCGGCCTCGGCCTTCGCGGCGTCAGCCGCCGCCTTCTGCCCGGCCGCCTGCCCCGCGGCGAGCTGATTGGCCAGCCGGTCGGCGTTCGCCTTGCGGGCGTCGCTCGCGAGCTTCGCCGCCGAGTCGGCCGCCGCCTGCGCCTGGGCCTTGAAGTGGAAGTCCGCGGCCTTGCGCGCGAGGTCGCGCTGGTGCGTCACGGCCGCGATCTCGGTGTCGCCCGCCGCGGCGACCCCGCTCCACAGGGACAGGAAGTAGCGAACGTCCTCGATCGTGCCGTTCAGGGCCTGCTGGCCGGCCGCGTGGACCTCGGGCCCGCCGGCGGACATGACCTGCGTGGCGCGCACACGGTCGTCGTCGGCCTGGGCCTGGGCGAGGCCGGTCTGCAGGAACTCGTGCCGGTCGGCCGGGGTGCCGTCGAGCGCGATCTGCGCCGCCCGCTTCACGCCGGGGCCGCCCGCGGACATGGCCTGGTTGACCAGCAGGTCCTCGTCGATCTCACGCGAAACCTGCAGCCCGGTGGCCAGGAACGCCCGGATGTCGTCGGGCGTGCCGTCGAGCGCCTTCTGCGCGTCCCGCTTCACGATCGGCCCACCCGCGGCCATCGCCTGGTCGACGAGCAGGCGCTCGTCGTTGTCCTGCGCGTTCTGCCGGCCGGTGGCGAGGAACTCACGCAACTCGTCAGCGGTGCCGAGCAGGGCCTTGCGGGCCTCGCTCGTCATCGTCGGGCCGCCGGTCTCGTACAGCGCCACGGCCTGCGCGCGGTCGCTCAACACGTCGGCGCTCGCCGGCGTGGCGATCCCCAGCCCGAGCGCCAGCACAGCGCCGGCGACGAGCAGTCTTGTCCCGTTCAACGGTTTCCCCCACATCGGTAAAGGATCTTCCGAGCCCTTATCGCCGGGGACGCGAAGGCGTTTCAGGTTCACCCGAAACCGTCACAAGTACGCTCGGACAGACTCGTCCGAAGAGAGGAACCCCGTGAGCCGTTCTGCCCGCAGCCGTGACAAGGGTGGGCCGCGGCCGGGGAAGTACCCGGTGCGGTTCGGCACGGCCGAGCTGCTCGCCGACGCCGATCGGGCAGGCGCGTGGCTCATCTCGGTCGACGGGGTGGCGCAGTCGTACGTCGACCTCGACGATCCGACGAACCTGGAGTTCGACTACGTGCGGCGGCTCGGCGATGTCGTCGACTGCCTGCCCGAAGGGCCGCTCGACGTGCTGCACGTGGGCGGCGCCGGGTGCACCCTTGCCCGGTACGTGGCGGCGACGCGGGCGGGGTCGCGCCAGCTGGTGTTCGACGCCGACGGGCCGTTGATCGAGCTGGTGCGCGAGCAGCTCGACCTGCGCAGCGTGCCGCGGTTGAAGGTGCGGATCGAGGGCGGGCGCGAGGGCGTGGCGTCCCGCTACGACGCGTCGGCCGACCTCGTGGTGGTGGACGCGTTCGAGCGGGCGTCGTTCGCGGGCGGCCTGGCGACGGTGGAGTTCGTGACCGATGTGGCGCGCGTGCTGCGCGGCGGCGGCGTGATGCTGGCGAACATCACCGACGGGCCCGGGCTGGCGTTCGTGCGCCGATTCCTGGCGACGGTCGGCGAGGTGTTCCCGCACGTCGTGCTGCTGGCCGAGCCCGGGGTGCTGCGCGGGCGGCGGTTCGGCAACGTCGTGGTGGCGGCTTCGCGCGCCGAGCTGCCGGTGGACGTCCTGACGCGCAGGGCGGCTTCGTCGGCGTACCCGGCGCGCTGCGTGTCCGGCGACGAGCTGGGGAAGCTTCGCGGGAAGGCGCTGCCGGTGCGAGACGCCGAGCCGGTCGCGTCGCCGGTGCCGCCGGAGGACGTGCTCGGGCTGTTCTGAACCGGCCCCGAAAACAGCCCCGGAAACAAAGGGGACCCCGCGCACCCGTCAGAGCCTGCTTATCCTTGCTGCCTTCCGGCCCTGGGGAGGTTCACAGGGTGGACGCCGCGCGGGGTCCGTTGTCCAGTGTAGCGGAGGCGACCCGGCGCCTAGCTGCCGACCGCTTGTTTGAGCTCCTCGATGAGCGCCGGCGTCAGGACCTCGGTGGCACGGTTGGCGAACATCGCCATCTCGTACGCGATGGTGCCCAGGCTGGCCTGTTTGTTGGCCAGCACGCCGAGCGAACAACCGACGCTGATGGTGCAGACCAGCAGGTAACCGCGCTCGAGCTCGACGATCACCTTGTCCGGCGAGCCCAGCGGGTGGCTGTCGGCGACGCCCTGGGCGAGGCCCAGCATCGCGGACGAGATGGCGGCGAGACGGTCGGCGTTGGCGCGTTCGAGCTCCTGGGACATGGCGATGAGCAGGCCGTCGGACGACACCGCGAGGGCGGCGATCGCGCCGGCGGTGTGGAGCGCGAAGCGGTTGACCAGCCAGTTGAAGTTCTGGGCTTCGGCGCTGACTTCCGGGATCGTCATGTCTCTCCTCCTGCGTTGGCGGTGGCGGTGGCTCGCGACGCGTCTGCCTTGGCCACGCCGTCGGAGTACGAATCGAAGACTGCCCGTTCCGCGGCCGGATCACGCAAACCGCGGCGGACGGCGCGCAGCGGGGTGCGGATGGTCTGCTGCGCCTTGAGGCCCGGGGCCAGCTGAGCGCCGGGGACGCGGCGGGTCAGCTCCTGGTCCAGCGGCGCGAACCGCTGCGTGGTGAGGGCGTGCACGGCGGACTTCGTGCGTTCCAGCTTCGCCGCCAGCTCCTTCGCGCGGGCGACGGCGGTCTCCACCGTCTGCTGGGCCGGCACCGGCGGGTCGGCGGACAGCGAGGTGGCGAGGTCGTCGCCGTCGAGGATGAAGCCGGACGCGGGCGGCTCGTCGGGTTCGGCGTCGGGCCACTCGGGCCCGGGTTCCGGCTCGGGCTCGGGTTCCGGGTCGCGGAACCACGTGAAGCCGAGCGACGCCGTTTCCAGGACCGCGATCGCGGGCGCCGGCAGGGGTTCGGGCGCGCGGCCCGCGTCGAACAGGCCCGCGGCTTCGGCCGCCGGCGCCGATTCCACCGGCTTGTCCTCGACCGGCGCGTCCATGCGGTCGAACTGCGCGGCCGGCACGGTGACGCGCGCGGTGACCCCGCCCGTGTCCGGAGTGGAGGTGAGTTCGACTCCCAGCGAATGCCGCCGCGCGAGCCGGCCGGCCACGAACAGGCCGAGCACGCTCGTCGGCGCGAGCTCGAGGCGTTCGCGTTCCAGCAGACGCCGGTTCTCCTGCGCCAGCGATTCCGCGGCCATGCCGATGCCGTGGTCGACGATCGCGACGACGAGGTCGCCGGACTCCAGGAACTCCGTCTCGACCTCGACGCTCGTGGTCGGTGCGGAGAACGACGTCGCGTTCTCCAGCAGCTCCGCGAAAAGCCGGACGAGGTCGGCGCCGAGCGAGGACGTCAGCTGCACGTCGGGCAGCTCCCCCAGCCGCACGCGGGGGAAGTCCTCGATCTCGGCCAGCGCCGCGCGCACGGCGGTGGACAGCTGGATCGGGCCGGCGATCGGGTTCTCGTCGTGGGTGCCGGAGATGACGAGGAGGTTGTCGGCGGTGCGGCGTAGGCGCGCGGACAGGTGGTCGAGCCGGAACAGCCCCGCGAGCGCGCGCGAATCCTGCTCGTGGCGTTCGAGCTCGTCGACGAGCGCGAGCTGGCGGCCGACGAGGTTCTGCGTGCGCTTCGCGACGTTCGCGAACATCAGGCTCGTGTTGCGCCGCGTCAGCGTCTGCCGCTCGACCAGGGCGGCGGCGGTGGTCTGGACCCGGTTGAACGCCGTGGCGAGCTCACCCAGCTCGTCGTCGGAGGCGACGTCGATGGTCGCCAGGCGGGGTGTCTGGTCGTCGTCGGTCTCGGTGTCGCCGACGCGGACGAGCTCGGCGTCGGCCAGGTCGGCGACAGAGGTGGCGGCCGACGTGAGGCGCCGCAGCGGCTCGGCGATCGAGCGGCTCACGGCGATCGCGAGGAACGCGACGAGTCCGAAGAGGACGGCCGCGCCGCCGCCGACCAGCCAGGCCAGCCGCGTCGCGGCGGCCGCGCGGTCGCCGGCCGCGGCGTTGATCTCGGCCGTCACGCGGTCCTGCGCGGTGCGGCGTTCGGCGGCCTGCTGCTGACCGGCCGCCACGACGTCGTGGACGTAGGGCTCGGGCGCCGCGTCCGGCTCGGGCAGCTGCGTGGCAAGCTGGTCGACGCGGTGGGCGGCCTCGCCGGAGTCGACGTCCGCCAGGATCGCGGCCTGGTCGTGGCCGGCGAGCTGCGTGAAGCGGTCGGCGTGCACCTGCGCCCGCTGCGTCGCTTCGTCCAGGAGGGACTGTCCGGCCGACTGCGACTGGGCCGCCACGACCAGCGCGGTGACGCGCAGCGACTCCTCTTCGTCGGAGCGCAGGAGCGCTTCGAGCGCGGAGAGCTGACGAGCGCCCTCGGCGTCGGCGGCCGTGCGCGGCACGAGCTGCAGCCCGTCGATCAGGGCGCTCACCACGGTGTCGTACGTGCGGGCGATGCGTTCGGCGGAAATGCTGCGGTGCAAGGTGTTCTGCCGCTCGTCACCGAGGGAGGCGACGCGCGTCAGCGCCGTCTTCAGCTCGGCCGGCGCCCCGGCGCCGAGCGTGGTGCGGAGCTGGCCGACGGTCGCGTCGACGGTCTGCTGCTGGTGCACGAGGTCGGAGTCGGGCGTCGAGGGCGAGGCCACGAACGCGGCGGCGAGCACGCCCTCGCGTTGCACCTGCCAGACGAGCCCGCTGAGCTCCTGGGTGTTCCACGCGGCGCGGACGGTGTCGTCGGCCGAGGCGACGCTGCCGGTCTGCTTGACCACGAAGGGCACGGAGACCAGCAGCACGGCGGCCAGCGGCGGCAGGAGCAACAGGTTGAGCTTGCCGCGGATGCCGAGTCTCGACAGCACCCGCGCACCGGCCCACCGGGGCCGGGTCCTGCCGTGGCGCATCAGCGTCACCTTCCCGTTCCTCCGCTCACGGCACCGCGGGCGGACATCTGTACACAAAGGAGCAAGACCGAACGGATGACACCACGAAGGGGGACCCATACAGAGAACCCGACACGCACAGTGAGACCCGTACCGTAACGGACAAGGGTGGCCGGCCCCTGGCTCTTCCGCGCGAGAGCTTAGCGACTGGCACAAGATCCCGACAACGCTTCAAGACCGCGTGTCCCACGACAAAGATGGACGGTATGAGCACACCACCGCGTACACCGACGCCCGCCGACGTGGCCGCAGCCGCGAACCGCATCCGGCCACACGTTCGGAGGACGCCGCAGCTACGGACCGAAATCGACGGTCGGCCCGTGGTGTTCAAGCTGGAGCACCTGCAGCGCAGTGGTTCGTTCAAGCTGCGCGGCGCCGTCAACGCACTGCTCGCCGGCCCCGCTCCACGCCGTGTCGTCACGGCTTCGGGCGGCAACCACGGCCTCGGTGTCGCGACGGCCGCGCAGGCGCTCGGCCTGCCTGCCGTCGTGTACGTGCCCGAGTCCGTGCCGCCCGCGAAGGCCGCCGGGATCGAGGCCGCCGGCGCGAAGCTGATCCGCCACGGCGCCACGTACGCGGAGGCGGCGGCCGCCGCGCTGGCCGTCGGCGATGAACCCGGCACGCGTTACCTGCCGGCCTACGACGACCCCGACGTGGTCGCCGGCCAGGGCACGGTGACCGCCGAGATCGTCGCGGACGACCCGGACGTCGACGCCGTGGTGGTCGCCGTCGGCGGGGGCGGGCTCGCCGCGGGCACGGCGCTGGCGGCCGACCGGCGGCGCGTGTTCGCCGTCGAGCCGGAGCGCTGCCAGGCGCTGCACGCCGCGCTCGAAGCCGGTCAGCCGGTGGACGTCACGCTCGACTCCGTGGCCGCGTCGGCACTCGGCGCGACCCGCGTGGGCGAAGTGCCCTTCCGGATCCTGAACGCCCCGAACGTCACGTCCGTGCTGGTCAGCGACGCCGAGCTGCTCTCCGCGCGCGACCGGTTGTGGGCCGAGTTCCGCCTGGCCGTGGAGCCGGCCGCGGCGGTCCCGCTCGCGGCGTGGCTCGCCGGTCGCGTGCCCGCCGCGCGGCCCTGTTTCGTCCTCTGTGGAGCGAACACGAGCGTTACTTTCGCGTGAGGTCGTAGACGGTCGTGCCGTCGACGGTCGTCGCGGGGAAGTTCTGCTCGACCCAGGTGGTGATCTGCCCGGCCGTGCCGCGGCTGCCGCCGAAGCCACCGAACCCGCCGCGACCGCCGGCTCGGCCGGCCACGAAGTAGTGCACCTCGCCGGCGCCGACGTACTGCTGGAACTGCGCGAGCGTCGGCGCCGGGTCGCTGCCGCTGAAGCCGCCGATGGCCATCACGGGCTTGCCGCTGCTGAGCGCGAGGCCGGCCGACTGCATGGCGCCGGTCTGCGCGGCAGCCCACTTCGTGGTGGTCGCCTGGAGAAGTCGATCAAGATCCACTGTGGACGCGGTCGTCCCGCCGAAGCCGCCGCGGAATCCCCCGCCACGCTGGTTCGCCGGCCCCGACGACGGCTGGCCGCCGGTGTGCGCGGTCGCGGCCGTGACGACGGTGAAGGACGCCGTGCCGAGCAGCGCCGCCACGAGCCCGAGTACGGCGACCGCCGGGGCCGCACGTCGGAGCGAGCCGGCGCCGAAGAGCACGGCCGCCGTGCCGAGCGCGCCCAGCACGAGCACGGTGTAGCGCAGCCACGGCTGCCACTCCGGCGTGCGGGCGAGCAGGATGAAGGCCCACACGGCCGTGGCCGCGAGCATCAGGGCGAGCACCGCGCGCGGGGCGAAGTGCGCGCGGCCGCGCCACAGCTCGCGGGCCGCGATGGCGATCGTCGCCGCGATGCCGGGCGCGAGCGCGACCGTGTAGTACGGGTGGATGATCCCGCTCATGTAGCTGAAGACCACGACCGAGACGACCATCCAGCCGCCCCACAGCAGCAGCGCGGCGCGCGTGCGGTCGGTGCGCGGGGCGCGGCGGGTGAACCACAGCCCGGCGACGAGCCCGATCAGCGCGGCGGGCAGCAGCCACGACGCCTCGCCGCCGAACTGCTCGGTGAACAGCCGCGTGAGGCCCGTTCCGCCGCCGAAACCGCGGAAACCGCCACCGCCGCCGGCGGCGGCCCGGTCCGGCAGCTCGAAGCCGGCGGGCAGCTCGGGCCGGGCGCCACCGCCCCCGCCGTGGCCCTGGCCGAAGATCCGGCCCAGCCCGTTGTAGCCGAAGGCCAGCTCCAGCACGCTGTTGTTCGTGGAACCGCTGATGTACGGGCGGTCAGCCGCGGGCCACAGCGCGACGGCCAGCACCCACCACCCCGCCGACACGAGCACCGCACCGGCCGCGGCGAGCAGCTGCCACACGCGCCGGCCGAGCGACGTCGGCGCCGCCACCGCGTAGGCGAGCACGAACGCCGGCAGCACCAGGAAGGCCTGCAGCATCTTGTCGAGGAACCCGAACCCGATCGCGACGCCCGCGAGCAGCAGCCACTTCGTGCTCGCGTGCTCCAGCGCGCGCACCACGCAGTAGCCTGCGGCGACCAGGAGCAGCACGAGGAACGCGTCGGGGTTGTTGAAACGGAACATCAGGGCCGCCACCGGCGTCAACGCGAGCGCGGAGCCCGCGAGCAATCCGGCGCCCGGCCCGGAGAGGCGCCGCACCGCGAGGTAGAGCAGGCCGACGGACGCGACGCCCGCCAGCGCGTCGGGCACCAGCATGCTCCAGCTGGAGAAGCCGAAGATCCGGCCGGAGAGCCCCATGACCCACAGCGAGAACGGCGGTTTGTCGACCGTGACCACGTTGCCCGGATCGAGCGAGCCGAAGAACCACGCCTTCCAGCTCTCGGTGCCGGCCTGCACGGCCATGGCGTAGAAGTCGTTGCCCCAACCCGAAATCGCGACATCGGTGACATACAGCGCAGCCGTCGCGATCAGGAGCACCGCGACCGCCGGCCGTACCCATCTGGGCCGCTCCGTCGGCGGGGCCGCGGGTGTCGGGTCCACTGTGGTCGGTCCGGGCGCGGTGAGGGCACTCGTCATGCGGCCATGCTCACGACGCGGTTTGTGGGCTCCTTGTGCGCTTCCTGTGCGCGTCCTGTGAGACATTCACGACCGGGTGATAGCCGGGTCACGGTATTCCGGGAGCATGGCGACGAACTCGGTTCGACCAGGCTCGCTGAGCACCGAAACGCGGCCGCTGTGCGCGGCCACGACTGCGGCGACGATGGCAAGACCGAGGCCCGTGCTGCCGGCCGCGCGCGAGCGCGAGTTGTCGCCGCGGGCGAAGCGTTCGAACACGTCCGGCAGGATTTCCGGCGGGATGCCGGGGCCGTCGTCGAGCACCGAGAGCCGCACCCAGCCGTCCTGTGTGGACAGTGCCGTCGTCACGGTGGTGCCGGGCGGGGTGTGGGTACGGGCGTTGCCCAGGAGGTTGAGCACGACCTGGTGCAGCTGGCCGGCGTCGCCGAGCACGCTGATGGGCTCGCCGGGCGCCTCGAGCCGCCACTTGTGGTCGGGGCCGGCGACGTGGGAGTCGGCGACGGCGTCGGCCACCAGGCGCGAGAGGTCCACCGGCTCGGGCACGACGGGGCGGCCGGAGTCGAGCCGGGCGAGCAGCAGCAGGTCCTCCACCAGCGTCGTCATGCGTGCCGACTCGGACTCGACGCGGTTCATGGCGAACGCGACGTCGGGCGGCACCTGCTCCTTGCTGCGCCGCGTGAGCTCCGCGTAGCCGCGGATGGCGGCCAGCGGCGTGCGCAGCTCGTGGCTCGCGTCGGCGACGAACTGGCGCACGCGGCTTTCGCTGGCCTGGCGGGCTTTCAGCGCGTTGGCGATGTGGCCGAGCATGCGGTTGAGCGCGAAGCCGACCTTGCCGACCTCGGTGCGCGGGTCGGTGTCCACTTCGGGCACCCGCTCCGACAGCGCCACCTCGCCGCGGTCGAGCTGCAGCTCCGACACGCGCGACGCGGTGGCGGCCAGCCGGTCGAGCGGCGCCATGGTGCGCCGGATCGTCACCGCGCCCGCGACGCCGGCCACGATGATGCCGCCGAGTGCGACCCCGCCGAAGATGAATCCCAAGCGCCACAACGTGTCCGTGACGTCCGAGAGCGGCAGGCCGACCACGGAGAAGTCGCCGGACGGGGAGAACGACGCGATCACCCGGTAGTCGCCGAGGTCGCCGCCGAGGTCGATGGTGCGGCGGTGGCCGTCGGGCGGGAGGCCGAGCAGGAGCTTCTGCTGCGCGGTGGAGACCGACTGCAGCGGCGGCTTGACCTTCGACGGTGTCGCGGAGCCGAAGTTGAGCACGGCCGCGCGCACCGCTCCGTTGTGGACCTGGACGGCGAGCGTGCCGTCGCCCTGGCCGAGCACGCGCAGCGGGTCGGGGGGCGGTTTGTCGCCGTAGATCCACGGTGGCCGGTCGCCGCTGCGGAAGCCGCGGTCGGTCGCCGCGGCGAGGCGCTTGTCGACCTGGCCGACGAGGAAGTCCTGCAGCGCGAACTCCGTGACCACGCCGACGACCAGGCAGACGAGCGCCAGCAGCGCCGCCAGCTGCACGATCAGCCGGCGCCGCAGCGACCACGGCCGGCGCGCGGGCACCTCAGCCGGCGGGCTTGAGGACATACCCCGCGCCGCGCATCGTGTGGATCATGGGCTCGCGGTCGGCGTCGATCTTCTTGCGCAGGTAGGAGATGTAGAGCTCGACGATGTTGGCCTGGCCGCCGAAGTCGTAGCTCCACACGCGGTCGAGGATCTGCGCCTTGCTCAGCACGCGCTTGGGGTTGCGCATGAGGTAGCGCAGCAGCTCGAACTCCGTGGCGGTGAGTGGCACGAGGTCGCCGCCGCGGTGGACCTCGCGGCTGTCCTCGTCGAGGGTCAGGTCGCCGACCACGAGCTGCGAACCGCTGGCGCCCGTCACCCCGTTGGCACGCCGGAGGAGCGCGCGCAGACGGAGCGCGACTTCTTCGAGGCTGAAGGGTTTGGTGACGTAGTCGTCGCCGCCCGCGGTGAGGCCGGCGATGCGGTCTTCGACGGCGTCCTTCGCGGTGAGGAACAGCACCGGCAGGAACGGCGCCTCGGCGCGCATGCGGCGCAGCACCTCGAGGCCGTCGAAGTCGGGCAGCATCACGTCGAGCACCACGGCGTCGGGCCGGAAGTCGCGCGCCACGCGGACGGCTTCCGTGCCGTCGCCCGCGCTGCGCACCTCCCAGCCCTCCATGCGCAGCGCCATGGCGACGAGCTCGGCCAGCGTCGACTCGTCGTCCACCACCAGCACCCGCACCGGGCTGCCGTCGGCGCGGCGCAACTCGTCCTTGCCCCGGCCGGGCGACGTCGCGTTCATACTGCTCATGGTGCCATCCTCGGGGCCGGTGTTCAGGCCGAGCTGTGCGGCGACTGTGCGTTTCCTGTGCGGTGGTTCAGCCGTTCGTGGCCTTCTTGCACAGCCTCAACCCACTCCGGACACAGCTCCCGCACAGCGGCGGCCGCGACTCTCGGTCCGACAGTCAAGACCCGGAGGAAAACACCATGACGACCGATCCAGCACAGGGCGCCACGTGGGGCGCCCCTGGCGGCGAGCCACCGGCGGCCCCGAAGAAGTCGTGGTCGGGCCGCAAAACGGCGATCGCCGCGGGCGTCGCGGTGGTCATCGCCGTGGGCGGCGGCCTCGCGATCTGGGCGGGGACCAGCTCCAACGACGCCTCGGCGCAGCAGGGCCCCGGCGGCCCCGGCGGCTTCGGCGGCCCTGGCGGTCAGGGCGGCCCTGGCGGTTTCGCCGGCCGCGGTGGTTTCGGCGGCTTCGGCGGCGGCGCCGCCGCCCTCCGCGACGCCCTCCACGGCGACTTCGTCGTCACCGACCCCAACGGCGGCTACGTCACCGAACGCCTCCAAACCGGCGCCATCACCGAGATCAGCGCGACCTCCGTCACCCTGACCAGCAAGGACGGCTACAAACAGACCTACGTCCTCGACTCGTCCACCCAGAAATCCGCCACGACCCCCAAGACCGGCGACAACGTCACCGTCATCGCCAAACTCAACGGCACCACCGCCACCGCCACCTCCCTGCAGTCCGCCACCGCCACCCAACGCGCCCCCGGCGGCACCGGCCAGCCCGGCCAGGGCCGCCGCCGCTACGGCAACTGACCGGGCTCCCCCGACGCCGGCGCTGCCGCCCCGACCACCATTGGGCGGTGACGCCGGCGTCGTCGTTTCGGGCACGACCGGTCCACTCGCGGTGCTGGGCTTCGCCCCTCTTGCCCGTTCGCCCCGCCGACCGCGCACGACCGGTCCACTCGCGCCTCCGACTCCAACGCGAACAACCCCACCCACGGGTCCTCTTCCGCAGAAGTTGTGCGCGACTGGACCCCTCGTATCACCGCGCCCCGGGCGACGGGTCCCTTCGCGACGCACGGCGCGAAAGGTTCACTCGCGCGACGACCACACCATGACACCTCGTGCGGCAAACCCGGCATCACAGGTTCAGTCGCACCACCGCGCAGCACGATCGGTCCCATCGCAGGAGCCGGCTCGGCACGATCGGTCCCATCGCAGGAACGGCTCGGCACGATCGGTCCCATCGCGACGCGCCAGCACACGACGACCGGTCCAGCCGCGTCGCCGACCCGACCCGGCCAGCCCACTCGCCTGCGCGAATTGGCACGACCGGTCCCCTCGCGCCACTGCGACGGCACGACCAGTCCACTCGCGAGGTGACGCCCCACCAGCCTCCGAGCCCGACCGGCCCTCTCACGAAACCAGCTCGGCACGACCGGTCCACTCGCGCAGCAAACTAGGCACCATCGGTCCACTCGCGAGGTCCGGCCCGGTCCCCTCGCGCAGCCCACCCGAACCCATCGGTCCCCTCGCGCAGCCCACCCGAACCCATCGGTCCCCTCGCGCAGCCCACCCGAACCCATCGGTCCCCTCGCGCGACCCACCCGAACCCATCGGTCCCCTCGCGCGGCCAACCCCGGCCCACACCGAAACGGCTCACCGCCGCCCCGCTCAACCAAACGTGCGCCCCCTTCCCAAAGCGCACCAAAACGCCGCCGTCGGTGCGTAGGTTGGCCGGGTGCGGGACATCAACGGGTCGCTGGCGCGTCAGTCGCTGCTGGTGGCGCTTGTCTGTCTGGTCTGCGACGTCGCCCTGTTCACCCTGCGCGGGCCGCTGCCCGAGGCCGGGTGGCGGGGCTGGGTGGTGCTCGCCGGAGCGGTCATCGTGGACACAGCCCTGGCCGGGGCGGCCCGGTATTCGGGCTGGGTGGCGGCCGGACACGCCGCACTCTTCGTCGCGGCCCCGCTGTTGCTCTGCACCTGCACCGGCTTCGTGGTCGGCAACAACGCGGGCATCCTCGTCGCCGGGTATCGGGCCGGGGCGTGGTTGCGGGTGGGGCCGGCGGTGGTGGCGCTCGTCGCGATGCTGGCGGGGGTCGGGGCGGGCGAGCTGCTGGGCGGGGGCCGGGGCGCGAATCCGGCGCTCGTCGCGATCAGCATGGCCGTGTCGGCGGTGCTGCCGTGGCTCGTCGGCCGGTACACGACGGCCCGGGGCGCCTACATTGCCGACCTCGAGCGGGAAGCCGAAGAGCGCCGAAGGCACGAAGCCGAAGCAGTGCGGCGGGCCGTTCTCGAAGAGCGCGAGACCATCGCGCGCGATCTGCACGACGTGATCTCCCACCACGTCAGCGCGATCGGCGTGCACGCCGGCGCCGCGCGGCTCGGGCTGCCCAAGGGGGAAAGCCAGGTCCACATGTCCCTCGGAGCGGTCGAGTCCGCGAGCCGCTCCGCGATGGCCGATCTGCGCCGCCTGCTGGATCTGCTGCACGCGCGCGGCGACGAAGCCGCCCAGCCCGGGCTGGACAACCTCGACGAGCTGCTCGACACCGTCCGCGCCGCGGGCCTGCCCGTGCGTCTCACGGTGCACGGCGACGTCCGCGAAGTCCCCGGCTCGCTCGACGTCGCCCTCTACCGCATCGCGCAGGAAGCCCTCACGAACGCGTTGCGCCACGGCACCGGACCCGTGGAGCTGGAGCTGGACCACCGGCGCACGGAGATCGTTCTGACCGTCACCAACGAGGCCGGCCGCCCCGTCCCGCAGCGCGACGGAGCCCACCGCGGCCTCGCCGGGATCCGCCAGCGCGTGACGCTCTTCGGCGGCGAAGTCACGTACGGCCAAAAGGACAACACCTGGCAGGTCAAGGCCGGCTTCCCGCTGGAGGTGGCGTGAGCACACCACCGCGCTGGCCCGGCCACGCCGCCGGCCAAACGCCCCGCAAGAAACAGGAGGTCGCATGATCCGCGTGCTGCTCGCCGACGACCACGCCATGTTCCGCTCCGGCATGCGCGCCCTCCTCGACACGCAGCCCGACTTCGAGTGCGTCGGCGAAGCGGCCGACGGGCGCGAAGCCGTGGCGGAAACCCGGCGCCTCAAGCCGGACGTCGCGGTCCTCGACGTCCGCATGCCCCGCCTCGACGGCCTCGCCGCGACCGAGGCCATCCTCGCGACCCCCGGCAACGACACCCGCGTACTGGTCCTGACCACCTACGACGCCGACGAGTACGTCTACCGCGCCCTGCGCGCCGGCGCCAGCGGCTTCCTGCTCAAGAGCCTGGCCCCCGAAGAGCTCGTGGCCGCCATGCGCATCGCAGCGCGGGGTGACGCGTTGATCGACCCGTCGGTCACGCGCCGGCTCGTGGCCAGCTTCGCCACCAGCCTCGAGCCCCGCGCGGCCGAGCCGCCGGAGCTGGCGCGGCTCACGTCCCGCGAACGCGAGGTGCTGCTTCTCATAGCCGACGCGCGCAGCAACGCGGAGATCGCACGCCAGCTTCACGTCGGCGAGGAGACTGTGAAGACGCACGTCTCGCGCGTGCTCGCGAAGCTCGGCCTGCGCGACCGCGTGCACGCCGTCGTCTACGCCTACCGCAACGACCTGGTCGCGAAAGAGGCCACCTAGGAGGAACCCCCGTGAAACGCTGGATCACGCTGGCCATCGGCGCGGTGCTGGTGCTGGTGGGGGCCGTCTGGGTCCTGCAGGGCGCCGGCGTCATCACCGGCAGTTTCATGACCGGTCAGAAGCTGTGGTTCCTGATCGGACTGGTCGCGATCCTCGTCGGGGTCGTGGCCGTCGCCGCCACAGCTCGGCGGTCCACGAAGCGGTCCACGAAGAAGTGACTCAGGCGGGCATCAGCTCGAAGATGGGGTAGCCCGGCGCGATCTCGCGCAGCTTCTCCTCCGGCGCCTTGGCGTCCACGCCGTCGAAGAACACGCCGACCTCGAACTTCCAGCGCTTGAGGTACGCGCGCAGCAGCACGGGCTTCTCGTCGTCGGCCAGCTCGCGGTAGGTGAAACCCTCCACGCGCTTGCCGACGCGCAGCTGCCCCTTGCCGGCCACGCGCAGGTTGCGCACCCACTGCGTCTCGCCGCGCGGCGCGACCAGGTAGCGGCCGCCCTCGAACGGCAGCAGGTTCACCGGCACCTCGCGGATCTCGCCGGTCTTGCGGCCGCGGACCATCAGCACGCGGCTGCCGACCACGCTCACGCCCCGCTTGGTCAGCCACTGCACGAAGTTGTTGAACGAGTTGGTGGCCTTGGCGGGCTTGATGTAGCGCTTCTCGGTGTTCATCTCGGGACCTCCAGGTTCTTCGAGAGCGCTGCTCTCCGTTGAGATCAGTGAACACCAATCCGCACTTAGATTCAAGAGCAGTGCTCTCTATTTTGTGCAACGCTCTCGAAGTGGCACACTGGTCCCCATGACCGCCACCAGGACCGCCCGCGAACGTGCCCGCGCCGAACTGACGCAGGAGATCAAGGACGAAGCCCGCCGCCAGCTGGCCGAGGTCGGCGCGCACGGGTTGTCGCTGCGCGCGGTCGCGCGCGAGCTGGGCATGGTGTCCTCGGCGCTCTACCGCTACTTCCCCAGCCGCGACCGCCTGCTCACCGAGCTGATCATCGACGCCTACGACGCCGTCGGCGAGGCCGCGGAGAAGGCCGACCCGGGCACCGGCGACCCGCGCGAGCGCTGGCACGCCGTCTGGCAGGCCACCCGCGCGTGGGCCAAGGCGCACCCGCACGAGTACGCGCTGATCTACGGCTCGCCGATCCCCGGCTACCAGGCGCCGCAGGACACGATCGTGCCCGCCGCGCGCGTGGCGCAGGCGATGGCGAAGGTGCTGCTGGAGGCCGATCCGCACGAGCCGGCCGTCACGGCCCCGATGTCCGCCGAGCTGCGCGGACAGGCCGAGGGGCTGGCCCGGGCCCTGGGTGCGAACGCGCCGGCCGAGGTCGTGACGCGGCTGATCGGCGCGTGGACGCAGCTGTTCGGCGCGATCAGCTTCGAGCTGTTCGGGCAGTACGTGGGCAGCGTCGACCCGTCCGACGCCTACTTCGAGCACCTGACGGGACAGATGGCCGACTTCGTGGGGCTGTGAACTAGCCCTCTCGGGACGGTTCACCGACGGCGGAGAGACGGTACGTTCGCGCGTGACGACTTCGCGGGGAAGGTGGTTCGACGTGGCGGGATGGGCCGAGCGGGTCAGCAGGGTCCGGGTGGTCGGGACCGGCGTGATGGGGCGCGGCATCGCCCAGCTCGCCGCGACCGGCGGGGTCACGGTCGAGCTGGCCGACCTCGACCTCGACGCGGTGCGCTCCGCGCTCGACTACGTGCACGGCATGCTCGACAAGCTGGTCGCGAAGGGCCGCCTGTCCGAGGCGGAGGGGCGCGCCGCCAAGGAGCGCCTGGTGATGGTGGACGCGCCGTCCGCGCCGGCCCAGGACGTGGACCTCGTGATCGAGGCCGTGCGCGAGGACCTCGAGGCCAAGCGCGTGCTGTTCGGCAAGCTCGAGCAGGTCTGCCGGCCCGACACGGTTTTCGCCACCAACACGAGCTCGCTGTCGGTCACGGAGATCGCCGCGGGCCTGACCGACCCGACGCGCGTGGTCGGCCTGCACTTCTTCAACCCCGTGCCGCTGATGCGGCTGGTCGAGGTCGTCCCCGGCGTCCGCACGGTCGAATGGCTGCCCGAAGAGGCGCTGAAACTGGTGCGCCGCTGGGGCCACGAACCCGTGCTCGCGAAGGACGCGCCGGGCTTCCTGGTCAACCACGCCGGGCGCGGCCTGAACACCGAGGCGCTGCAGATCCTGTCCGAGTCGGTCGCCGAGCCGGCGGACGTCGACCGCATCGCGCGAGACGTGCTGGGGCTCAAGCTCGGACCGTTCGAGCTGCTCGACCTCACCGGTCTCGACGTCTCCCACGCCGTGCTCGAAAGCATCTGGAGCGGCTTCCACTCCGAGCCGCGGCTGCGCCCGTCGTGGCTGACGCGCCCGCGAGTGGCGGCGGGGCTGTTCGGGCGCAAGAACGGCGAAGGCTTCTACCGCTACGTCGACGGCAAGCAGGAGGTCGCGCCCGAGCCGGCCGCGCCGCCGGCCCCCGACAAGCCCGTGTTCACCGCCGAGGAACGCCTCGGCCGCCTGCTCACCGCCGCCGGCGTGCAGGTCGTCGCCGACGCGTACCCCGACGCCGTGCTGCTGGTGTCACTGCGCGGCGAGTCCACTTTGGACGCCGCCGCGCGCGCCGGCCTGCCCGCCTCGCGCGTCTGCGGCGTCGACGCCCTGGGCGGCTACGAAGGCCGCCTCACCCTGTCCGTCCACCCGGGACTCGACCCCGCCGCGGGCCGCGCCGCGTGGGGCGCGCTGGCCGCCACGGGCCGCCCGGTGACCATCGTGCAGGACGGCCCCGCGCCCGTCGCGCAGCGCCTGCTGGCCTCGATCGTCAACACGGCGTGCTACATCGCCGCCCAGAACCTCGCCGAGCCGGCCGACATCGACACCGCCGTCCGCCTCGGCCTCGGCTACCCGCGCGGCCCCTTGGAGTGGGGCGACCTCGTCGGCGCGGACAAGGTGCTGCGCGTCCTCACGGGCCTGCACCAGTCCACAGGGGACCCGCGCTACCGGCCGAGCAGCTGGCTCGTGGAACGCGTCGCGCTCGGCCTGCCGCTCACCGCGAAGGGCACGCGGCCCGACGATCTGCTCTGACGCCACCGGAACCGCGGGGGTGCCGCCCCGACCGCGGCGCCCCCGGCTCCGAAAGCGTCAGTCGAAGCTGCAGCCCGGGTTCGGCGCGTCGTCCGACAGCGGCGCGCCGTGGGGCAGGACGTAGAGGACGTCGAGGACCATCGGCGTGGTGCCCTCGTTGCGGCCGATGTGGACGTGGTCGGCGCCGGCCGGTTCCATGATGGGGGCGCCCTGGTGGTAGACGCCGTCGACGGCGCAGTCGGATTCGTAGTGGGTGAGCGTGCCGGAGCGGACCCAGCCGTAGAGGTTGCCCTCGTGGGTGTGCCAGCCGGTGGAGCCGCCCGGGGCGAGGGTGATCTCGCGCAGGACGAAGTCGGTGTTGCCGGCCGTCCACTGGGAGATCAGGGTCGCGCTGACGCCACGACCGGGCGTGGCCGACGCGACGGACGGCACGAGCAGGGTGGCGAGAGTGGCAACGCCGGCGACGGCGACCGTGGCGAGCTTGCGCATGGAAGACCTTTCTCGATGATCTTCCGTGAAGTTACCCCACGAACGGTTGTCTGAAAGTTCCTGACTTACCGTCCACACGGGCACTTCTCACCCGTCGGGAACGCCCACAATGGACAGATCACCCACGCCGGAGCCGACGTGGGTGACCCGGGCCACTCACCAGCGGTGGTCGACCGCCCCCGCCGGCGTCCACACGATGTAGCCGCCCTGGAAGTCGCTGCGGAACCCGTTGGCGCCGTAGCGGTACTCGTCCGACGTCGGCAGCCCCAGGTAAGACTTCTCCCACCCGAGCGCGGCCCAGCGCTTGCGGATCTCGCCCTTCACATTGTGCGCGCCCGTCGCCGGACTCCAGTAGATCGACGCGTTGCCGCTGAAGTGGTTGTAGCGCGCGGCCCCGTTGGGCGTGGCGGTTTCGTCCGTGGTCGGGTAGCCGAGGCCGCGTTCCCAGCCGTACGCCGCCCACTTCTGCTTGATCGCCCCGCCGATCTCGTGCGCACCGGTCGATGGTGTCCAGTAGATCGAAGCGCCGCCGGTGAAGTGGTTGTACCGGCCGACGCCGTCCGGGGTCACCGCTTCGTCGGTGGTCGGATAACCGAGGCCGCGTTCCCAGCCGTACGCGGCCCACTTCTGCTTGATCGCCCCGCCGATCTGGTGCGCGCCCGTGGCCACGGTGTAGTAGATCGAGCCGCCGCCGCTGAAGTGGTTGTAGCGGCCGACGCCGTCGGGGGTGCCGGCCTCGTCGTTGATCGGGTAGCCCATGGTCTTTTCCCAGCCCAGCGCCGCCCACTTCGCCCGGATCTGGCCCTGGATCGAATGCGCGCCCGTCGACGGCGTCCAGTAGATCGACGCCGCCTGCGTGCCCGGCGTGCCCTGCAGGTGGTTGTAGCGGCCGACGCCGTCCGGAGTCGGCGTCTCGTCGGTCACCGGCGGCCCGTAGGCCTGGTGCCCGCCGATCGCGAGGTACTCGGCGAGGATCTGGCCGCCGATCTCGCGCACGCCGGTTGCCGCGGTCCAATACAGGCGCGCGTTGGCGTACGGGCGGTAGTGCACCGGGCCGTCGACCACCTCGGGACCGGTCGCCGCGCCGGCGAGTGTGCGCAGCGCGGGTTCGGCGGCGTAGCGCTGGTCGATCGCGGTGGCGTAGTTCGCGGTCAGCGTCGTGTCGCTCGCGCCGACGGTGATCGACCACGACGCGGTGGCCGGCCCGTCCTGCCAGCCGGTGAACTTCGACGCGCCGTCGCTGCCCAGCGTCGACGCCGTCACGTCGAACGTCGCGCCCTCGGTGACCATCGCGCTGCTCACGCCGCCCTCGCTGGGGATGCTCAACGCGGCCGGCTGCGTGCTCACGAGCGTGAGCCGGTGCTGGCGCGGCAGGGCGACGTAGGTCTTGCTCGCCTTCACACCGGCGCTGTCGGTGACCGTCGCGGTGAACTCCATGCGCGAGTCGGTGTGGTCGGTGAACGGCACGGAAATCGACGGGCCGGTCGCGCCGTCGTCGGGGTGCACGTGGCACGCGCCGAGGTCGGGGCAGTGCCGGATCAGCGACGTCCACGTGACGGGCAGCGTGCCGTCCTCTTCGTCGGTGGCCGTGGCGGTCAGCGAAACCGGCTCGCCGACGGCGAAGGTCTTGTCCGGAGTGGACAGTTCGAGGTCGGGCGAGTGGTTGCCCGGAGCCACCGCGACCGTCGTGGTCCCCTTGGCTCCCAAGGGGTCCTGGGCGGTGAGGGTGGCCGTGAACGACGCGCCGGTGCCGTACTGGTGACTCGCCGTCACGCCCGTCGCCGTGGTGCCGTCGCCGAAGTCCCAGGTGTAGGTGAGCGCGTCGCCGTCGAAGTCGTAGGAACCGCTGGCGTCGAAGGAAACCGTGCGCGTGCCGGGGTCGGTCGACGATGTCGCCACCGCGACCGGCGCCGCGTTGTTCGTCGAGTAGCTCAGGCGGCGCAGGCGGCTGCCGTTGAGGTCGGCGAACACGATGTCGCCGTTGGGCGCCGAGGAGATCCGCGTGACGCCGCCGATGTTCGCGAACGGCGGCGGGTTCACCGGAGCCTGAGTGAGGGCGCCCTGTGCGTTGTACTTGAGCGTCCACATCTTCTGGCCCGCGTAGTCACCGAAGAAGTACGCGCCCTGGTACGCGGCCGGGTAGGTCGTTCCACTGTAGACAACGCCACCGGTGACGCTGTTGCCGTTCGCCGGCCCGTCGCCGTGCTGGTGTTCCCACAGCGGCGGCGTGTTCACGACGTGGGCGCAGCGCGCGTCGGTGCTGTAGCCGGGCGTCGGGTGGTTGCCTTCCCAGCACGGCCACGCGAGGTTCGCGCCGGGCTGCACCACGTCGATCTCTTCCCACAGGTACCAGCCGACGTCGCCCACCACCGGCAGGCCGCTCTTCGGATCGAGCGTGAAGCGGAACGGGTTGCGGAAGCCGCTCGCGAACACCTTGCTGCGCGTGGAGTCCGGGGCCGAAGGGTCGTAGAACGGATTGCTCGGCACGCCCTTGCCGTCCGGCGTGATGTGCAGGATCTTGCCGTGGGGCGAGTCGAGGTCGAGCGCCACGAAAGCGACCTCGTTGGTCTTGCCCGCGTCACCGTTGTCGCCCACCGAGTACCACAGCGTGCCGTCGGGCGCGGGGATCACGGTGTCGAGGCCGTGGATGTAGTACTGGCTGCCGGGCAGCTCGAAGATCACCTTCTCGTCGGCGAGGCCGGTGGGGTGGCCCGAACCGTCGATGGTCACGGTGAAGCGCGCGGCGCGCAGCACGTACTGGCCGCCGCCCGTGCTCACGGCGCGGTTGAGGTAGATCTGGTGCGAGGTCGTGTAGTCCGGGGCGAGCGCGACGCTCGTGAGCCCCATGTCGCCCTGTGTCTCGACCGGGAAGTTCGCGATCCGCACGGGGTCGCCCGAGCCGTTGGCCGGGACCCAGTTGACGGCACCGCTCTTGCCCAGCGCCAGCACGCTGTCGTCGGGCAGCCACGCGAAGTCGGTGAAGTCGTAGGGCGAGAGCCCGGTGGGCGTGTCCCGCAGCACGAAGCCGGCGGGCAACGTCGGCGCCGCGTCATCGGCCGCCGCGGCGGACGCGGTGATCGGGACCAGCGCCACGGCCAGCACGGCGGCCGTCAGCAACGAGCGGAGTTTGTTCCAGGCCATGCGGTGTGCCCCTTCGTGAGTGATCGGTTATCGCTCACGAAGAGGACGTTGTTACCGCATCCGGGTGAATTTCGTTAAGCACCGGCGGATGTCACCCGGACCTGCGAACGCTGTGCACATTCGAACACCTGAGCCCACCCCGGATGGTTGATGCGAGGGCTCATCAACCGCGACAACAAGCTCTGCCTCGGCGCGATCCCGGGCACCAGGGGCACGACCTCAACCTGCGTAAGGACGAAAAAGAAGTGGGGGCGCCGGTTTCGACCGGCGCCCCCACTTCGCGTTTCACCCACCCGTCAGGGCGTCAGGGCACGACCTGCACGACGTCGCCGACGTGGAGGGTGTTGAAGAACTTCAGCGACGACGTCGCCGAGAGGTGCACGCAGCCGTGCGAGTACGTCTTCAGGCTGCCGGTGTGGAAGGCGTCGCCGGGGTAGAAGAACACGGAGTTCGGCATGGGTGCGTTGTCGAACTCGCGGCTGTAGTGCATCTTCTCCTTCGACAGCACGTGGAACGAGCCCGTCGGCGTCGCGTTGCCCTTGCGGCCCGGCAGCATCGAGACGGGGCCGTAGATCACCTTGCCGTCCTGCAGCAGCCACGCCTTGTGCGCCGAGATGTCCACGCACGCGGCCGTGCCCGACGCGGCGGCGGCCTTGGCGCACGGCACGTCGGCGGCCGCGGTCACCGGCGGCTTCGGCTTGGTCGTGGTGGGCTTCGGCTTGGTGGTCGTCGGCTTGGGCTTCGACGTGCTCGTGGCCGGCGAGCTGGTGGTGGCCGGGGCGCTGCTCGTGGTCGCGGGCGCGCTGCTCGACGTCGCCGCGGAGGTCGTCGCCGAGGTCGTCGGCGCACCGCCGCCGGCACCCGCCTCCACCGCGCCACCACCGGTCACGTTGGCGGGCGACGCACCACCGCCGGAACACGCGGCGAGCACGAACGCGCTGGCCACGGCCGCGATCCCCACCAGAAGCCTCTTCACGATCCGGTACCCCCAGGGAACTCGATCAGGTCGAACTTGTCACGGGGATAGACGACCGTCCCCCGGTGGTGGTTGCGGCCCGAAGGTCACGATTTCGGCGCGGCTCCACCCCCGGGTGGACGCGAGGATCCACCCGGAACCCGCCCGTGAGCCGACGAAACGGCAGGTCGAAAGGACGAATCTGGGTGTCACCACCGACCAAGGAGCCCCCGATGAACCCGCTGACCCTCCTCGCCTACTTCGCCATCGCGGCCCTCGTCCTCTACCGAGTGGTCTACAAGCAGCTGCGCGGCACGCTGCTGAGCCGGAAGTCGCTGGTCACGATGCCGCTCGTGCTCACCGCCATCGGCGTGTTCACCACGGCCCAGGCGCTGCCGAAGGCGAGCACCGGCGAGCTGGTGCTGCTCGGCGCGGACATCGCGGTGCTGATCGTGCTCGGCCTCGCCCGCAGCGCGAGCACCACGCTCACGGCGCGCGGCACCACGACGTTCCAGAAGGGCTCGGCGCTGACGCTGGTGCTGTGGCTCGCGACCATCGGCGCCCGCGTCGGCTTCGGTTTCCTCGGCGGCTACCTGGGCTTCGGCAGCGGCCTGACCTCGGCGTCGATCCTGCTGACGCTGGGCCTGAGCATCGGGGTCCAGAACGCGCTGACCTACTACCGCATCCAGCAGCGCGGCCTCCCGCTGGCCGAGCAGAGCCGGCCGGCGGTGCGCGCCTGACGATCCACCGCGAAGTCCTCCCGACCGCACCCGGTCGGGAGGACTTAGTCATCCCCGGACCTGCGCCACCACGCGCGCGTACATCCGCGCGGGACTCGGCACCGCATGCAGGAACCCCGGCAACGGCGGCAGATCACGGACGAACGGGCCCAGCGCCGCGTACAACGCGTCGGCGCCGGAGGGTCGGTTGGCCGGGTCTTTGGCGAGGGTCGCGGCGAGCAGGGCGTTGAGCGCGGCGGGCACCCCCGGCACGGCGGTGGGCGCGTCCTTCACCTGCTTCTCGAACACGGCGTACGCGGTGGGACCGGTGAAGAGCTGACGGCCGGTGAGCATCTCGTGCAACGCGCAGCCCAGCGCATACAGGTCGCTTCGCGGCTCCGCGAGGCCGCGCTGGATCTGCTCCGGCGCCATGTACGACGGCGTACCCAGCAGCTGGCCGGCCCGCGTGAAGCGGGCGACGTCGGCTTCACGCAGCACGGCGAGGCCGAAGTCCATCACCTTCACGCTGCCGTCGGGGCAGAGCATGAGGTTGGCGGGCTTGAGGTCGCGGTGGCAGACGGACCGGGCGTGGGCCGCCGCGAGCACGGCGGCGGTCTGGGCCGCGATGGCCGCCGCCCAGGGGACCGGCAGCGGACCGTGCTCGGCGAGGAGATCGGCGACGGTGACGCCGTCGACGAACTGCATGACCTGGAACAACCGGTCGTCGTGCGTGCCGAAGTCGTACAGCGTGGGTACGCCGGCGTGGTCGAGCGTCGCGAGGATGCGGGCTTCGCGGGCGAAGCGTTCTTCGAGCTCTTCGTCGCGGCCGGGCAGGCGCAGCAGCTTGATGGCGACGCGCCGGTCGAGCCGCCGGTCGTGCCCGCGGTGCACCGCGCCCATCCCGCCCCGGCCCAGCGGCAGCTCGTCGACCTCGTAGCGATCGGCGATGAGCATGGTTTCCCTTCAGGCGCCGGGCCGCAGCCGTCCTTCGGCGAGCGCCGCAAAGCCTAGCCGGACCAGGTCACGGCCGATTTCCGCCGTCTCCCGCAGCGCCCGGTCGAACTCGGCGAGGGCACGGAAGGCGGCGCCGTACGAGCGTTGCTCGGCGAGCGGGTAGCGCGCCACTTTGAGGCGCCGCGCGTCGATGCGGGTCGAGGCGCTGTGCACGGGGAAATCGGCGGCGCGCAGGCAGCCGGCGAGGAAATCGGCGTCCAGGCGGTCCGGATCGACGCGGTAGAGGGAAAGCGCGGGGCCGAGCCGCACGGGCGGTCCACTGTGGACCTTGACGGCGCCGGTGACGGACGCGATCACGTCGCCTTCGTGCGCGATCACGGCCGCGCCGTCGGGGGCCGCGTAGCCGGTGGGGGCGCGGCCGGCCAGGACGTCGTCGGGGGTCAGGACGGGTTCGTCGCCGTCGCCGGTCCGCGTGGGCGCGTGGTGGATCTCCAGCGCGCCGGCCTTCACCAGCTCGCCGACGGTGGTGTGCGCCGGTTCCTCGCCCGTCGGCTGCAGGGGCGGGAGATCGAGGCCGACGCGGCTGAAAAGCCGTTGTGCGGCAAGGAAAGCCTCGCCGAGGTCTTCCCGGGCGGTGCGCCGCTGGGCGGGCGTGAGGTCGACGTCGTCGTCGAGGAGGTCGATGATGCGTTCGCCGGTGCCGTTGTCGAGGTGGTCGTGCCAGAGGGCTTCGGCGTCGTCGACGGTCGTCTCGGCGATCAGCGCGGTGGCGGGCGCGCGGGTGCCGGGCTCGGGTCTGGTGAGCAGCCAGAGGTCGGTGCCCGGGGCGAGGGTGAGCACGGCGCGCAGCGCGCCCGCGCGCAGGAGGTTGGCGCGGATGCGTTTGCCGCTGCGCCGGCCGGCCGCGGCGCCGGGCATCAGGACGGCGACGGTGCCGCCGGGCTTCACGCGCGCCAGGCAGTGCTGCACCCACGCCAGCTCCGACTCGCCGCGCGGCGGCAGGCCGTACTCCCAGCGCGGGTCGCCGACCAGCTCTTCGTGGCCCCAGGCGCGTTCGTTGAACGGCGGGTCGCAGAGGACGACGTCGGCCCGCTGACCGGTGAAGGCGTCTTCACGCAGGGAGTCTCCGGCGTGGATCTCGGTGTCGGCGCCGTGGAGGCGCAGGCGCAGGGCGGCGATGCGGGCAGTGGTGAGGTCGCTGTCCTGGCCCTGGGCGCGGGCGGCCTCGGCGACGAGGAGCAGGGAGCCGAAGCCGCACGCCGGGTCGAGCACGGTGGTCCCTTTCGCGCCGGTGAGGCGGACCATCAGGCTCGCGTACGCGGGCGTCGTCGGGGAGACGCGCCGCGCGTGGGCTTCGAAGTAGCGTTCGCAGAGCTGCTCGAAGGTCCAGGTCGCCCCGTTCACCGTGGCCGCCTGGGCAAGGAGGGTGAGCAGCTCGGGGTCGTCCGTCGGACGTTCGGTGGCGTGGGCGAGGTACTCACCGGCGTCGGCGACGCGGGTGCCCAGCTCCAGGTCGTCGCCGAGGGCGCGCAGCCGTTGCCACGCCAGGTCGATCGGCGCGAGCTCCACGGGCCGGCCGCGGCCGGCCAGCCACGCCTGCACCTCGGGCAGCGAGAACAGCGGGCTGGACGCGGTGCCGCCCACCGGGCGCGGGAAGTCGTCGTGGCGCCGCCGCCAGTTGCTCACCGCGGCGCGGCGCACCCCCGCCAGCCTGGCGATGTCGGCGGCGGTGACCGTCGCGGTGTCGTCCATGGCCAGCACGATAGCTGATGACTGGAGTTTCCATCGTTTTGCTTGTTAACTCAGTCAACCAATGGTTACATGGTGGCATGGCCACCAACCAGACCCGGTTCACCCTGCGCTACGCCGCGGGCTCCGACACCGGGCGACGACGCTCGATCAACGAGGACTCCGTCTACGCCAGCGGACGCCTGCTCGCCGTGGCCGACGGTATCGGTGGTCAGCCCCACGGGGAAGTGGCCAGTGCCACCGCGGTCGGCGTGCTCGCGAGCCTGGACTCCGAGCTGCGCTCGCTCGACCTCACCTCGATCGACCTCCAGAGCACCCTCGCCGACGGCGTCCGGCGCATCGGCGAACGCCTCGCCGAGGTCGCCGAGCAGGACCCCGCCACCCACGGCATGGGCACCACGCTCACCAGCCTGCTCTTCGACGGCGTCCGCTTCGCCGCCGCCCACATCGGCGACTCCCGCGGCTACCTCCTGCGCGACGGCGAGCTGCACCGCATCACCCGTGACCACACCCTCGTGCAGGCCCTGGTCGAAGACGGCCGCATCTCCCAGGCCGACGCCATCGACCACCCGCGCCGCTCGCTGCTCATGAAGGCCCTCCAGAGCACCGGCTCGGGCGACCCCGACGTCTGGGAGTTCACCCCGCTGGCCGGCGACCGCCTCCTGCTCTGCTCCGACGGCCTCACCGCCGGCGCCGGCGAACCCGCCATCGCCGAAACCCTGGCCGCCGGCACCCCCGACGAAGCCGTCCCCGCCCTCATCACCCTCGCCAACGACGGCGGCGGCCCCGACAACATCACCATCGTCGTCGCCGACGTCGTCCCGGCCTGATCCCCACCCCCGGCCCACCTGCGGGACCGCACCACCCCATCCGGTACCCTTCTCCACGGAGGATTGGCCGAGCGGCCTAAGGCGCACGCTTGGAAAGCGTGTTGGGTTCACGCCCTCGCAGGTTCGAATCCTGTATCCTCCGCCGCAATAGCAGGCGAAACGCCGGGCAGCTTTCACGAGCAGCTCGGCGTTTTGTCGTTGCAGTCTCAATTCCCGTCTCAATTGCCATCCCGAGACTCACCACGCGCAAGACGCAGGAACTGCGTCGACGGATCGCCCGTCCACCGGACGATCCGGATGGTTGCCGCGAACAGGTGGTCGCCGGGGCGGCTGTGGTCGAGGTCGGCGTCGAGGTCCAGGACAGCGCGGCCACCGCGGTCCGGCCCAGGCCGCGCCGGCGCGGCGCGCGCTGCGCGTCGAGCGCCCGGTGCGACGCGGCCGGGTCGAAGGTGCCGAACCGGTCCACCATCGCGTCACCCCGGGTCCGCCGCGGCACGCCCGTCCGAAAACCCGAATTTCCTTCCACATCCCCGATTTCGCCGGTTCGCGCCGCGCTCGGCTGGTCGGCCTACGGCCCGTTGGGCCGTTGCCGAAGCGTTGCTGATCGACACCCGTGCAGGCCACGGGGCTAGCCGAGGACCTCCGGAACCCACCCCGAACCCACGCGCTAGTCTCCTCCGCAGACTCGATCGTAGAAGTTCGGAGAGGTTCATCGGTGTCACGAATACCGGCCTGACCTGGGCGCGGCCACTCGCGCGCGAGCCTCGAAAACCGCAGGTCACCATGGCTGGAACACGGTTCGGGGGTCCCGTTACCGACCGCTGCCCGCGAGGCCCCGGACGTCACCCACGTCCGGGGCCTTGTCGATTCTCCCCCAGTTCCTCACTTACCGAAGACACCTGATCACGCTAAGTTTGTACGTGGTCGTTCCAGCCCCGACGCACCGAGGAGTCCGCCCCCATGCCCGGAGTGGAAGAGATCCGCGCTGGCATCGCGCTCGCGAACGAGAAGGCGTCCGCGAGCATCGCCGCCCTGCAGCAGGCAGCGCAATCTCTCGAAGAAGCCCAGTTGTCGCTTTCCCAGGCGACGCAGGGCAGCAGTCAGCACGAGGTCAACCAGGCCCACGGTCTGCTGGCCGAAGCGCTGAACGGAATCACCGGGATGCAAAGCACCATCCAGGCCAGTATTTCGTCGGCCGACTCCTACTCGGCCCGGTTGTAACCGCATGTCGGGACTCGCCGAGATCCACCAGTTGCTCACCGCCGCGATGACGGGCCTCACCGACGGGCGCGCCCACGCCGAGCGGGCCAAGTCCCTGCTCGGCGACGCCCGCAGAGCGCTCGTCGACGCACAGGCGAAAGCCGATCCTTGGCTGCCGACGCAACTGGACCAGGCCGACGAGGGACTCGACCACCTCCTCACCCGCCTAGCCGCCGCCGACGACCTGGTGAGCGGATATCAGTCACGTCTGTAGGGACGACCGCGCTATGAGCAGCACCGATGGCCAGTAAATCCGCCGAGCAGCGCAACCGTGTTCAGACGGCGCTGGACCGGGTCCGGCACCAGATCGGGCTCGTGCTCGGTGCCGCCGCCGGCGCCCGCGAGGCCGCGGAGGCCGACGTGGCGCGGCTCGCTCTCGAACAGGAAATCGTGCGGGTCGGCATGAACCACGCCGATGCCGAGCAGCAGACCGAATGGGCGCGGCACCCGGCCGCGCACGAGGTGTTCGCTTCGCTCGGCGGCGTGCGCAACGCGTTCTACACCGACTGGAGCTCGGGCCCGGGCGCCCTGCGGGACCTGGTGGCGGCCAACGCCCCGGGCCCCGCGGGGCGGCCGCCGAGCGAATGGCTCGGCCGGGTGGGGACCAACCCCGGCATCATCGCGCCGGGGCTGTGGCGCGTGGGCTCGGCGACGGCGGCCGGCCGCGACATCTCGCGGACGTTCGACGTCGCCGTGCCCCTGCTCGACGAGTCGCACCTGCAGATCACCTCGGCGCCCAAAACGCGGCCGGTGATCGACGGGATCGTGCAGAACCTGCTGATGCGGGTGCTCTCGACGTTCGAGCCCGGCGCCGTGAAGATCCACCTGTGGGACATCGGACAGCTCACCGCGATCCTGCCCGACCTGTACCCGATCAGCCGCACCAGCGCGCTGTCGCTGTACGACCCGACGCGGCTGGAAGACCTCCTCGACGAGCTCGCCGGCCACATCCGCCGCATCCACGCCACCGGCATGCAGGCCGGGCACACGTCGTTGCGGGAGCTGCGCCGCGCCGGCAACCAGCGCGTGGAGCCGTACCGGATCGCAGTGCTCTACGGCAACGGCGAAACGCTGGAACCCGAGCTCGCGCGCGACCTCAAGCGCGTGGCCAGCGGCGCGCTCGCCGCGGGGATCTGCCTGATCCTGATCGACGTGCCCACGGCCGTGAGCGCGTCGGTCGAATCGCTGAGCCTGCTCGACGAACGGCGCGCGATCAGCAGCATGACGGGCACCGACCTCGTCGTCGACCTCGACCCGCCGCTGCCGTCCGGGCAGGTCATCCGCGCGGCCGGGCGGATCGCGGAAGCGTTGATCGCCAAGCAGGGCGGGCCGCGGTCGTTCGCCGACCTGCTGCCCACGGAGTTCGGTCAGGAGAGCTCGGCGCGGGAGCTGCGCGCGCCCGTCGGGTTCTACGAGGGCGAGGCCGTCGAGGTCGTGATCGGCGACGCCAGCCCGCACGCGCTGATCGGCGGGCCGAGCGGATCCGGCAAGACGAACTTCCTGTACGCGCTGCTGGGCAGCCTCGCCGCGCGCTACACACCGGACGAGCTGGCGCTGTACCTCCTGGACTTCAAGGAAGGCGTGTCGTTCGCGGGCCTGGCGCCCGGCCGCAAGGACGCGAGCTGGCTGCCGCACGCGAAGCTCGTGGGTGTCAACGTGAACACCGACCGCGAGTTCGGCCTGGCGCTGCTGCGGTTCCTCGCCGACGAGCTGCGCCGGCGTTCGGCCGCCGCCAAGGAACACGAGGTCACGAACCTGGCCGACCTGCGCGAGCAGGACCCGGGCGGGCACTGGCCGCGGATCGTGGCCGTGATCGACGAGTTCCAGTACCTGTTCGCCGGGCGCGACCAGGTCACGGCCACGGCCACGCAGCTGCTGGAGGACATCGCGCGGCGAGGGCGTTCGCAGGGCATCCACCTCGTGCTGGCGAGCCAGGACGTCGCGGGCATCGAGGCGTTCTGGGGCAAGCCGGCGGTGTTCGAGCAGTGCACGCTGCGCATCGCCATGCCGAAGGCGCGGCGTGTGCTGGCGGAGACGAACAACGCGGCCGTGTCCGCGCCGAAGTGGCACGCCGTGATCAACCACGACTCCGGTGTGGCGCACGGAAACCTGCTCGCGCACATCCCGGACGCGAGCAGCCGCAACGTGTTCGTCGACCTGCAGCACAAGCTGTGGGAGCTCTACTCCGGACGCTTCCCGCGCCCCCGGCTGTTCGACGGCGCACATTCGCCGGTACTGGAACAGTTCCCGGCGTACACGGAGCTCAAGCCCACCTCGCGCCCGCGCGCGCTGCTGGGCCAGTCGATCGACGTGACGGAGGCCGCGCAGGGCGTCGAGCTGCCGCGTGCGCCGGGTCGCAACGTCGCCGTGCTGGGCGGCGCGTCGGCCGAGGCACTGTCCATCATGGACTCCGCGGCTCGGTCGCTCGCGCGGCAGTACGAGATCGGCGAGGTCGAGTTCGTGCTGTTCTGCCCGATCGAGGCGTGCGCACCGGCCGTGCTGGAGCTGACGGAGCGGCTGCGCGCCGAGGGGCACATCGCGGACCTGATCGACGACCTGTCGGCTCTGCTGACCTCGATCGTCGAAGGGGAGCTCGGCGGTCCGTCGCGGATCCTGCTGCTGTACGGGGTGGACGCCGCGTTGCCCGCGTTGGAGACCAAGGCACCCGGCCAGCTCAAGAGCGGCCTCGACCACCTGCGCACGGTGCTCAAGACCGGCCCGGGCCACGGCGTGCACACCATCGGCTGGTGGCGCAGCATCGCGCGGCTCAAGGACACGCTCGGCTTCGGCGGCACCGACGACATCGGCACGTGGGCGGCGCTCGACGTGCAGGGCAACGAGCTTTCGCCGTTCGCCGCCGGCCAGGTCGTGCACTGGTCGCCGCGTCAGGGCCGCGCGTTGTTCTTCGACCGCACCACGCACGGCGCCCCCGAAGTGATCATCCCCTTCCAGCGCCCCGAGACCTCCGGAGACCCGTCATGACGGACGATGCCAGCGCGGCCATGCGCTACAAGGAGATCGTCGGCCTGGCCCGCGGCTCCGCCGACAATCTGCGGGCCTGGGAGCTCGCCCGCGCCGACGAGATCGACCACCAGCTCGCCGACGCGCACGCCGCCGTCTCCGCCGCGAAGGAACGCGAGGAGAAGGCGGCCGAACGCGCGTCGCGCTGGTGGAAGATGGCCCTGCACAACGTCGCCCGGCTGAACTTCCTCGAGCCGGCCGACGATCCGCAGCCGGTGTCGACGGCGCGGCCGCAGTACCTGGACCGGTATCTCGAGGAAGTGAAGCCGTCGTACCAGGAGCTGGTGCAGGCGGTGCTGGCGCTCGGGTGGCGGGCGAAACGCTGACGCGTCAGACGACGTCGGTGTAGAGCACGACGGTGCCGCCCGCGGTACTGGCGGTGACGCCGCAGTTCAGCTTGTGGGCCGCGAGGTCCGGGGTGATCGTGAGCTGCGGGTTCGTGGCGCCCTCGACCGGGACGTAGAACTCGAAGCCGTTCGCCGGGTCGACCCGATTGGAGTACCAGGCGTAGTCCACCTTGGCCGGTTCGCCGTTCGTCCACTTCGGAGCGTCACAGGTGAGCGTGTTGCCTGCGGCTTTGGTGCCGGTGATCGTCGGCTCGTGCTCAGTCATCGGCGCCAGCGGCGGCCTCGGCTGCGTCAGGAATTTCCGCAACGCGACCGCATCGGCGAACCCGTTTGCGGTCGGCTCACCGCACTGCTTGCCCGCGACCTCACCGGCGAAGCTGACGACGCCGACGAGCCGGCCGTCCTGAACCAGCGGACCACCGCTGTCGCCGGGACAGACCGTGGCCGCGGCCTGCGTACACAGCACCGACGGGCCGTCGACCACGTCCGAGCTCCCGAACGACTGTCCGCACGCCTGGTCGTCGATGACCTCGAGCTGCGCGTGCGCGAGCTGATCACCGAGCGCGGGCAACGGATCCTTTGGGTCCGGTGTTTTGGTGAGCCCGTGCCCGTACACGTCCACAGTGGACCCCGGCTTCGGCGCTCGGGTGGCCACCGGCAACGTCGGGACGTCGAACACCGGACGCGCCAGCTTGATCACGGCGACGTCGTCGGCCGCACTGGCCTTCGAGTAATCCTCCGGCGCCAGCGGCGACGGGATCAGCCGAAACCCCGGGTCGATCGACCACCCCTCGATCGGCACGATCCGCCCGGGATCGGTCGACAGCGTCCCACCCCCGAGGTGCACCTCGAAATGCGTCGGGTCCACGTGGTCGAGGCAGTGCGCCGCCGTCGCCACCCGATCCGGCGCGATCAACGCCCCACCGCAGCTTTCCCGCTGCACCAGGGGCTCGTCGCCCTTGAACACGACCGTCGCCATCCACGGCGCCGCACCCTCGGGCGTGGGCTCACCACCGGACACCGCCATGGCGGGCGCCGCCACCACCGTGCCGGCCACCAGAACAGCCGCGGCCACGGTCACCATCCTGCGCATTCGGACCTCCTCATCGGTTGGTCCGAACGTACGAATCCCGGCCCACTCCGGACAACGCCCGCCGGAGTGATCACCACGTACGCCTTTCGGCTACGGGTATCGCGCCGATCGGCTACTTGTTCCAGATCACCGCGTCCCCGGACACGCTGAAGGCCACCATTCGCGGAGAATGGTGGCCTTCAGCGTTACGAGAGAACTACTTACGCGGAGCAGTCCGCCCCAGCAGCTGGTCCAGGTAGTCCAGCAGGTCGTAAGCCAGGTCCTGCAGCTTGTTCCCCGTCGACGGCCGGAACCGCACGATCTGCGGGTCGTGGTCGCTGGCCTGGTCGGCGAACTCGGCGTTGATGTGGACCACGTCGTAGTCCACGCCGCGAAGCGCCGGGGCGGCCAGGATGTGGTCCAGGACCTGCGACTGGCCCTCGAACACGTAGCTGTACCGCTCGGCGGCGGGCAGCGTCGAGATGAGGTCCTTCAGGCCGCCGGACGTCAGCTGGGCCAGCGCGGGCGAGAACTGGTAGTCGTTGAGGTCACCGGCCACCACCACGTTGGCGTTGCGGTCGGCCGAAAGCAGCTGGGACACGAACCCCTTCAGCACGGTCGCCTGCTTCTGGCGCTGCACCTCGGAGCTGCGCACCGGCGGCTGGAACCGGCCGTGCGTCGGCTGGTCGCCGCCCTTCGAGTTGAAGTGGTTGGCGATCACGAACACCGTGCGGCCCTGGAAGACGAACTCGCCGGCCAGCGGCTTGCGGCTGTCGGTCCACGCGTCGTCCGTCGGGTCGACGCGGCCCGGGGACTGCGTCAGGTGCACCTTGCCGTGGTCCTTCACGACGCCCACCGAGGAGGTCGCGCTGCCACCCGGACGGTCCACGAAGGACACTCGCGCCGGGTTGAACAGGAAGCCCACGCGGATGTTGCCGCCCGGTTCGCCGCCGTCCTCGTCGTTGGTCGGGTCGATCTCGCGCCACTGGTAGTGCGGGCCGCCCGCCGCGACGATCGCGTCGGTGAACTTCTTGAGCGTCACGTCGGCGGTGACCACGCCGTCGTCGGTGGCGCCGTCGTTGTCCTGGATCTCCTCCAGGTTCACGACGTCCGGCGCGGCCAGGTTGTCGACGATGCCGTGCGCGAGCTGCGCGAACTTCGTGTCCGGGTCGGACGGCGCGAGGTTCTCGACGTTGTACGTCGCCACCGCGAGCTGGCCCGGACGCTGGCGCGCCGTAACCTCCTTCTGCAGGTGGTTGTCCTTCACCGGACCCATCTGCGATGCGAAGAGCGTGTAGCCGCCGAAGCTGCTGTACTCGACCGGGCCGGAGGTCGTGCCGGTCAGCACGTCACCGGTGTTGACCTTCGGGAACGGCTGCTGGTCGAACGGGATGATCGACTGGACCTTCAGCACGCCCGTGTTGATCTTGTCGTAGCCCAGGTAGACCGTGCCGCCGCGCGGCGTCGGGTTCTGCTGCGGCTTCGTCGTCACGTACAGCTCGTCGAAGTCGTTGCTCGGGCCGACCACGCGGGCGTCGGAGATGCTGATGATCTCGCTCTCGTGCGACTCCCAGAAGTCCAGCGCGTACTTCGCCGGCTCCAGCGCCAGCGCCTCGATGTTGCCGCCGGCATTGGGTGCGAGCACGTCCGGGATCTGGTCGGGCGTGATCTTCGTGGGCGCGGGCACCGGGTTCCCGTGCGTACCGACCGTCCACTGTGCACTGGACAGCTCGGTGAGCGACTGGTAGTTCGAGGTCGCCGGGGCGTCCGGGTAGAACTCCTTCACCGTGCCGGCCGCGGTCACCGCGTCGCCGACGGCCACGGCGGGCGTGGTCGAACCGGTGAACACGAACAGGCCCTCGCTGGTGCGCGGGTCGCTGTCGGGGTTGGGGTCGGTGAGCCAGAAGCCGCGCGACGAACCAAAGGTGCGCACGGCCGTGACGATGCCCGTGACGTCGCTGACCTTCTTGTCCTTGAACGGCGAGATCCGCGTGGTGCCCTGGATGTCGTGGATCTTCGCGGGGGTTCCCGGGTCGACCGGACCGGTGTCGCCGCCGCCGGCCGTCTCGCCCTTGGAGTTGGTGGGCGTCGGGTCGCCGACGGTGAAGTCGGCGCTGTTGTTGTCCGTGTCGGCCAGCGACGCGGCGCGCGCGGCCGAGGTCGTGTTCGACAGCGCGGCGGTCGGCGTACCCTCGCGGACCACGGCGTCACCGAAGCCGACGAGGTCCTTGACCTGCGGGTCGGCGGCGCAGTCGGCGGCGGTCTTGCAGGTCAGCGCGGTGGAGCCGCTGACGAGCGCGATCGTGCCGGCGGTGCCGGACATCGAGATGGTCCCGGTCGCGTCCGGGGTGGGCAGCGCGACGGTGCCGCCGGTGCCCTTCGACTCCTGGACGAGGTAGCGGCCGCCCGCGGCGACCGAGCCGGCGAGCTTCGTGACCTGCCACGTGCTCGACGCGCTGGCCGTGGCTGGCAGGTACTGCACGCTGAAGCCGTCGAGCGCGAGCGGCGTGCCGCCGCGGTTCGCGAGCTCCACGAAGTCGTTGGTGAGGGTGGCGCCGGCGTTGCCCCCGCCGCCGTAGACCTCGGCGATGACCGCGTCCGCGCTGGGTGTGGCGAGTGCGGCGGGAGCGCCGCTCACCACCAAGCCCGCGACGGCAGCGGCGGTCAGCACGCTCTTTCTTCGACCGGATATGGTCACCCTGAGTCCCCTTTGCATGAACGGTCGACGCATCGTCCCCCGAACAAGCGAAGGGTAGGAAGACTAAGAGGCAACGATTCGTAACGAGTTCGCGGAATTACCTCCGAGGGACGGGTTGACACAGTGATCTCTCTCGTACTCGGCGGAGACGTCAACGTGCAGGGGCGGACCGAGCCGAAAACGGCATTCCGGGCGCTGACTCCGTTGTTGAGCGGAGCCGACCTGCGTTTCGTCAACCTCGAGGGCCCGCTGTCGGGATCGATGGGCGACCACGGCGGTCTGGACATCCCGCACAAGCCGAATTGGCGCCATTCCGCACCCGAAATGGTCGAGGCGCTCACCGCCGCCGGCATCGACGTGGTGTCGGTGGCCAACAACGTGACGTACCCGCCGCCGGCCATGCTCGCGAGCCTGGCGGTGCTGGAGAAGGCCGGGATCGCGTACTGCGGCGGCGGTCCGAACCTCACCGCCGCGCACACGCCGGCCGTGATCGAGCGGGCCGACCGCCGCGTCGCCTTCCTCGCGTTCACGTCGCTGTGCTGGCCGGTCGGCCAAGAGGCGAAGGCCGATTCGGCGGGCGTCGCGGTCGCCGGCGCGTACACCTCCTACCAGCCGGACCCGCGGGTGCTCGACGTGCCGGGCCGGCCGCCGATCGTCCACACCACCCCGGTGCCGGCGGACCTGGAACGCCTGGTCGCCGACGTCCACCGCGCCCGCGCGACGGCCGACCACGTGATCGTGTCGATGCACTGGGGACTGCCGGGCGAGGAGCTCACCGAGTACCAGATCGCCTACGCCCACGCGATCATCGACGCGGGCGCCGACCTCGTGGTGGGCCACGGGCCGCACAGCATCCAGGCCGTGGAGGTCTACCGCGGCCGCCCGATCCTCTACAGCCTCGGCAACCTCGTGTTCGACTGGCCCGCGATGCGCGGCCGCCACGTCGACGGACTGCTCGCCGGGTGCCTGCTCGGCGACCGGCCGCGGCTCGAACTCATTCCGGTGCGCCGCGGCGAGGACAACGAGTGCGTGCCGCTGGCCGGCGAGGCCGCGGCGCAGGTGCTGCGGCACGTGGCCGAGCTGTCGGCGCGGCGGTCCACAAAGGTGGCCGTGGGAGCCGGGATCGGCACCGTCGAAGGGTTTCTCGCGCCGAAGCGCTGAGGGCGTTTCCCCAGGTCGTCACCCGGACGGCCCATCTGCCTTAAATGCAGGTCAAGCTTTGGCGCGGTGCGTTTGCGGCGGAGGTACCTTTACTCGCGAGCCCACGAGAAAGTGGCCCAGACCACTTCCCGGGAGCTCACGGGTCGCACACCGCGGGGGGAGGCGACACGATCACATGGGGGTTGATCGTGTTCGGCTTGCGCGGTTTCGCGCCCCGCTGAGGAACGCCGCGGACGCGGGATCTTCCGCTTCGCTCGCGACCGCGGCGTCCTCGAGAAAGTTTGCCCCGGGGGTTCGTGGGTGGTGCGGCGGCGGCTTGGCGGCCGCACCACCTACGAGCGGTACTTGCCGATGAGGGTCTTGGCGCCCGACAGTGCAGCGCGTCCGGCGCCCTTCGCGCTGGCCGCGAGGAACGTCGTCCAGTCGAAGTAGTCGCGCCACAGCACGATCCGGCCGTTCTCGACCTCGAAGGTGCCGCACACCCAGAACTCCGCCGCGAACGAGCCGCGGCGCAGCACGTCGGTGCGTTCGGTGAGCACGATGTTGCCGTCGGCGGCGATGTGGTGCGTGCGTGCTTCGAACCCGGTGCCGAACCGGGTCAGCGTGCGCAGCTGCTTCTCCACGGCCGTGAGCCCGCGGGCGGGCGGGAGCGGCACGTTCTGGTAGGTGATGTCGACAGCGACGTGGCTCAGCGCCCGTTCGACGTCCATGTCTTCGAGAGCCTGCAGGAACGCGGTGACCACGGCCTTGGGTTCGCTCATACGACCAGGCTAGGCCCAAATGGCCGGTCGCCGACGATCGCGACGCGTTCGGCCACCCGGTTGTGGGGGTGGTAGTCGTTCACGGCGTAGTGCTGGGTCGCGCGGTTGTCCCAGAACGCCACGGCGTCGCGGGTCCAGCGGAAGCGCACCTGGTACTCGGGCGTGTGGGCCTGGAGGAACAGGGAGCGGAGCAGGCGGTCGCTCTCGGGTTTGTCGAGGCCCACGACGTGGGTGGTGAAGGCCTGGTTCACGAACAGCGTCCGCCGGCCCGTCTCGGGGTGGACGCGGACGATCGGGTGCTCGACGGGCGGGAAGCGGTCCTGGTGGGCGGCCAGCAGGTCCGGGTCGGTGAAGCGTTCGAAGCCGGGGACGAAGTCGTGGACGGCGGTCAGGCCGTCGATGCGTTCGCGCACGTCGGCGGGCAGGTTGTCGTAGGCGGCGGCCATGTCGGCCCACATCGTGTCGCCGCCGATCGGCGGGACCTCCACCAGCCGGAGGACGGAGCCGAGCGCGGGTGCTGGGCGCCAGGTGACGTCGGTGTGCCAGATGTTCTCGTAACCCGGCATGCCCGCGGTGCGGGTGAAGCGGACGACCTCGTCGTTGTCGCCTTGCGGGATGAAAGGGTTGGTTTCCAACGCGCCCCAGTGGGAAGCGAACACGCGCTGTTGTTCCGACGTCATTTTCTGTTCGCGGAAGAACAGCACCTTCCACTCCAGCAACGCGCGGTTCAGCTCTTCGCGAACCCGGGGGGTCAATGACGCTCCGAGGTCGACGCCCTCGATTTCGGCCCCGATCACCCGACCGAGGGGGCGGAGGGTGAACAGCTCGTAGGGGCGTTCTTCAACCCCTTCGGGCAGCCGGCGCAGCACGCGCGGGCCTTCGAGGATGCCGTCGGCGGGGGTGGCCGACGAGCGCAGCAGGTCGATCGACATCAAGCCCTCCGCGTGGTCGAATCGGCTTGGTTGAGCGGAGTTCGGCCGATCGGGGTGGCTCGCCGCGGCGACCGGCGCGCGGCTGTGCCGGCACCGGACGGGCGGCCGGGCCGGCGGCGCGGGCGGGTGGCTGGCATGGGCGCGATGATCGTCAGCGCTGCCGAGCGCGGTCAAGGCTCTTCACGATGTGAAACTGTCCTACGCCCGGCCGAGTGACCACACAGGACGTGATGAGGTTAGATCTCCCCCTACAGGGTGACGAGGTGGGGGCCTGGCCACCTTGAACTGTTTGTTCCGGGAAGGGAGGTCCCATGGCGAGCTCGACGAGCGAGCGGCTGCGCGCCGCGGCCGACGCGCTGGACAAGGCCGCGGCCGACGCCGACCAGGCGGCCGGCCGGTTCGCCGAGGCGCGTCTGGAGTCGACGCCGTTCGGCATCTCCGCGCCCGCGCGCGAGCTGGCCGCGCGCTGGGAGGCCGCGCTGGCCGCGCGCGACGTCGACGCCCGCGTCCTCGGCGACGCGACGTCCGACCTCGCCGGCCGCCTGCGCATGGCGGCGGGCGGGCACGCGGAGAAGATCCGCCCCGCGGTGGCGACGGCGCTGTTCACCTGATGCCGTTCCTGCACCCGGCCCTGGAGAAAGCCGCCGCGACCCTCGAGCCGCTGCGGAAGGCCGGCGCGCGCCTGGGCGCCCCGGACCCCGTGGCCGCGCTGCAGCAGATCGACTGCTCGCCTCCCGCCATCCGCGATTCGGCCCGCACCTTGTCCACCGGCCGCGACGTCCTGGTCACCGCGCGGCTCGCCTTCGAAAGCGGCGCCCACCGCGCGGAACGCCGCTGGGGCGGCGAGCCCGCCGCGCGGTTCCGCACCCGCGCCGACGAGCTCGACGTGCACTACCGGCAGGCCGCCGAAGCCGCCGCCCGCACCGCCGCCGTCGGCCTGGACCTGGCCGACCTCCTGGACCGCCTCGCCACCGAGACGGCAGCCCAGGTCATCTGCGTCGCCGGCTCCGCCGCCGCGTCCGCCGTCGCCGTCCTGGCCGGCGACCGCTCGACCGAGGCGGTGCAACCAGTACTCGACGCCTGCGCCGCCGTCGCGCGCGCCGTCGAAACGGGCGTCTCGACGATCATGGAGACCATCTCGTTCCTGGAACCCTTCGGCACTCCAGTCCTGCCCTTCGACTGACGCACCCGGCTCCCGGCGCCGCCGCCCCACAGCCTTGCCCTCCGGCACCGAGGCCCCTGAATTCCAGCCGCGCCCGCCAGCAACCCCCGCGCCCCACAACAGCGGTCCCTCGGGTCCCAGCGACGCCCACCGTCAAACCCGCGCCCCGCAACTGCGACCCCCTGGATTCCAGCGACGCCCGCCAGCAAAATCGCACCCCCCAACGGCGGTGCCAGGGGTCCCAGCGACGCCCGCCGTCAAAGCCGCGCCCCGCAACTGAGGTGCCCAGATTCCAGCGAACCCGACCAGCTAACCCGCACCCCGAAACGAACGCCCCCAACTCGGCCGTGCCGACCTGCGGTCAACCTGAACGCCACCGGAGTTGTCTTTCAAAGACGATCACCAACCCCCGTGACCAACTCACCAGTCGCAACCACCACCGGGGGTCCGGGGGCAACGCCCTCCGGGCGGGGCCTGGGGGTTGCACCCCCAGAAAACACAGCGAGCGAGGCACATCAACGCTTTCCGTTGACATACCTCGCCCACTCGCGAGCGGTGGCGGTGGGATTTGAACCCACGGACGGGATTAACCGTCACACGATTTCGAGTCGTGCTCCTTCGGCCGCTCGGACACGCCACCGCCGAGAACAATACCGGAGGCCGAAGGCAGGGCGTCGGCGGGGTGGCGGCGGGTGGCGAAGTACGTCTCGAGCAGCGCGGCGCACTCGGTGGCCAGCACACCGCCGTGGACTTCGGGGCGGTGGTTGAGCCGGCGGTCGCGCACGACGTCCCAGAGGGAGGACACGGCGCCGGTCTTGGGTTCCCACGCGCCGAAGACCAGGCGGGAGATGCGGGCGAGCACGAGGGCACCGGCGCACATCGTGCAGGGTTCCAACGTGACGGCGAGCGTGCAGCCCTCCAGGCGCCAGCCGTCGCCGTGGACGCGGGCGGCCGCGCGCAGGGCGAGGATTTCCGCGTGGGCGGTGGGGTCGCCGAGCTCGACGCGGGCGTTGCGGGCCGCGGCGAGAGGCCTTCCGTCAGGGCCGAACACCACGGCGCCGATGGGCACATCGGCGCCTGGACCGCGCGCGGCTTCGAGCGCCGCCTGCACGGCTTCGGTGTCGGCCGGGCGTCTCAGAGCTCGTCCAGCAGTTTCGAGAACTCGGCCGCGAAGCCGCAGCGCTGGGCGATCATCTGGAGCTGCTCGTCGGGGTAGAGATCCACCTCTCCGACGATAACTTCAAGCTCGCCGCCCGGCAGTCCGAGATCGGCGAGGATGTCGAGGTCGCCTTCGGGCCAGACGGCGTCGTCGTCCTCGTCGGGCGGGTCGACGCGCAGCACGTCGAGCACGTCCGCGGCGATGTCGTAGTCGAGCGCCGCCGCGGCGTCCGACAGCAGCAGCGACGGGCCTCGCGGGCTGGGCCGCACGATCACGAAGAACTCGTCGTCCACCGCCAGCAGCCCGAACGCCGCGCCGGTCGAGCGGAGTTTCCCCAGCTCGGTGATCGCCGCGTCGAGCTCCGTGAGCGCCGCGGGATCGAGCGCACTGCACCGCCACCGACCGTCTTCTCGGACCACTGCCATCGCGAAGCCCGTGACCGGCTCTTGCACCGCCATGCGCACACCGTATTCCGCCGCCGATGCGAGCGCACGCACGGTGCACCCGAAGCGTCCGTGGTGCCACTATCGAGCCATGACCGGACCCACCGACCTGCCGACTCTCCCGGACACCCGCTTCAACGGGCTGCTCGACGCCGCGCGGGAGCTGCAGGACCGCACCGTCGCGTTGCGCCGCGCCCTGCACCGCCGTCCGGAGCAGGGGCTCCAGCTGCCGCGGACGCAGGAAGCGATCCGTTCGGCCCTGGCCGACCTGCCGCTTTCCGTGACCGAAGGCCGCGCCACGACGTCGCTCACCGCCGTGCTGCGCGGCGCGCGCCCGGGCCCGGCCGTGCTGCTGCGCGGGGACATGGACGCGCTGCCGCTGCACGAGGACACCGGCCTCGAGTTCTCGTCCGAGGTCGACGACTCCATGCACGCCTGCGGGCACGACACCCACGTCGCCATGCTCGCCTCCGCCGCCCGCCTGCTGGCCTCGCGCGTGGATTCGCTGGCCGGCTCCGTGGTCTTCATGTTCCAGCCCGGCGAGGAGGGCCACCACGGCGCGCGCTTCATGATCCACGAGGGCGTGCTCGACGCCGCCGGCCCGCGCGTCTCGCGCGCCTTCGGCCTCCACGCCATGGCCAACGTGCCCACCGGCCTCCTCCAGGTCCGCGGCGGCGCGATGATGGCGTCCGCCGACACCTTCCGCGTCGAGGTCACCGGCCGCGGCGGCCACGGCTCCGCCCCTCAGGAAGCCATCGACCCCGTCCCCGCGGCGGCCGCGATGGTCGGCGCCCTGCAGACGATGGTCACCCGCCGCATCGGCGTCTTCGACCCCGCCGTGATCTCCGTGACCCGCATCGAAGCCGGCACGACCACCAACATCATCCCCGAGACGGCCGTGCTCGAAGGGACCATCCGCACCCTGTCGGAAGCCACGCGCGCCGTCGTCCGCACCGAGCTGCCCCGCGTCTGCGAGTCCATCGGCGCGGCCCACGGCTGCCGCGTCCTGGCCGACATCGAGCCGGGCTACCCGCCCACCGTCAACGACCCCGAGGTGGCCGCCGAGGTCCTGGCCCTCGGCGCGACGGTGCTGGGCTCGGAGAGCGTCCAGGAGATCCCCCACCCGATCATGGGGGCGGAGGACTTTTCGTATGTCCTGCAACGTGTTCCGGGGGCATTCGCGTTCCTCGGCGCCTGCCCACCGGGGGTGTCGCCCTCGGACGCTCCGGCGAACCACTCGAACCGGGTGGTCTTCGACGAAGCCGCGATGCCTGCCGGGGTGGCGATGTATGCGGCGTTCGCGCTGAACGCTTTGCGGGGCTAGGGGGTTGATGCGAGGGGACCATTCGCGCATTTCGCCAGGCGAACGGAGCGCTCGTGCCGCTTCATGCGCGCGAACGGTCCCCTCGCACCGGTCACTGGCGGCGCGAGGGGACCACTCGCGCCGCAGAGACAATCACGAAACGACCGCTCGCTCCGCAACTGCGACACGAGCGGTCCCCTCGTGCGGTCACGACGGCACGAGCGGTCCAGTCGCGTCGCGGTCGACGCGCGAACAGACCGGTCGCACCCTCAAGCCGCGCACGAAAGACCCCTCGCACAGCCAGGACGGTGTGGATGGACCACTCGCGGCGGCGCGACAAGCACGAAACGACCACCACTCGCCCCGCTATCGCGGACACGAGCGGTCCCTTCGCTCGCACTCGGCGCGCCGTGACAGGTCCGCTGGCGCTCAAACGGCGGCGCGAAAGGTCCTCTCGTATCGCAGTCGGACCCTCAAGCCGAGCACGAACGGTCCAGTCGCGTCGCGGTCGGTGCGCGAGTGGACCGGTCGCACCCTCAGGCTGTGCGCGAAAGGTCCAGTCGCGGCGCGATCAGTGCGCGAAAGGGCCGGTCGTGCCGTCGGGCGCGGCCAGAGGTCCAGTCGCGCACGGATGCGGCGCGCCGGGGGACCATTCGCCCAGCGAACGGTCCCCCGCGCAGCCGGGTCAGGCCGTCCGGCTTGGTTGGCCGTTCTCCAGGTGGCCGGCGAAGCGCCGGTGCCACTCCGGGTGGCCGACGAGGGACAGGCGCAGGTCGTACCAGCCGGAATTGTCCGTCAGAGCGTCGACGGAAAGTGTGTGCGAACCGTGCGGGCCCACGACAAAACCGGGGCGGCCCTTGACTGTCAAAGTCGCCGATCGGGACAGCGAATTGGTCACCTTCACCACAAAAACCGGGTGCGCCGCCGACCCCGAAATGGCGGCCGAGACCTCCACCCCGGCCGTTGAAGAATCGCCGGAAGCTTCCACGACAAATCCATTCGGCCCGTGGACAGCAACGTCATAAGAACCAGAAAACGCAATCTTCCCGGCAGCCGAACCACCACCGGAAACGTCGAACCGCTGCGAAACCCCACCCGCGTGATAAGCGTAAGAAGCCAGCTGCAAACCAGCCGCCCCGTGGTTCGACGCCTGCAGAGCCAGCGACCCCGCGCCCACCGAAACAGAAGCCACCGGCTGATACGGCAACGCCCGCGCCGGAGCCGTGCCGCGTTCCTGTTCCGGCATCGACTGCTGGCCCGTCAGCGGGGGCGCCGGCTTGGGCAGCTTCGTCTGCGTCCGGTCGGCCTCGGCGCGCAACGCCGTGGCGTCCGGCAGCACGGGAATCGAAACGTCCTTGCGCGAGAAGTCGAAGCAGCTCGTCAGGTCACCGCAGATCTCGCGGCGCCACGCGGAGATGTTGGGCTCGCGCACCCCCGTCCACGTCTCCAGGAACCGCAGTACGGACGTGTGGTCGAACACCTGCGAGTTCACGAACCCACCGCGGCTCCACGGCGAGATCACCGTCATCGGCACGCGCGGCCCGAGGCCGATCGGCGCCAGCGCGCCCGTGCCGACGCCGCCGGGGCCCGACGGCTGGTTCACCGGCAGCAGCTCACCCGGCGTCCCGGCCGGGGCGCACGGCGGCACGACGTGGTCGAAGAACCCGTCGTTCTCGTCGTAGTTGATCAGGACCACAGTGGACTCCCACAGCTTCGGGTTGTCCCACAAGGCCTTCAGCACGCGCTGGGTGTAAGCCGCACCGTCGACGGGCCGCGCGGCCGGGTGTTCGCAGTACGCGTAGGGCGCCACGACCCACGACACCGCCGGCAACGTGCCCGCCTTGCAGTCCGCCACGAACTGCTGCAGCACGTGGTCGACGTTCTTGCCCTGCCCCGAATCCGCTTTCCACTGCGCGCGCAGGCTGGCCCGCTCGGCGAGCTGGCGCTTCTTCGGGTCCGACGACGCCAGCGCGTCGTGGTACTGCTGGAACAGCCACAGTGGATTGTCGCCGTAGTCGCCGACGTAGCCGTCCGCGCCGTCGCCGACCTCGTCGTTCGCGTAGACCTGCCAGGAGATGCCGGCGGCCTGCAGGCGTTCGGGGTAGGTCGTCCAGCGGTAGACGGGCTTGTAGTCGTCCGGGTTCCACGTCGCGGGGCCGCCCAGCTCGCCGTCCGGGTCGATCATGCCCGTCCAGTGGTAGAGGCGGTTGGGCGTGGTCGGGCCCTGCAGTGAGCAGAAGTAGTTGTCGCACAAGGTGAACGCGCTCGCGAGCGCGCGGTGGAACGGCAGGTCGTCGCGGTTGAAGTAGCTCATGGTCATCTCGGTCTTGGCCGGGACCCACGCGTCGTAGGCGCCGTTGGCCCACGCCTGGTGCGTCGTGGCCCAGTCGTGCGCGAGGTCGCCGAGGTCCTGGCCGTCGACGAGCGCGGTGTCGACGTGGAACGGCAGCAGCCGGCCGCCGTCGGTGCGCTGGGCGTCGGGCTGGCGGAACACATCGCGCACGGCCGCGGTGTCGCCGAAGCCGCGGACGCCGGCCGCCGTGCCGTAGTAGTGGTCGAACGACCGGTTCTCCTGCATGAGCACCACGACGTGCTCGACGTCGTCGAGGCTGCCGCGCCGCCGGGGGCCCGCGGCCGCCTCGGCGAACGCGCCGCCGAGACCCGCCGCCGCGCCTGCCATGCCGGCCGCCGCCGCGCCGCCGAGCACCGAGCGACGGCTCAGCCGCCCTTCCGCCTGCCCCATCCGTACCTCCTCGTCCGGAATGTGCGTGACGGAGATCCACATCACGCGCGGCAAGCAGCCTTCCCCAGGTCACGGCGCACGACAAGCAGCCGAATGTGAACCGCGGCTGAACACGGTGGCAATTAAACAACAGTGTTGATTTAATATCGGACATGACGACCGAAACCGAGCTCATCCAGGAGCTCCTCGAACAGGAGAGCCGGCTGGTGTTCCCCCGGTTCGACAACGAGACCGCCCTCGCGCTCGGCCAGCACCTGCTCGCCGCCGCGCGCGAACGCGCCCTGCCCGTCACCGTCTCCGTGCGCAGAAACGGACAGCGGTTGTTCCACGCCGCACTCCCGGGAACATCGGCCGACAACGACGCCTGGATCGATCGCAAGAGCCGCGTCGTCGACCGCTACGGGCACAGCTCGTTCCTCGTGGGCACGCAGTTCCGCGCGAAGGGCAGCAGCTTCGAGGCCGACTCCCGCCTCGACCCCGATCTCTACGCAGCCCACGGCGGCGTCTTCCCGGTGCTGGTCAAGGACGTCGGGCCGGTCGGCACGGTCGGCGTCTCGGGCCTGCCGCAGGCCGAGGACCACGCGTTCGTGGTCGAGCAGCTCGCGGCGTTCCTCGCCGGCTGAAAATCTCCGCACAAAAACTGGTAGCCCGCGCACAAGAAGTTGTCGATTCGGCGCATCCCTCGTTCGACGGTTCACCACAGACCCGACGAACGAGGGAGACGACCGATGGGCAAGCTGACCGTCACGGCGTTCCTGACCCTGGACGGCGTGGTGCGCGGACCGGGTCACGTCGACGCGCAGATGGACGCGGCCCTGGCCCGCTGGCAACGCCGAGCGTCGGCGTTCCTGCAGGTCAGGGACGTCGCCGACTACTGCCCGAGCTCCGGTGACCTGCCGCGGCACGTCGTCACCGGCGACCTCGCCACCGAGGTCCGCCGGCTCAAGGCCCGCTACGACGGCGAGCTGCAGCTGCACGCCAGCGGCAGCCTCGTGGCCGAGCTCGACGACCTCGTCGACGAGTACCGCCTGCTCGTCTTCCCCGTCGTCCTCGGCGAAGGCCACCCGCTCTTCCCCGCCGGCGCCCACCCGCTCGCCCTGCGCCCGCTGTCCACCAGCGCGACGAGTACCGGCGTCGTCATCCAGGAGTACGCGGCCGCGGGCGCCCCGACGTTCGGGTCGATGGCATGACCACGCTCACCGCCACCACCTTCGTCTCCCTCGACGGCGTGGTGCAGGGCCCGGGCACGCCCACCGAGGACCCGCGGGGCGGCTTCGACCTCGGCGGCTGGCTCACGCCGTACTACGACGCGGTGATGGCCGAGTACACCGCCGACTGGTTCTCGCGCGCCGACGCGTTCCTGCTCGGGCGCCGCACGTACGAGATCTTCGCGGGCTACTGGCCCACCGTCGGCGGCTCCGACCCGATCGCGGGACCGCTCAACTCACTGCCGAAGTACGTCGCCTCGCGCACGCTCACGCGCTCGTCGTGGCAGGGCACCGCGTTCCTGCGCGGCGACGTCGTGCGGGCGGTGACCGAGCTCAAGGCCGAGCCCGGACGCGAGCTGCAGGTGCACGGCAGCAGCGATCTGCTCCGGACGCTGCTGGCGGCCGGCCTGGTGGACGAGCACCGCGTGTGGGTGTTCCCGGTGGTGTTGGGAAAGGGACAACGGCTGTTCCCGCCGGGAACACCGCGGCAGTCACTGCGGCTCGTCGAACATCGCACGACCGGCAAGGGCGTCTCCGTGCAGGTCTACCGACCCGAAGATCAGGACGCCTGACCCAGCTCACCGTGCTACCCTCTGCGCCGACACATCATATATCAGATCGGACACACCAGTGGCGTTCGAAGTGCAGAAACGGCGGTTGGCGGGCGTCGTCGCGATCCCCGTGACGCCGTTCAACGGGAGCGGCGGAGTCGAGGCGGAGACGTACGGCCGGCTCGTCGAGCGGCTGGTGACCGGCGGCGTCGAGGTGGTCACGCCCAACGGCAACACCGGCGAGTTCTACGCGCTCGACGAGCACGAGACCCGGCTGTGTGTCGAGGTCACGGTGAAGGCTGCGCGGGAGGCGAGCGTGCTGGCGGGCGTCGGGCACGACGTGCGCACGGCCGTGAAGGCGGCCCGGCACGCGCGCGACACCGGTGCCGACCTGGTGATGATCCACCAGCCGGTGCACCCGTACGTCTCGCGCGAGGGCTGGGTCGAGTACCACCGCGCGATCGCGTCGGCCGTGCCGGAGGTCGGCGTGGTGCTGTACGTGCGCAACCCGGAAATCGGCGGCGAAGAGCTCGCGCGCCTGGCCGACGCGGCGCCGAATGTGATCGGTGTGAAGTACGCGGTGTCAGATCCTGTGCGTTTTGCAACAGTTTCACGTGACGCCGGTCTCGAACGGTTCGTGTGGATCGCGGGGCTGGCCGAGCTTTCGGCGCCGGGCTATTTCGCCGTCGGCGCGCACGGGTTCACGTCGGGGCTGGTGAACGTCGCGCCGCGCATCTCGCTCGACCTGTTCGCCCGGCTGCGCGAGCGCGATTTCCCCGGTGCCATGCGGTTGTGGGAACTGATCCGGCCGTTCGAACAGATGCGCGCGGCCGAGCGCAACGCCAACAACGTGAGCGTCGTCAAGGACGCGTTGTCACAACTCGGCCTCTGCCGGCCCGACGTGCGCCCGCCGAGCCGGCTGCTGACCGCGGCCGAGCGCGAGCGGATTTTCGGCCTGCTCTCGTCGTGGGGACTTTCGTAAGGTTTCTCGACACCTGTGGGCAATTGCCTTTGCCAGCCAAGGGTGAGAAGGTGGGTGCAGGCTGCGGTGCCACCGCGGCCAGGCCCCAGCGCCCTTCTCCCGGACTGGACCCGGACCCGTCGTGGCCGGAAACCGTCGCTGGACAAGCGATTCGCCTGAACCAGAGCGGTGCTGGCATGACTTCGTCCTCAACTTTCGACACCACAGAACCGTCCACCGGAAGTGATTTCGCCGAACTTTCCCGGCTCGTCAAGGCGGCCGGCCTGCTGAAACGCCGCCGTATCGCCTACGGAATCCGCATCGGCCTCAACCTCGCCGCCTTCGCCGGCGGCTGGGTGGCGTTCGCGTTTCTCGGCGACTCCTGGTGGCAGCTTTTCCTCGCCGCGTTTTTCGCGATGATGTTCGCGCAGCTGGCCTTCATCGGCCACGACGCCGGCCACAAGCAGATCTTCTCCAGCCGCAAGGCCAACGACGCCACCGGACTCGTCCACGGTGGACTCACCGGGCTCAGCTACGGCTGGTGGATCGCCACCCACAACCGTCACCACGCCAACCCGAACCACGAGGACGAGGACCCGGACGTCGACATCGCCGCGCTCGCGTTCTCGCGGGCGCAGAGCCACGACAAGCGAGGTTTCCTGCGCTGGGTCGCGAAGTACCAGGCGTTCCTGTTCTTCCCGCTGCTGCTGCTCGAAGGCCTCAACTTGCACGTGGCGAGCGTTCGCGCGGTATGGGCAGGTGACATGCGCCGCCACAAACTCGAGTCGACGCTGCTGATCGGGCACCTGGTGGCGTACCTCGCCGCGGTGTTCATCGTGTTGTCACCCCTGACGGGTCTGGTGTTCATCGTCGTACACCAGTTCCTGTGGGGTTTGTACATGGGATGTTCGTTCGCTCCCAACCACAAGGGCATGGAAATGCTCACCACGGGCCACAAGCTCGACTTCCTGCGCAAGCAGGTGCTGACGTCGCGCAACATCCGCGGCGGCGTCGTCGTCGACTTCGCCCTCGGCGGCCTCAACTACCAGATCGAGCACCACCTCTTCCCGAGCATGGCCCGCGGAAACCTCAAGCACGCGCAGGTGATCGTGCGCGAGTTCTGCGCCCGCCACGGGATTTCCTACGCCCAGTGCGGCTGGGCGCGCTCCTACGGCTACGTGCTCGAACACCTCCACTCCGTCGGCGCTCCCCTGCGCGAGCGCACGCCGGAGCCGGCCACGTCATGACCGCCGCCGAACACGACACGCCGACCGAGGTCCGGCCCGAGACGTCCTGCCCCAGCTGCCCGCACCCGCTCGAGGAGCACGACGTGATCGCCCGCAGGTACTGCGCCGCGACCGCCGCCGGCCACACCGAGCGCGGTTGCGTCTGCGGCGCCGCGAAAAAAGCCCAACACCGAGGACGATGATGACCGCCACTGCCCTGCCGCCGAGCCGTTACGAAACGCGGGTCGAGCGTGTGAAGAAGATCGTGCTGGACAACACCAAGCTCTCTGAGGAAAAGGCTCGTGAGCTGGCCGTGCAGATGGTGCACGCGCTGGACACGGTTCCGGAGAAGATGCGCTGACCTGACCCATCCCGGCGTCGGCACCGCGACGAGATCGCGGTGCCGCACAGGGAGATCTCGTGCCCTGAGCGGGGTCAATCGATCAATGTTTGCGGGAAATCGAACAGCTCGAACACCGCCGGTGCGAATGTTGTCACTTCGGCGACATTGCCCCGGGCGATTCGCAACACGTTGAGCCCGAACGCCCGGAACTCGCCGTCGATCCGGACGTAGGTCGCGAGCGCCGGGAGGCCGTTGGCTCGCGTTGCCAGCACGCGGAAAGCCACGGCGTCCGGCCCGCGCAGCGCCGGCGCCCAGCCTTCGAGCACGGTCTCCCGGCCCGCGTACCAAGTGGGCTCCGCGCCGACGTGCCCGCCGGCGCCCGCGGCGTGACTGCAGCGGACGTCTTCGCGCAGCAGCGACGCGAAGGCCGCCTCGTCGTGATCCACCAGCGCCGCCATGTACCGGGCCACCACCGCGCGTTCCTCCCCGCTGCCCTCAGCCGACCACTCCGTTCGCCGCTCCGGCAGGTGCTCCTTCAGCGCCGCCCGTGCCTGCAGCACCGCGGTGTTGATCGACGCCGGCGTCGTCTCCAGCGCGGCCGCCGTCTCGCGGGCCGACCAGCCGAGGACGTCACGCAGCACCACCGCCGCACGACGGCGGGGGGACAGGTGCTGGATCGCCGCGAGGAAGGCCAGCTCAACGGTCTCGCGCGCGACCACCTCGCCGAGCACGTCGTCGGGCACCGGCTGCAACCACGGCACGGCGACGTCCGGCCGCGGCGCCAGATCGGACCCGCCGGTCGCCGGCAGGTCCAGCACCGGCAGCTCACGCGGGTGCGCGGCGAGGTGATCCAGGCACGCGTTCGTCGCGATGCGGTACAGCCACGCGCGCAGGCTCGCTCGGCCGTCGTAGGTGCCGCGGCCACGCCACGCGCGCAGCAGCGTCTCCTGCACCAAGTCCTCGGCCTCGTCGTAAGAACCCAGCAGCCGGTAGCAGTGCACCCGCAGCTCGTGGCGGTGCGTCTCGGTTTCGGTCGCGAAGTCCGTCATCTCTTCAACCATGTCCCATGAGACGGGACTCCGCGGGAAAAATCGACTCTTCGCAGGTCAAACGGAATGTGGCCGAAGTTACTCGCGTGTTAAGAACGTGTCAGCGCGGCCGGGCGGAGCGTCAGGGTGGTGTTCACGGTTGGGGCGAATCGAACACCGCCGCAGTGTGCTGACGGTGTCCGAATTCGCACATCGCCCGGAGGTCACCGTGACACTCAGCGAGCTCCTCCCCAGCCTCGGTTGCGAGGCCGCCGACCATCTCGAGCCGGGGCTCTGGCCGCGCAGCACCTGCCTCGGCGAAGGCGGTGAGCTGATCTTCGCGGGTGCTCCGGTGAGCCACCTGGCCAACCGGTTCGGGACCCCGGCGTACCTCATCGACGAGGCCCAGGTGCGCGACACCGCACGCGCCTACCGCCGCGCCCTGCCGGAGGCCGAAGTGGCCTTCGCGAGCAAGGCGCTGTGTACCCGCGCCGTGCTGCGCTGGGTGGCCGAGGAAGGCCTGTCGCTCGACACCTGTTCGGCGGGCGAGCTCGCCGTCGCGCGGTCCATCGGCTTCCCCGCCGAGCGGATCCTGTTGCACGGCAACGCGAAAACCCCCGAAGACCTCAAGGCCGCGCTGGAGTACGGCGTGCGCCGCATCGTCCTCGACTCGCTCGACGAGATCGAGCAGCTCGGCGCACTGGCCCACGGCGCGCAACAGGTCATGATCCGCGTGACGCCCGGCGTCTCCGGCGACACCCACGCGGCGATCACGACCGGCACCGAAGGCCAGAAGTTCGGCTTCTCGCTGCGCCCGGACGTCCGCGACAACGTGGACCGCGCCGTCGCCGCCGTGCTCGCGCAGCCCGGGCTCAGGCTGGTCGGGCTCCACTGCCACATCGGCTCGCAGGTCGCCCGCGTCGACCGCTACGAAGAGGCCGCGCGGCGCATGGTGGAGGTGCTGGTGCGCGTGCGCGACCAGTACGGCATCACCCTGCGCGAGCTGGACCTCGGCGGCGGCCACGCCGTGCCGTACCTCGACCGCGAAGCGAGCTTCGACCTCGACGGCTACGCCCGCCGGCTGCGGGTGGCGCTGGGGTACGAATGCTCGTCGCACGACTTTCCCTTGCCCCGCTTGACGATCGAGCCCGGTCGCGCGATCGTCGGCCCCGCCGGGATCACGGTGTACCGGGTGTGCGCGGTGAAGCGCGGCAGCCGCACGTTCGTCGCCGTCGACGGCGGCATGAGCGACAACGCGCGCCCCGCCCTGTACGGCGCCCGCTACACCGCGCGGCTCGTCGGACGGCACACCAAGGCCGCGCGCACGCCGATGACCGTGGTCGGCCGTCACTGCGAGTCGGGTGACGTGCTGGCCGACGACGTCTGCCTGCCCGACGACGTCCACGCCGGCGACCTGCTGGCCGTGCCGTGCACCGGCGCGTACCACCACTCGCTGGCGTCGAACTACAACCTCGTGGGCCGCCCGCCGCTCATCGGCGTGCGCGACGGCTTCGCGAAGCTGCTCGTGCCGCGCGAAACCGAAGAAGACCTGCTTCGGCGTTGCTGAGCCTTGCCGGTTGCTGGCCTAGCTGTGATGTCCGGGGACGTTGTTCTCGGTTGAGGTGAGGTCGGCCTGTCGTGCAGACAGGCGAAGGCCTCCGGTTGTGAAGTGGAGCTGTTGAGGA
>NZ_JBEYSJ010000023.1:0-155588 GCF_040704195.1 Amycolatopsis sp. NPDC047767
GCCGCCGTCCTTGGTCTCGACGATGGCGGTGTCGTTGTGGCCGTCGTGGTCGGTGTCGATCGTGGCGACGCCGGCGTTCTGTACGCGTCGGGTGGGTTCTCAGGCCTCGGTGAGCAGACCCAGGGAGCACAGCGAGCCGGCCAGCGCGATGATGTCGTAGCGCGTGTCCTCCTCGTCGGTGCCCCACAGACCGGACAGGACGGCCGCGGCGCGGTCGACGTCACCGTTCTGCTGCTTCAGCGCGATCCACATCGCCGCGGCGACGGGCTCGCACTCGATCTGGCGGCGGGTGGCGCGGCAGGTGAGCTCGAGGTGGCCGTTGGGGAGCATCCGCTGGGTGACACCGGGAGCGGTCTGGATGGCCATCATGACTACCTCCGAGGGAAGTGGTTCCGGGGTGTTTCCTTGATGTACTTAGTTTCGCGGAACCGGGCCCGCCGGACCATGGGGTCGGCACCTGAACGCCAGGTGGGGTTTACCCACCCCTACCGCGGCGCCTGATCCGGGGTTGCGCGCTGCCACCGAGCCAGGGTCGTGGCGACCGTGCCGACGACGCCGTCCAGCTGGCTGTTCAGGTAGAAGTGCCCGCCGCCGAACACGGCGACGTCACACGTCGCGGTGGTGTGGGCGCGCCAGGCGCCGGCCTCGTCGAGGTCGGTCACCGGGTCGGTGTCGCCGACGAGGACCTGGATGGGGCACCGCAGCTCGGCACCGGCGTCGTGGCGGTAGGTCTCCACGGCCGTGTAGTCGCCGCGGACGGCGGGCAGCACCATGCGCAGCAGTTCGTCGTCGCCCAGCACGGCGGTGTCGGTGCCGCTGAGCTCCTTCAACGCGGCGATGAGACCGTCGTCGTCGCGCTGGTGGACGTATTCGATGCGCTGGGCCGAAGGGGCACGGCAGGCGGAGGCGAACAGGCCGATCAGCTCCGCGCCGCGGGCCTCGAGCCGGCGGGCGACCTCGTAGCCCAGCGTCGCGCCCATGCTGTGGCCGAACAGCGCCACCGGGCGGTCGAACCACGGGCCGAGGTCGTCGGCGAGGGCGTCGGCCATGGCGGCGAGGTTGTCGAAACAGCGTTCGCCACGGCGGTCCTGGCGGCCCGGGTACTGCACGGCGACGACGTCGGCGGGCAGCCCGGCCGCGAGGGCCGCGCGGGAGAACGGGAAGTAGGCGGTCGCCGAGCCGCCGGCGTGCGGCAGGCACACCAGCCGCACGCGAGCGTCCTCGACCGGGTGGAAGCGCCGGACCCAACGACTGGTTTTTTCGTTCACGGCAGTCACAGTTCAGGAAGTGTTCGGGCCGCTGCTCGCGCGGGCAACCCCTACCGGCCCGGGAAGTGCCTGGGGCGCAAGGAAATCCGCAGCAACAGAACGTGACGTGATCACCCCTTCGGGTGACTTTAGGTCGGGGTTGGTTGCCCTTAGGGGGTCACTGCGAGTCTCGGAGTCGCAGGAAGATGACCAGTGGGTCGAGGAGCTTGCGATGGGCGTGAACTGGGGGCAGAACCGCCGAACCGATCCGCAGGAGGCAGTGGGGTTTCTGGAAGGCCTGCTGATCGAATGCGACGCCGGTGCGGGGGAGACCGTGCTGGTGGGCGGCGGTCCGGCCAGCGGCAAGACACAGGTGCTGAACCAGGTGGTGGCACGGGCGAAGGAGCTGGGCATCCTCACGCTCACCGCGACCGGCGCGGCCGACGAGCGTGAGGTGGACGGCGGCGTGATCGACCAGCTGCTGGCCGGTCCCGCGCTGCCGAAAGCCGTGGCACAGCACCAGGACAAGATCACCGAGCTGTGCGGCGCGCTGCACGGCGTGGCCCGCGAACGACCGGTGCTGGTGGCCGTGGACGACCTCCACCACGTGGACGAGACGTCGGCGCGGCTGCTGCTGAGGTTGCAGCGGCGCACCCGTTCGGCCGCACTGCTGCTGGTGCTGACGCAGCCGGACACCTGGTACGCCGGCGGCGGTCTCGAGTTCGCGTCGCAGCCGCACCGGCACGTGCAGCTGACGCCGCTGTCGATCGCGGCGATCGCGGAACTGGTGGCGGAGGACGGGCCGGACGGGCTGCCCGAGCAGATCCACGAGCTCAGCGCCGGCAACCCGCTGCTGGTCAACGCGCTCGTGGACGCGTTCCGCAGCAGCACCGACTCCGGTTCGGCCTACTCGGAGGCCGTACAACGGCTGCTGCACCGCTACGGCTCACCGATGCGGGAGGTCGCGACGGCGATCGCGGTGCTGGACACCGACGTCACCACCGAAGCCGTGGCCACCGTCGCCGGGGTGGACCCGCTCGACGCCGAGACGTCGGCCGGGCTGCTGGCCGAGTCGGGCCTGGTCGCCGGCGTTCGGTTCCGGCAGCAGCCGGCCGCGGCCGCCGTCGTGGGCGGGCTGCGCGGTTCGGAGAAGGTGCGGCTGCACGTCCGCGCGGCCGAGGTGAAGCACGCGCGGGGCCTGCCGGCCGCCGACGTCGCCCGCCACCTCGTGGCCGCCGACGAGGCGAAACCCGAGTGGGCGCTGCCCGTGCTGGTGGAAGCGGCGGAGCAGGTGATGCTCGGCGACGACGTCGAGTTCGCCACCCGCTGCCTCAAGCTCGCGGCGTCCGTGGCCGCCGCCGCGTGGGAGCGGCAGGCGATTTCCCAGCTGCTGGCGAAGATCACCTGGCGCGTCAACCCGGCCGCCGCGGCGCCGCACCTGGCTTCGCTGCGTGCGGCGGGCGACTCGCTCGACCAGTCCGACCGGATCGCGCTCGCACGGCAGTCGCTGTGGTTCGGTGAGCGGGACACGTTCGAGCAGGCTTTCGCGGCGCTGGACGCCGACCTCGAACCGCTCGACCCGCGCACGGCCGCCGAGCTGACGCTGGCCGGGCACTGGCACTACGGCGTCGCCCCGGCGGCCCCGAGCGGCGACGACCCGTGGCTGCACACCGCGAACACGCTCGCTTCCGTGTGGCACACGGGCGCGACCGAGGCGACGTCGGCGTGCGCGGAGCGGATCCTGCAGAACTGCCGGCTTTCGGACACTTCGCTCGAAGCGCTGGGCACCGCGATCGTCGCGCTCGCGTACGCCGACAAGGCCGACCGCGCCGAAGGCTGGTGCACGTCGCTGAGCGAAGAGGCCGAATACCGCGGCGCGGTGACGTGGAAGGCGATGCTCGACGCGTTGGGCGCGAGCCTGGTGCTGCGCCGGGGTGACGTCGCGGCGGCGACGGACCGGGCGAACCGCGCGCTGGCCCTGCTCGACGCGCCCAACTGGGGTGTCGCGATCAGCTACCCGCTCGCCACGCTGCTCTCGGCGCACACCGCGGCCGGCGCGTTCAAGGCCGCTGCTGCGGTGCTGCGGCAGCCGTTGCCGGAAGCCGTGTTCACCACGCTCGGCGGCGTGCGCTACCTGCGGGCCCGGGGCCAGTTCCACCTGGCCACCAACCGCGGTCTGGCGGCGGTCAGCGATTTCCAGCAGTGCCAACGGGTCCTGCGGGAGCAGGAGCTGGACCTGCCGACGGTCGTGCCGTGGCGCACCGATCTCGCCGAGGCCAACCTGAAGCTGGGGAACCCGACGCTCGCCGTCGAGCTGGCCAAGCAGCAGCTCGCGAGCGCGGCGCCGACCGATGCGTACTCGCGTGGTTCGGCCTTGCGGGTGCTGGCTTTCGCCGGCGATTCCGCCGGGCGGGCGGGGCTGCTCAACCGGGCCGCCGAAGCGTTCAAAGCCTCGGGCGATCGGCTGGAGCTGGCGCGCACCACACGGGCGCTCAACCAGCTCGGCCAGCGCGCGGAACGCTCCGCGGGCCTGGTCAAGCCGGTGCACGTGCCGCGCCAGGCGACGCGGGCGGTCACGGCGAGACCCGTGCCGCCCCGACCCGTCGCCCCGCGCACGGAGGTGACGCCCGCGCAGACGACGCTCAGCGAGGCCGAGCTGCGCGTGGCCGAGCTGGCGGCCCACGGGCGCACCAACCGCCAGATCGCGGAGACGCTCTACATCACCGTGAGCACGGTCGAACAGCACCTGACCCGGGTCTACCGCAAACTGGGCGTGGCCGGGCGCGCCGCTCTGGCCGGCGAGCTCGCCGGCGCCGACAGCGGGCAGTGAGGGAGAGAGATCCGGTGGTACTGACCGAGATCGAGCTGCGCGTGGCCGACCTCGCCGCGCACGGCACGAGCGTCCCGGCGATCGCGGAGCTGCTGGGCGTCGCCCCGAACACGGTGGCCGACCACCTCACGGCCGTGTACCTCAAGCTCGGCCCCTGACCACGCGGGCGCACCCAAATGTGGCGTTGGGTGCGTCGAGCGCACCGAACGCCACATTGGGGTGGTCTGGGCGGGGGGTCAGCGGCGGTCGGCGATGACGGCCGCGATGATGTCGTCCAGCGTGCGGGTGGGGACGAAGCCGATCTGGTTGTACGCGCGGGTGCAGTCGGGGATGCGGCGCTGCATGTCCTCGTAGCCCTCGCCGTAGGCCTGCTCGTACGGGACCTTCGCGATGGTGCTGGTGGAGCCCGTCGCGGAGATCACGCGTTCGGCCAGCTGCGCGATCGTGGTCTGCTCGTTGCTGCCGAGGTTGAACACCTTGCCGTACGCGGTTTCGTCGGCGAGCAGGTCGACGAGCGCGGGCACGACGTCGTGCACGTGGCAGAAGCAGCGGGTCTGCTGGCCGTCGCCGAAGACGGTGATGGGCTCGCCCGCCAGGGCCTGCGTGACGAAGCGCGGGATGACCATGCCGTAGCGGCCGGTCTGGCGCGGGCCGACGGTGTTGAACGGGCGCACGATCACCGTGCGCAGGCCGTGCTCCTTGGCATACAGGTAGGCGAACGTCTCGTCCAGCGCCTTGGCCTCGGCGTAGGACCAGCGGTTCTTCAGTGGCGAGCCGATGATGCGGTCGTCCTCTTCGGACAGTCCGTCGGCGGTGTTCTTGCCGTAGATCTCGCTCGTGGACGCCACCAGGATCGGGACGTCGTGGCGCAGCGCGGCGTCGAGCAGGTTCTCGGTGCCGTGCAGGTTGGTGCGCAGGCTCTCGAGCGTCTTGTCGAGGATGGTGAACACGCCGACCGCGGCGGCGAGGTGGAACACCGCGTCGACGCCGGCCATGCACGACTCGACGGCCGACGGGTCGGTCACGGAGCCGCGGACGAAGCGGAAACCGGGGTGCCCGGCCACGGCGGTGAGGTTGTCGAGGGTGCCGGTGCTGAGGTTGTCCAGGGCGACGACCTCGTCGCCGCGGGCGAGCAGGTGCTCGGTGAGGTGGGAGCCGATGAAACCGGCACCGCCGGTGATCAGGTAACGCACGTCAGGAGTCCTCTCAGTTCGCGAACAGCGTGCGGTCGAAGCGGTAGGTGGCGTCGATGACCGTGCCGCACTGGGCGAGCCACTCGTACGAGTGCCCGGGCTGGATCGTGTGGATCAGGGCGACGTCCCAGTCGCCGCCGGCCGGGTCGACCACGTTGTCGAGCGAGCCGCCGGTCACGCGCACGTTGGGCACCAGCGGGTCGTGGTAGCCGACCTTGGCGCCCTTCGCGGCGAGCAGGTCCAGGATGTCGAGCGCGGACGACGAGCGCACGTCCTGCACGCCGGGCTTGTAGGTCACGCCGACGACGAGCACGCGGGTGCCCGCCATGCCCTTGCCGTCACGGGAAAGCGTGTTGAGCACGCGGTCCACGACCTGCTTCGGGCGCTCGGCGATCGCGTGCATGGCCTGCGTGACGAGCGGCGCGTTGCTCTGCGTCGCGCGCAGCTGCCACAGCAGGTAGTGCGGGTCGCACGGGATGCAGTGGCCGCCGACGCCGGGGCCGGGGTGGAAGGCCATGAACCCGTACGGCTTGCTGGCGGCCGCGTCGATGACCTCGATGGGGTCGATGGCGAAGCCGTCGCTGATCTCCGCGAACTCGTTGGCCAGCGCGATGTTCACCGCGCGGAAGGTGTTCTCGAACAGCTTGGTCATCTCGGCCGCCTCCGGCGAGCTGACGCAGTGCACGGCCGGGGTCAGCACGTTGATCACACGCTGCGCCATCGCGGTGCACACCGGTGTGACCCCGCCCAGCACGCGCGGCGTCTCGGCCTGCGTGTGTGTGACGTTGCCGGGGTCGATGCGCTCGGGGCTCGACGCCACGAAGATGTCCCGCCCGACCGTGAAACCCTTGGCGGTCAACGGCTTCACCAGCAGCCGCTCGGACGTGCCGACGTAGCTGGTGGAGGTGAGGATCAGCGTCTGGTCGGGCCGCGCGTGGGAGATCAGGGCGGCGCACGCGCTCTCCAGCGGGCCCAGGTCGGGCATCAGGTACTCGTCGAGTCCGGTCGGCACGCACACCAGCACCGCGTCGGCCTCGGCCATGCGCGCGGAGTCGGTGGTGAGCTGGAAGTCCTCCTGGTGCACGGCCTTCTCGAGCCGGCGGTGGTCGGACTCGATGAGGTCGACCTCGCACGAGCGGATCGCGTCGAGGCGGTTCTGCGACAGGTCGATGCCGATCACCTCGACGCCGCCGGCGTGCAGGCCGAGTGCCGTCGGCAGGCCGACGTACCCCATGCCGATCACGGCGACCGAAGTCAGTTTGGTGAGCTCGGTGGTGGTCCGGAATTCAGCGACAGTACTGGTCATTTCTCGTCACCCGTTTCTTGCTGGGCAGATAAAAGACAGAAAGGAAACGCGCTCAATGCACGATCCGCACGATTTCGAACGCCTCGGCGAGCCCCGCCGAGACCTGCGAGCCGCGGTATTCGGCCAGGGCGCGCACGCCGCGTTCGCTGCGGGGGCTGGGCCACGGCTCGAGCTCCTTGCCGTAGGCGCGCAGCGCGTCGATCTTGCGATCGAGGTGCGACTCGTCGAGCAGCTGCCAGTAGTTCGGGCGGAACGCGTTGGGCAGCCCCGAAGCTTCTCCGACGTCGGTGGCGGAGCGGATCTCGAACGTGCGAACCTCCTTGACCGGGCCGCGGCCGGGCCGGCCCGCGACGCGAGCCGCGCGGCTCACCAGCGCGTGGTCGGTGGACAGGTCGCACATGCTGGTGGCGAACACCGTGTCCGGCTCGAACTCCCGGACCTCCTGCTCGACGACGCGGTTGAGGTCCAGGTGCCGTTCGGTGTCGAGGCGGTTGTCGCCGAACTCGTGGACGCGCACGCGCTCGATGCCGAGCGTCTTCGCGGCCAGCTCGATCGCGGCGGTGCGGTTGACGACACCGGTGCCGCTCACCGACCGCGAACCGTCGTCGTTGGTCAGGATGCAGAGCGACACGACGACGCCTTCGTCGGCGAGGCGGGCGATGGTGCCGCCGGCGCCGAGCGTCTCGTCGTCGCCGTGGGCCCCCACGACCAGAAGCTTCCGAATCTTCCTGTGCATAACCGATCCCCAGTCTCAGTCCAGCGGGCGAACCTCGGGCGAAAACGAGCGAGAGAATTGCTGCGAACGTGGGGAAAATCTGTCATCCGGCCGCCGCGACCGACAACCCCTAAAGACCGTCTAAAGCGGACCTTGGTGCCGCTTCGAGCGCGCTGGTGCAGGGGCTCTTAGGGGTGGGTCCGGCCGCGCTCGCGCTTCTATCGTCGGCCTGTCCGGCGTTACGTGACGGGGAAGGAACGAGGACACGTGGGCAACTCCGAAGAAAAACTGGTCGGTGCGCTCCGAGCCTCGGTGAAGGAAACCGAGCGGCTGCGCGAGAAGAACCGCCGGCTCACCGAGGCCGCGCGCGAGCCGATCGCGATCATCGGCATGGCCTGCCGCCTCCCGGGTGGCGCGAACACCCCCGAGCAGCTGTGGCGGCTGCTGGCCGGCGGCGTCGACGCCATCGGTGAGTTCCCGACCAACCGCGGCTGGGACCTCGAGCGCCTCTACGACCCCAGCGGTGAACGCCCCGGCTCCAGCTACGTGCGCGAAGGCGGCTTCCTCCACGACGCACTGGACTTCGACGCCGACCTCTTCGGCATCAGCCCCCGCGAGGCCCTGCTGATGGACCCGCAGCAGCGGTTGCTGCTCGAGACGTCGTGGGAGGCCTTCGAACGCGCCGGCATCGCGCCGCACTCGGTGAAGGGCAGCGCCACAGGTGTCTTCGCCGGCACGATGTACCACAACTACCAGGGCAGCTACGGCTCGTCGGGCGTGATCTCCGGGCGGCTCGCCTACACCTTCGGGCTCGAAGGACCCGCGGTCACGATCGACACCGCGTGCTCGTCCTCGCTCGTCGCACTGCACCTGGCGGTTCAGGCCTTGCGCAGCGGCGAGTGCTCGCTCGCGCTGGCCGGCGGCGTGTCGGTGATGTCGACGCCGCGCACCTTCGTGGAGTTCTCCCTCGACGGCACGCTCGCCCGCAGCGCGCGCTGCCGCACGTTCGCCGACTCCGCCGACGGCACCGGCTGGTCCGAGGGCTGCGGCATGCTGCTCGTCGAGAAGCTCTCCGATGCGCGCCGCAACGGTCACCCCGTGCTCGCCGTCGTGCGCGGCACCGCGATCAACCAGGACGGCGCCTCCAACGGCATGACCGCGCCCAACGGCCCGGCCCAGCAGCGCGTGATCCGCCAGGCCCTGGCCAACGCCCGGGTGACGCCCGACGAGGTCGACGTGGTCGAGGCGCACGGCACGGCCACCAAGCTCGGTGACCCGATCGAGGCGCAGGCCCTGTTGGCGACGTACGGCCAGGACCGTGCCGAGCCGCTGTGGCTGGGGTCGATCAAGTCGAACGTCGGGCACACGCAGGCCGCCTCCGGCGTCGCCGGCGTGCTGAAGCTGGTGCTGGCGCTCAACAACGGCGTGCTGCCGAAGACGCTGCACGTCGACAAACCGACCCGGCACGTCGACTGGAGCGCCGGGAACGTCGAGCTGCTGACCGAGTCGCGCCCGTGGGCACGAGGGGACCGGCCGCGCCGCGGTGCGGTGTCGTGCTTCGGGCTCAGCGGCACCAACGCGCACGTGATCCTGGAGGAAGCTCCGGAGCCCGAGGCGACGGAGCCGGCGCGGGACGACGCGGCGGTCCCGTTCGTGCTGTCCGGGCGGACGCCGCAGTCGCTGCGGGACCAGGCCGCGCGGCTGGCGGAGCACCTCGTGGAGAACCCCGCGCCGCCGCTCGACGTGGCGCGCACGCTGGCCGTCGGCCGGACGCACCTCGACCACCGCGCCGCCGTGACCGGGCACACGCAGGACGAGCTGCTGGCGGCGTTGACCGCGCTGGCGAACGGCGAGCCCGGTGGCGTCGGCGGTCTGGCGCGCGGTGAGGCGACGCTCGGATTCCTGTTCTCCGGTCAGGGTTCCCAGCGTGTCGGCATGGGCACTGAGCTGGCGGCGAAGTTCCCCGTCTTCGCCGAGGCTTACGCCGCCGCGTGCGGCGAGCTGGACCGGCACCTGGACCGGCCGATCCGCGAGGTCGTGGCCGGTGACGCCGAGACGCTGGCACAGACGGGGTATACGCAGGCCGCGTTGTTCGCGTTCGAGGTGGCGTTGTTCCGGCTGGTCGAGTCGTGGGGTCTGGCGCCGTACGCGGTGTGCGGGCATTCGATCGGCGAGCTGGCGGCCGCGCACTGCGCCGGGGTGTTCTCGCTGGCCGACGCGGCGAAGCTCGTCGCCGCACGGGGCAAGCTGATGCAGGCGCTGCCCGCCGGCGGCGCGATGGTGGCGATCGAAGGCACGGCCGAGGAAGTCGCGGAACACGATCCCGAAGGGACGGTCGACGTCGCCGCCGTGAACGGGCCGAGGTCCGTGGTCATCTCCGGTGCCGAAGACGCCGTGCTCGCCGTGGCGGAGAAGTTCGCCGGGCGCCGGACCACGAAGCTGAAGGTGTCGCACGCGTTCCACTCGCGGCTGATGGACCCGATGCTGGCCGAGTTCCGCGCGGTGGCGCAGAGCATCACCTACACCGAGCCGACGTTGTCGGTCGTCTCCAGCGTCACCGGCGGCGAGGTGTTCACCGAGCTGACCGATCCCGAGTACTGGGTCCGCAACGTGCGCCGGCCGGTGCGGTTCGCCGAGGCCGTGCGGGCGCTCTCGGCCGAGGGCGTGAACCGGTTCCTGGAGCTGGGCCCGGACGCGCCGCTGACTGCCGTCGTGCCGCAGTCCTCTTCGGACGGTTCGGTCGCCGTCGCCGCGCAGCGCCGGGAGATCGCCGAGGACGTCGCCCTGGTCACGGCACTCGCGACTCTGCACGTCCGTGGGATCTCGCCCGACTGGGCCGCGCACTTCACCGCCCGCGGTGCTGCCCGCGCCGACCTGCCCACCTACGTCTTCCAGCACCAGCGTTACTGGCTGGAGGTCTCGTCCGACTCCGGTGACGTGACGTCGATGGGTCTCGACCCGGTCGACCACCCGCTGCTCGGCGCGGCGACGCTGCTCGCCGACGCCGAGGGCCTGGTGCTGTCCGGCCGGATCTCCGCGACCACGCACCCGTGGCTGAACGACCACGTCGTCGGCGGTGCGATCCTGTTGCCCGGCACGGCCTTCGTGGAGCTCGCGGTGCGCGCGGGCGACGAGGTCGGCTGCGGTCGAGTCCGCGACCTCACGTTGCACGCGCCGCTCGTTCTGCCGGAGAAGGGTGCCGCGCGGATCCAGCTCCGGGTCGGCTCGCCCGCCGCGGACGGCACGCGGCCGATCAGTGTCCACTCGCGCCCCGACGACCCGTCCACGGCGAGCGCGTGGACCCGTCACGCCGACGGCACGCTCGCCCCAGCTTCTGCGGCCACCGCGTTCGACCTCAGCGCGTGGCCGCCCGCCGGCGCCGAGGCCATCGACCTCGACGGCATGTACGACCTGCTCGCCGAACACGGCATGGCCTACGGCCCGGTCTTCCGCGGCCTGCGGGCCGCGTGGCGCAGCGGCGACGACGTGTTCGCCGAGGTCGCGCTGCCCGAGCAGGACCGCATGAGTGCGGAGGCGTTCGGCCTGCACCCCGCGGCGTTCGACGCGACCCTGCACGCCGTGGGCCTCAGCAATGCGGCCGGTGAGGGCACGACGCTGCCCTACGCGTGGTCCGATGTGGAGCTTCACGCGGCCGGCGCGTCCTCGCTGCGCGTGCAGGTCCACCCGACGGGCGAGCAGACCGTGGAGCTCCGGCTCGCGGACACCAGCGGTGCGCCGGTCGCCCGCGTCGGTGGCCTGACGCTGCGCCGGATCAGCGAGGAGCAGCTCGCCGCCGCGCGATCGACGCCGAGCAGCACCGACTCGCTGTACTCGCTCGACTGGGTCCCGACGACATTGCCGGACGCGGGCACCACCGACTACACCGTGTACGAAGCCGGCACCGGCAACGACGCCGAAAGTGCGCGGGCGGCTGTCCACAATGCACTGAGGGAGCTGCAATCGGTCGAGGGCAAGCTGGTCGTCGTGACCCGCGGTGACCTGGCCGGTGCGGCCGTCGCCGGGCTCGTCCGCTCGGCGCAGGTGGAGAACCCCGGCCGGATCGTGCTGGTGGAAGGCGAGTCCACCCCCGACCAGCTCGCCGCGGTCGCGGTCGCCGACGAGACGGCCGTGCGCGTCTCCGGCGACGACGTGCGCGTGCCGCGGCTGGCCCGCGCGGTGCCGGAGCCGGGCGAGCCCGTGGACTGGTCCGCCGGAACGGTGCTGCTCACCGGCGGCACGGGTGCGCTGGGCCGGATCGTCGCGACGCACCTGGCCCGGCGGGGCGCGAAGAAGCTCCTGCTGGTCAGCCGCCGCGGCAAGAAGGCGCCGGGTGTAGCCGAGCTGGTCGCGCAGCTGGCCGAGCTGGGGGCCGAGGCCACCGTGGCCGCGTGCGACCTCGCCAACGCCGCCGCCGTGAAGCGGCTGCTGAAGAAGCACCCGATCCACGCCGTGGTCCACGCGGCCGGCGTCCTCGACGACGGGGTACTGCCTTCGCTCACGCCCGAGCGCATCGACGGCGTCTTCGACCCCAAGGCGCTGGCCGCGTGGCACCTGCACGAGCTGGCCGGCGATGTCGCCGCGTTCGTCACGTTCTCCTCGGCGGCCGGCGTGCTCGGCGCGCCCGGCCAGGCCAACTACGCCGCCGCCAACGCCTTCCTCGACGCCCTCGCCACCCACCGCCGCGCCGAGGGCAAACCGGCGCACTCGCTGGCCTGGGGCATGTGGGAGTCGGCCGCGGGCATGGCCGGCGAGACCCACGGCAAGCGCGGCCTCGGCGCGTTCACGGCGGAAGAGGGCCTCGCGCTCTTCGACGCGGCCGTCGGCTCGGCCGGCGACGTGTTCGTGCCGATCAAGCTCGACCTGCCCGCGTGGCGCGAGGCGGGCGGCGTGCCCGACCTGCTGCGCGGCCTCGTCCCGGCGGCGCGGCGCACGGTCTCCGACCGCGAGGCGGGCGCGGACTCGTTGCTGGGCAAGCTGATCCGGCTCCCGGCCGACAAACGGCTCGACCACCTGCGTGAGCTGGTCATCGCCCACGCGGCCGCAGTGCTCGGGCACGGTTCGGCCGACGTCGTCGACGCCGACCGCGCGTTCAAGGACCTCGGGTTCGACTCGCTCACCGCGGTCGAGCTGCGCAACACGCTCAACGAAGCGACGGGCCTGAGCCTCACGGCCACGCTCGTCTTCGACTACCCGACCGCGGGTGACCTGGCGGCGCACCTGCACGAATCGCTGCTCGGTGACCTCGGCGACGCCACCGAGCCGGAGCAGACCGTGGTCGCCCTCGGCGCCGACGAGCCGATCGCCATCGTGGGCATGGCCTGTCGCTTCCCCGGCGGCGTCCGCACACCCGAGGAGTTCTGGCAGCTCGTCGTGAACGGGGGCGACGGCACGTCCCGCTTCCCCGAGGACCGCGCGTGGGACCTCGACTACTGGCTCGGGCTGTCGGCGGCCGCGGGCAAGGAACCCAACGGCGGGTTCGTCACCGACGCCACCGACTTCGACGCCGGCTTCTTCGGCATCAGCCCCAACGAAGCCGTGATGATGGACCCGCAGCAGCGCATGCTGCTCGAGGCCGTGTGGGAGGCGTGCGAGTCGGCGGGCATCAACCCGTTGTCGCTCAAGGGAACCGACACCGGCGTGTTCGCCGGCGTGATGCAGTCGGACTACGACCCGGGCCCGCTGGGCACGCTCGCGCACAACGGCCTGTTCCGCGGCTCCGGCGCGCTCGGCAGCGTGGTCTCCGGTCGCGTCGCCTACACCTACGGGCTGGAGGGCCCGGCCGTCTCGGTCGACACCGCGTGCTCGTCTTCGCTGGTCGCCCTGCACCTCGCGATCCAGGCCCTGCGCCAGGGCGACTGCTCGCTCGCCCTCGCGGGCGGGGTGTCCGCGCTCGTCTCGCCGGAACCGTTCGTGCACTTCGACAACAGCGGCACGGCGTCCGACGGGCGCACCAAGGCGTTCTCGGCCGCGGCCGACGGCGTGGGCTGGGCCGAAGGCGTGGGCCTGCTCGTGGTCGAGCGCCTCGCCGACGCGCAGCGCAACGGCCACGAGGTCCTCGCGGTGATCCGCGCGAGCGCGGTCAACCAGGACGGCGCGTCCAACGGGCTCACCGCACCCAACGGGCCTTCGCAGGAGCGCGTGATCCGCCGCGCGCTCAAGCTCGCGGGGCTGACCGGCGCGGACGTCGACGTCGTCGAGGGCCACGGAACCGGCACCACGCTGGGCGACCCGATCGAGGCCAACGCGCTGCTGGCCACCTACGGCCGCGAGCGCTCGGCCGACGACCCGCTGTGGCTCGGCTCGGTGAAGTCGAACATCGGGCACACGCAGGCCGCCGCGGGTGCGGCCGGGGTCATCAAGATGATCCTGGCGATGCGCCACGGCGAGCTGCCGATGACGCGGCACGGCGGCGACCCGTCGCCGCACGTCGACTGGTCGCCGGGCACCGTGCGGCTGCTCGCCGAGACGATCCCGTGGCCCGAGCGCGACCGTCCGCGCCGCGCCGCCGTCTCGGCTTTCGGGTACAGCGGCACCAACGCGCACGTGATCGTGGAGCAGGCGCCGCCCGTCGCCGCGCCAGAACCGGTGCGGGCGCCGGGTGAGCGTGGCACGGCCCTTCCGCCGTGGCTGCTCACGGCCCGTACGCAGGAAGCTCTGCCGCTGCAGGCTGCCGCGTTGCTGACGCACCTCGAGGAGCACCCGGACCTGGACCCGCTCGACGTCGGGTTCTCGCTGGCCGTGCGCGAACCGATGCTGTCCTACCGCGCGGCGGTGGCCGGCGACGACCGGGCCGAACTGGTGGCTGGCCTCACCGCGCTGGCCGCGGGGGAGGACTCGCCGGCCGTCGTGCGCGGCATCGCCCGCGGCGGGGTGACCGCGTTCCTCTTCCCGGGACAGGGCACGCAACGGCCGGGGATGGGTCGTGAGCTGTGCGCCGCGTTCCCGGTGTTCGAACACGCCTTCAACCAGGCGAGTGTGCTGTTCGACGACCACCTGGGCCGCTCACTGCGCGAGGTGATGTTCGCCGACGAGGGCTCGGTCGACGCGCAGCTGCTCGACCGCACGGCGTTCACGCAGGCCGCCCTGTTCACCATGCAGGTGGCGCTCTACCGGCTCGTCGAGTCGTGGGGCCTGCGGCCAGGGGTATTGCTGGGCCACTCCGTGGGCGAGATCGCCGCCGCGCACGTGGCCGGGGTGCTGTCGCTCAAGGATGCGGCGAAGCTCGTCGCGCATCGCGGGCAGCTCATGCAGGACCTCTCCGGCGGTGCGGTGTTCGCGGTCGAAGCCGACGAAGCCGAGGTCACGCCGCTGCTCACCCCGGCGTGCGGGATCGCCGCGATCAACGGCCCTCGCTCACTCGTCGTGTCCGGTGCCGAGCCCGACGTGGTGGCCATCGCCGAGCACTTCCAGGCCGAAGGCCGGCGCACCAAACGGCTCGCGATCAGCCAGGCCATCCACTCGCCGTTGCTCGACGAGATCCTCGACGAGCTGCGCGAGATCGCCGAAGAGCTCACCTACGAGCCCGCCCGGTTGCCGATTGTGTCCACGGTGGACGGTGTGGTGGTGGACCCGGAGCGCTGGTGCGACCCGGAGTACTGGGTGGCGAACTGCCGTCAGTCGGTGCGGTTCCTCGACGGTGTGCGAGCCCTGGAGGACTTCGGCGCCGCGCGGTACGTGGAGCTGGGCACCGACGGCACGCTCGCCGCGATGACCCAGACGTGTCTCGCCGGTGACCCGCGTGACGTCGTGGTGATCCCGTTGCGCGCCAAGGCCAAGGGTGAGCTCCGGGGTGCGCAGCTGGCCGCCGGCCGGTTCTTCGCGCACGGCCTCGGTCTCGCGCCCGCCAAGCTGTTCCGCGGTGCCGATCAGGTGCCGCTGCCGTTGTACGCCTTCTGCCGCACCCGCTTCTGGCCCGAGGTGGACATGGAGGCCATGCACGCCACCGGCGACCTCGTGACCACCGGGCTCGACGCGACGGAGCACCCGCTCGTGGCCGCGTCGCTCACGGTGGCCGGTTCCGCGCAGGTGGTGCTGACCGGCCAGGTGTCGGTGCACACGCACCCGTGGCTGGCCGACCACACCGTCGGCGGCGTGATTCTGTTCCCGGGCGCGGCTTTCGTCGAGCTGGCCGTGCGGGCCGGTGACGAGGCTGGCTGCCCGCGGATCGACGAGCTCACTCTGGAAGCGCCGCTCGTGCTGCCGGAGCTGGGCAAGGTGCGCTTGCAGGTGGTCGTGGACGAGCCGGACGGCTCGGGTCGCCGCACCGTGTCGGTGTTCTCGCAGGCCGATGCCGCCGAGCCGTGGGTGCGGCACGCCACCGGGGTGCTCGCCCCGGACGCGGGGGCGGAGCCCGCGGGGCTGTCCGTCTGGCCGCCTGCGGGGGCGGAACCCGTTGACTTGGAAGGGTTCTACGAAGGTTTCGCTGCCGCGGGCCTCGGTTACGGGCCGGCGTTCCAGGGGCTGACGGCCGCCTGGGTGTCGGGTGCCGAGGTCTTCGCGGAGGTCGTGCTGGACGACCCGGCCGCCGAGCGGTTCGGGTTGCACCCGGCTGCGCTCGACGCGTCGCTGCACGCCATCGGGCTCGCCGAGACCGTGACGGTCGAGGGCGGGCTGCCGTTCGCGTGGACCGGCGTGCGGCTGCACGCGGTGGGCGCGAGCCGGCTGCGCGTGCGGATCACGCCGCTGGGCGCGGACTCCGTGGCGATCGAGCTGGCCGACCAGACCGGGCGTCCGGTCGCGTCGGTCGAGTCGCTGGTGCTGCGGACCGCCGCCGGTGGTGCGGTGGCCACCCGGGCGCCCGAGTCGCTGTTCGGCTGGGCTTGGCTGCCCGTGCCGGCGACCGGCACAGCGGTGCCCGCGCTGTTCCCGAGTCTCGACGCGGTGCTCGCCGCCGGCCCCGTGCCGGACGTCGTGCTGCTCGATCGCCGCACGCCGGCTGAGATCGGTGACGCGTTGGAGGACGTGCAGAACTGGCTCTCCCAGAAAGAGTTCTCGGCGGCCACGCTGGTCGTGCTCACGAGCGGCGCGGTGGCGCGCGACGGCGAGGACGTGACGGATCTCGCCGGGTCCGCGCTGTGGGGCCTGGTGCGCGTGGCGCAGTCGGAGAATCCGGGCCGGTTCGTGCTCGTCGACTCCGACGAGGCTTCACTGGCGCTGCTGCCGGGTCTGCCGGACTCCGGGGAGCCGCAGTTCGTGCTCCGCTCCGGCGTCGCGTATGCCGGACGGCTCACGCGCCCCGCGCCGTCGGCCGAGCCCGTGACGGCGTTCGGTCCCGACGGGACGACGCTCGTCACCGGGGCCACCGGGGCGATCGGCTCGCAGCTCGTGCGGCACCTGGTGACCGAGCACGGCGTGCGGCGGCTGGTCCTGGTCAGCCGGCGCGGTTCGGCTCCCGGCCTGGTCGACGAGCTGACTTCGTCGGGCGCATCGGTGACCGTCGCGGCCTGCGACGCGGCCGACGAAGCCGCGCTCGCCGAGGTGCTGGCCGCGATCCCGGCCGAGCACCCGCTGACCGCGGTGGTGCACCTGGCCGCGGTGGTCGACGACGCCACCCTGCCGTCGCTCACCCGCGAGCGGCTCTCGGCGGTGCTGCGGCCGAAGGCCGACGCGGCACTGAACCTGCACCGCCTCACCGAAGGCCTCGAGCTGTCGGCGTTCGTGCTCTTCTCCTCCGTCGCCGGGCTGCTCGGCAACGCGGGCCAGGGCAGCTACGCCGCGGCCAACACGTTCCTCGACGGCCTCGCCGCGCACCGGCGGTTCCGCGGGCGGCCCGCGCAGTCGCTCGCGTGGGGCCTGTGGGAGGACGCGGGGCTGTCCGAGAGCGACCGGGACCGGTTGGTGCGCAACGGGATCTCGCCGCTGTCCGCGGAGGAAGGAATGGCGCTGTTCGACGCCGCCGTGGCGCGGCCGGAGGCGCTGCTCGTGCCGATGAAGGTGCTGGCCGGCGACACCGAGGACGTGCCGCCGGTGTTCCGCACGCTTGTCACGCCTTCGCGGCGCACGGCGTCGCGGGCCGCGGGCGACGCGGAAGGCCTGAAGCAGCGGCTGGCCTCGCTCGAACCGCTGCAGCGTGAACGGGCCGTACTGGACCTGATCCTGGACCGGACGGCGGCGCTGCTCGGCTACGCCGGCGGCACGGCGATCGACGCGTCGCGCCACTTCCTGGAGTCGGGCCTCGACTCGCTCACGGCCGTCGAGCTGCGCAACGGCCTCAACGACGACACCGGCCTCCGCCTGCCGGCCACGGTGGTGTTCGACCACCAGACCCCGGCCGGCCTGGCCACACACCTGCTGTCCGAATGGGACACGACAGTAGCGGCTCCGGCGGAAGACGACTCCCTGCAGGAACTCTTCGCCGACGCGGTGCGCGCCGGCCGGGTGCAGGACGGGCTGAGCATGCTGGGCGCGGTCGCGAACCTGCGTCCCGCGTTCACCTCACCCGCCGACGTCGACCGGCTGCCCGCGCCGGTGCGGCTCAAGGAGGGGTCGGCCGACCCGCAACTGTTCTGCTTCGCGACCCCGGTCGCGACGGGCGGGGTGTACCAGTACGCGAAGCTCGCCGCCGGGTTCCCCGGTGACCACGAGCTGCACGCGGTGCCGATGCCGGGCTTCCTGCCCGGGGAGGCGCTGCCGTCGACGCCGGAGGCGATCGTCGAGGTCCTCGCGGAAAGCCTGCGCAAGGCGGCGGGCGACCGTCCGTTCGCACTGCTGGGCTACTCGTCGGCGGGCATCCTCGTCCACGCCGTCGCGGAAGCCCTGGAACGCACCGGCACCCCGGCCGCCGGCGCCGTCCTGCTGGACACCTACGTGATCCACGAAGGCGCCGGTGAAGACGTCCGCGCCAGCGAGGAGGCCGCCGCGGACCTCGCGAAGGGCATGCTGCGTCACGAATCGCAGTACGGCTCCTTCGACCGCACGAAGCTCACGGCGATGGCCCGCTACATGGACCTGCTGCCGCGGATCACGGTCACGGACCTCGCCACCCCGTCGCTGCTCGTGCGGCCCACGGACCCGTTCGACCCGGCCGCCACGACGTGGCGCACCACCTGGTCCCACGCGGGCAGCACCCGCACCGTCCCGGGCCACCACTTCACCCTCATCGACACCGACGCCCCCACCACCGCCCGCGCCGTCTCGGCCTGGCTCACCGACCTCGCCTGACCCCCTGCTCACCGCACCCCAATGCGGCGTTGGTGGCGCTCAACGCACCGAACGCCGCATGGGGGCGCTCCGGGCCGGGCGAGCGGGTCAGCGGGACTCGGCGAAGCCGGACACGCCGGCGACGACGTGGTCGAGGCCGGCTTCGAGGAACGCGTCCGCCTCGGGTTCTGTCGCCGGGTACTGGCCGTCCGTGACGAGGCCGGCCAGGTGTGTCGAGCCGAGGCGGTCGAGGTGGGGCAGCAGGTGATCCCGCACGGCGGTTGCCTCCCCGGGACCGGCCGGGGACGCGAGCCGCGCCGCGGCGGCGTGGGCGAAGCCCGTCACCATGGTGACGCAACCGAGCAGATGTCCTTTGTGGACACCGGCGCGGGTCAGGGCCGTCAGGAGGAGCTCCGTCCACGCCAGGCGGTTCGGGGTGATCGCGTCGCCGCTGCGCGGCAGGTCCAGCAGCCACGGGCGGGTCAGCAGCCGGTCGACGACGGCACGGGCCCAGGCCCGCACGTCGGCGCGCCAGTCGTCGGACGCGACCAAGGCCGGCGGCGGCGGGCCCCAGCCCGCGTCGGCGAGCAGCACCGTCAGCTCCTCTTTCGAGCTGACGTAGCGGTACAGCGCGTTGGTCGTCACGCCGATCTCGTGCGCGATGTTCGGCAGGGAGGCGCCCGCGGCGCCCTCGGCGTCGGCGAGCTCCACGGCCGCCGCGACGATCTGTTCGACGGTGTGCGCGGGCCGCGGTCCGCGGCGTGGCGGCGGAGCGCCGCCCCAGGCGAGCGTGAGCCCCGGGGGCCGTTCGGGTGTCGTGTCCCTGTCCAGCATGGTCCGCATCTTCCCTGGCGAGTACTCCGGCAGTAAACTGTGAGAGTCTTGCACTGATTCGGGCGGAGGGCGAGCGGACGTGATCGAGACCAAGCCGGTGGCTTCGGCCATCGGCAGGCTCCTGTGGCCGGAGCGCACGGAGGTCACCGAGCTGGACCGCAAGCTCGCGGTCACGCGGATCGAGCACGCACGCGATGAAGGGCAGTACGACGAAGCCGAGGCGGCGCAACGGATCGCCCGGGTCGAATCGGCCGGCGACTACGCCGCGCTGACCGCCGGCGTGGCCGGCAGCGCCGACGCCGCGGTGCCGGCGATCCTGCAGGCCGCCCCCCGGGTTGGTGCGGCGGTGTGGGCGGTGGCGAGTGTGGTCAACGTGCTCGTCTACCTGATCCTCGGCCTGGTCAGCGGCCACTGGGACGGGCCGTGGCCGATCTGGCCCGTGCTCGGCGGCGGCCTGATCGTGCTCGGCCTGTGGTCGACTCGTGAGCGCGACCGCCGGATGCGCCTCGCCGGCGACTGACGCGCAACCCCTGACCTGGTGAAGAGGGTCCTGGGTTCCCCTTGGCGAACTGGTCCGCTAAACTGTGCAAGCCATACACAGTTCAACGATCGGGGGCCGAGATGGCCGAAACGACAGACAGTTCGACGGCCGGGGGGCGCACCACCGCTTTGAAGGTGGTGACGATCGTGTGGCTCGTGGCCACGGCGATCCACCTGCTGATCTGGGTGATCATGTGTGCCGTCACGCTGAGCCTGAACCACTCGCCGTTCTGGATCTGGCCGCTCCTCGGCGGCGCCGTGATCGTGGTGCCCTGGTGGCTCGCGGTCCGCGGCCGCGCGAAGGAGAGGGTCGCCCGGTCATGACGACGATGACGGCCACCGGGTCGCCCGTCCGGCTCGACTCCGTGAAAAAGACGTACGGGCGCGGAGAGAACGAGGTCGTCGCGCTCGCCGGCGTCAGCGTCGACTTCCCGCGCGGCAGCTTCACCGCGGTGATGGGCCCGTCGGGGTCCGGCAAGAGCACGCTGCTGCACTGCGCGGCGGGCCTCGACCGGCCCGACTCGGGCAGCGTCACGCTCGTCGGCGCCGACCTCAAGGGCAAGAGCGAGACCCAGCTGACGGAGCTGCGGCGCGAGCACGTGGCGTTCGTGTTCCAGTCGTTCAACCTCATGCCGGCGCTCAACGTCGAGGAGAACATCACGCTGCCGATGCTGCTCGCCGGGCGTGAGCCCGACCGGGCGTGGATCGCGCAGGTCGTCGAGCGGGTCGGGCTCACGCACCGCGTGAAGCACCGCCCCGGTGAGCTTTCCGGCGGCCAGCAGCAGCGCGTGGCGATCGCCCGCGCGCTCGCCGGCCGTTCAGAGGTGACGTTCGCCGACGAGCCGACCGGCGCCCTCGACACGAGCACCGCGCTCGAGGTCCTCGGCCTGCTGCGCGAGCTCGCCGACGCCGGCCAGACCATTGTGATGGTCACGCACGACCCGGTCGCGGCTTCGTTCGCCGACACGGTGCTGTTCCTTGTGGACGGTCAGATCGTGACGCGCATGACCGCCCCGGCCGTCGAGGCCGTGGCCGGCGAGCTGGCGCGCCTCGGCGCCCAGGCCAAGCTGGCGAGGGGGCGGCAGTGAGCCCGCGGCGCGTGGTGCTCCGGATGGCGCTGGCCAGCCTGCGGTTCCGCGCCGCCGCCTCGCTGGCGACGTTCGTCGCGATCCTCGTCGGCTGCTCGCTGCTCATCGCGTGCGGCGGCCTGTTCGAAACCGCGCTGACGCTCGACGCGCAGCCCCAGCGGCTCGCCGCGGCGCCCGTGGTGGTCGGCGGTTCGGCCGGGTTCAAGCTGCCCGACGAAGAGTCGCAGGTCGTGCCCTACAGCGAACGCGCCGGCGTGCCCGCGGACCAGCTCGCGAAGCTGGCGGGTGTGGAGGGCGTGCGCCAGGTCGTGCCCGACGTCTCGTTCCCGGCGGTGGTCGTGACCGCGGCCGGGCCGCAGGCGGGCGGCGACACACTCGCCGGGCACGGGTGGGAGTCGGCCGCGCTGGCGCCTTACACGCTGGTGCACGGCACGCCGCCGCAGAACGCCGGGCAGGTCGTGCTGGACGAGGCGTCCGCCACCGGGGTCCAGGTCGGCGGCCAGGTGGCCATCGCCGTGGACGGCGCGCAGCCGCGCGACTTCGTCGTGACGGGCATCGCGCGCTCCGACGTTTCGGGGCCGGCGTTCTTCTTCTCAGCCGGGGACGTGCAGCAGTTCGCCACGCACCCGGGCACCGTCGACCTCGCCGGCGTCTTCCCGGCGCCCGGCGTCGACGCCGACGACCTGGCCGGCCGCCTCGCCGAGCAGGTGCCGGGCCTGACCGTGCTGACCGGAGCCGACCGCGGTTCCGCGGAATTCCCGGGCATCGAGGCCGCGCAGCTGCCGCTGATCCTGCTCGCCGGGGTCTTCGGCGGCATGGTGCTGGTCGTGATGGCGCTCGTGGTGTCGGCGACGATCAGCCTCACCGTGCGCCAGCGCCAGCAGGAGCTCGCGCTGCTGCGGGCCACGGGTGCGACGCCGAAACAGGTGCACCGCATGGTGCTGTCCGAGACGATGGTGGTTGCCGTGCTGGCCGCGATCGCGGGCGTGTTCCTGGGCCGGTTCGTCGGCACGCGGATCTTCGCGATCACCACCGAGGACGGCGTGCTGCCGCCGCAGCTGGAGTTCAGCCAGGGGATCATCGCGTTCGCAGGTGGTCTGCTGCTGGCGCTCGGGATCTCGTTCGCCGCGGCGTGGTTCGCCGCGCTGCCGGCCGCACGGTCGCGTCCGCTGCAGGCGCTCGCCGAGGCGTCGATCCCGTCGGCGAAGGTCAACGACGTGCGCAAGTTCGGCGCGAAGATCTTCGCCGGGTTCACGGTCGTCCTGGCCGTGGCGACGCTGTTCCTGCCCGTGGACATCGCCTCGGCCGCGTGCGGTCCGGCCGTGCTGACCGGTTCGATCGCCGTCGCGCTGATCGGCCCGGAGCTGATGGCCTACGTCGCCACGCGCTTCGGCCCGCTGATCCGGCGGGTCGGCGGCCGCGACGCGACGCTGGCCGTGATCAACTCGCGCACGCGCGCCGTGGCGTTCGCCGCGGTGCTCACGCCGATCACGCTGGCGACGGCGGTCGCGCTGGGCAACGTGTACGCGGAAACCACGCAGCAGCACGCGATCGTCGGCGCGTATGCCGAGCAGCTGCAGGCCGACGCGGTGGTGGACAGCGGCACCGGCGCGCTCTCGCCCGAGCTGATCCGCGCCGTGCAGCAGGTGCCGGGAGTGGGCACGGTTTCGCCACTCGTCACGAGCCAAGGCTGGATCGAGGAACCCTACGACGGCAACGGCAGCGACCCGGGTCGGCTGCTCGGCGTCGACGCGGGTGACACCAGCGTGCTCGCCACGCCCGTCACCTCGGGGACGCTGCGCGACCTCACCGGCGACACCGTGGCGCTGCCCGAGGACATCGCCGACGACCTGGACCTCAAGCTCGGCGACACCATCACCATGCGCCTCGGTGACGGGGGCCAGGCGCACGTGCGGATCGTCGCGCTGCTCGACAGCCCTTCCGGCTACCCGAGCATCGTGCTGCCGGCGGCTTTGCTCGCCCAGCACACCACGTCCGGCGTCGCGAGCCGGCTGCTGGTGCGTGCGGCGGACGGGCAGGACGCGTCGGCGGTCGTCTCGGCCGTCACCGCGGCGACGCACAACTGGCCCGGGGTCGTGGTCGGCGACTCGGACACGCTGACGGAGAGCTTCGCCGCCAGCGCCGACGTCGAGGCGATGATCCACTACCTGCTGGCCGTGCTGGCCATCGCGTACGCGGCCATCGCGGCCGTCAACACCCTTGCGGTGGCGGTGCTTTCGCGGCGGCGGGAGTTCGGCGTGCAGCGGCTGGCGGGCGCGGGGCGGCGTCAGGTCCGGTCGATGCTCATGATCGAGGGCGGGATCCTGGCGGTGCTCGGGATCGTGCTCGGCACGGTGATCTCGTTGTTCACCATGGTGCCCATGGCGATCTCGTCGGGGACCATCGTGCCGGTCGGGCCGATCTGGGTGTTCTTCGCGGTCATCGCGGCGGTGTTCGTGATCGTGTGGCCCGTCACCGCGCTTTCGGCCCGGCTGGCCATGCGCCGCAGCCCGATCGAGGCGGTGACGCTGCCCGGGCAGTGAGCTTTTCTAGGGGTACGCGGGCCGGTTCCGGGTGGATAGTCTCGAATTCGACTATCCGCACCGGGCCGGCCCGGTTTCCCTTTTCTGGAGTGGATTTCCATGCGAGTACTCCTGGCCGTGCCGTCGTCGCCCGCTCGTCTGCGCACGCTCGTCCCGCTCGCGTGGGCGCTGCGCACCGCCGGCCACGACGTGAAGATCGCCGGACGGCCCTCGTTCGTCGAGGAGATCCTCGCCACCGGCTGCGTCGCCGTGGACCTCGAAGAGGGCGACGGGGAAACGCTGGCCGAATCGGTCGCGCTGGTCGAGTTCGCCAAGCTCTGGCGGCCCGAGGTCGTGGTCTCCGACGCGCTGGCACCCGCCGGCACGGCCGCCGCGCGCGCGGTCGAGGCCATGGCGGTTCGGCTGCTCGGCGCCGGTGACGAACCGGCCGCTTCCGACGCCGACGCCACGTTCGACGTCGTGCCGCCTTCATTGCGGGCCACGAGTTCGGACGTGCGAGCCGTGCGGCACGTGCCGCACTTCGGCCCCGTCGTGGTGCCGAACTGGTTGCGCCGCAAGGCCCGGCGGGCCCGGATCCTGCTTTCCCTCGACGACACCTCGCTGTTCGGCCCGGTCTTCGACGCCGTGGCCACTGTGGACGCCGAGCTGCTGTGCGCGGCGCGCGCCGACACGTTCGGCCCGGGGACCACGGTGCCTGCCAACGTGAAGCTCGTCGACGTCGCCCCGCCCGCCGCCGTGGTGCCCACGTGCGCCGCGGTCGTCCACGACGGCGACCCCGCCCTCGCGCTCGCGGCGGTGGCGCACGGCCTGCCGCAGCTTTCCTTGGCCAGAAACGATTTCGCGACCCGGGTGGCCGAAGCCGGTGCCGGGTTCGTCGGCGCCGTCGAGCACGTCGCCGACGTGGTGGCCGACGGCGGGGTGCGGGCCAAAGCCGTGGCGCTGCGCGAGGAAATCGCCGCGCTGCCGGCCCCGCACGCTGTGCTGGCCGAGCTGACGCGGTGATTGTGGGGCCGCCCGGCCCCGTTAGGGGTGGGGCGGCCACCAGGGCCTCGGTAGCGTTTTCGACGTGGCACCTTCCACCCCTTTCCGCGGTTAGGTGGGTCGAATCCGTGAGTACCGAAAGCCCGTCCGGTGAGAACGAGCGCAAACTGCTCGGGTATCTCAAACGCGCGACGACGGAACTGCGCGAGACCAAGCGCGCCCTGCAGGAATCGCGCGACCGCGACAGCGAACCCCTGGCGATCGTCGGCACGGCCTGCCGCTACCCGGGCGGGGTCCGGACGCCGGAAGACCTGTGGCGGCTGGTCGCCACCGGCACCGACGCCATCGGCGAGTTCCCGGCGGACCGCGGTTGGCCGCTCGACACCCTGCACGACCCCACCGGAGAACGCCCCGGCACCACGAATACGCACGAAGCCGGGTTCCTCTACGACGCGGCCGAATTCGACCCCGAATTCTTCGGCATTTCCCCGCGTGAGGCGCTTTCCATGGACGCGCAGCAGCGGCTCATGCTGGAAACGGCGTGGGAAGCGCTGGAACGCGCCGGAATCGTGCCGGAAGCCCTGCGCGGCAGCAGCACCGGTGTGTTCACCGGCGTGATGTACCACGACTACGCGGGCCACGCGGCCGCCGGCAGTGTGGTGTCCGGCCGCGTCGCCTACGCGCTCGGGCTGGAAGGTCCCGCGCTGAGCGTGGACACCGCGTGTTCCTCGTCGCTCGTCGCCCTGCACTGGGCCGGCCAGGCGCTGCGCCGCGGCGACTGCTCGCTCGCGCTCGTCGGCGGCGTCACGGTGATGGCGACGCCCGAGACCTTCGTCTACTTCACCGAGCAGCGCGGGCTGTCCGACGACGGGCGCTGCAAGGCGTTCGCCGCCGCGGCCGACGGCACGGGCTGGGGCGAGGGCGCGGGCATGCTCGTGCTGGAACGCCTTTCCGACGCGCAGCGGCTGGGCCACCCCGTGCTCGCCGTGGTGCGCGGCAGCGCGGTGAACTCCGACGGCGCGTCGAGCGGCCTGACCGTCCCCAATGGACCGGCGCAGCAGCGGGTGATCCGCAGCGCGCTCGCGTCGGCCGGCCTGACGACCGCCGACGTCGACCTCGTCGAGGGACACGGCACCGGCACGAAGCTCGGCGATCCGATCGAGGCGCAGGCCCTGCTGGCCACCTACGGCCAGGAACGCGCGGAACCGCTGTGGCTCGGTTCGCTCAAGTCCAACATCGGCCACACGCAGGCCGCGGCGGGCGTCGGCGGGATCATCAAGGTCGTCGAGGCCATCCGGCACGCAGTACTGCCGAAGACGTTGCACGTGGACGCTCCTTCGCCCCACGTCGACTGGGCGTCGGGCGCGGTCGAGCTGCTCACCGAGGCGCGCGAGTGGCCCGAAACCGGGCGGCCGCGGCGGGCGGCGGTGTCGTCGTTCGGGATCAGCGGCACCAACGCACACGTGATCATCGAGCAGGCGGAAGCTCCGACGCCCGAGGCGGAAGTGACCGAGCCGGAAGTTTCGGTGCCGGTAGTTTCGGTGCCGGTTGTGGTGTGGCCGCTGTCGGCCGACTCGGGGGACGCGCTGGACGCCCAGGTGGAGAACCTCGCCCAGCGCCTCGATTCGGCGCTGCCGATCACGGACGTCGGGTTTTCCCTGGCCACGACCCGGTCTTCACTCGACCACCGCGCGGTGGTCGTCGGCGCGAACCGCGAAGAGCTGCTGGCCGGGCTGGCCGAAGGCGGTATCCGGGGCGTCCGCGGTTCGGGCCGTACGGCGTTCGTCTTCACCGGCCAGGGCGCGCAGCACGCGGGCATGGGCCGGGAGCTCGCGGCGGCGTACCCGGTGTTCGCCGAGGCCTTCGACCAGGCGTGTGCGCTGCTCGACCCCGGGCTGAAGGCGGCGCTGGACGACGCCGAGCTGCTGGAGCGGACCGGATACACGCAGCCGGCGTTGTTCGCGTTCGAGGTGGCGTTGTTCCGGCTGCTCGAATCGTGGGGGGTGCGGCCCGACCACGTGCTGGGGCACTCGATCGGCGAGCTGGCCGCGGCGCACGTCGCCGGGATCCTGTCCCTCGAGGACGCTGCCACGCTGGTCTCGGCCCGCGCGAAGCTGATGCAGGCCCTTCCGGCCGGCGGCGCGATGGTGGCGGTGCAGGCGACCGAGGACGAGGTCACGCCACACCTGACCCCGAACGTCAGCGTCGCCGCGATCAACGGCCCTGACTCCGTCGTGCTTTCCGGCAGCGAGGAAGCCGTCGCCGATGTGGTTGCGAACTTCAGCGAGCGCAAGTCCACGAAGCTCAAGGTCTCGCACGCGTTCCACTCGCCGCTGATGGAACCGATGCTCGCCGAGTTCGCCGCGGTGGCGAAGAAGCTCACCTACGCGAAGCCACGGATCCCGGTCGTCGCCACGGCCGGCGGTGATCCGTCCACTCCGGACTACTGGGTGCACCAGGTCCGCGCGGCCGTGCGGTTCCACGACGGCGTGCAGACGTTGCTCGGCCACGGTGTCACCACATTCCTCGAGGTCGGCCCGGCCGCGATCCTCAGCGTGACGGCCGCCGACGCCTTCGTCCCCGCACAGCGCAAGGGCCGGCCCGAAGCGCACGCGCTGGTCACCGCCCTGGCGACCCTCCACACCCGCGGTGTCGAGGTGGACTGGCACACTTTCTACGCCGGGGCCCGGCGCGTGGACCTGCCGACCTACGCGTTCCGCCGCACCCGCTACTGGCTGCCCGCCACCACAGCGTCGGGCGATCCGGCCGAGCACGGCCAGGAACGCGCCGCGCACCCGATGCTCAGCTCCGTCGTCCGCCTCGCCGACCGCGACACCGTCGTGCTCACCGGGCGGCTGTCGGCCACGGGCTGGATCGCCGATCACGTGGTGCTCGGCACCGTCCTGCTACCCGGCACGGCGTTCGTCGAGCTGGTGCAGCGCGCCGCCGACGAGGTCGGCTGCGCACACCTCGAAGAGCTCACGCTCGAAGCCCCGCTCACCCTGGCCGAAGGCGCCGCGATCCAGGTGACCGCGGAGGCCGCCGACGCCGACGGACGACGTCCCGTGACCGTCCACTCGCGACGCCACGAGGCCGCCGAGTGGGTTCGCCACGCGAGTGGTTTCGTGACGCCCGAGGCCGAAGCGCCGTCGTGGCGGCTCACCGAATGGCCGCCCGCCGGCGCCACCGAGGTCGCCCTGGCCGACCCGTACGAGACGCTCGCGGCCCTCGGCTACGACTACGGGCCGGCGTTCCAGGGCCTGCGCGCCATGTGGCGTTCCGGCGACGACGTCTACGCGGAGGTCACCTTGGCCGACGGCGCCGAGGCCCGCGACTACGGTCTCCACCCCGCCCTGCTCGACGCCGCCCTGCACGCCCAGCTCCTCGGCCCGGTGCCCGAACAGGGCTCTCTGCTCGCAGACCCGGCGCCGATGCTCCCGTTCTCCTTCTCCGGCACGACTCTGCACTCCGCCGGCGCGTCGGCGCTCCGGGTGCGGGTGTCACCGGCCGGCCCGGACACCATCACGGTGCGGATCGCCGATTCGACCGGCGGCCCCGTGCTGACGGTGGACGCCCTCGCCGCCCGCGCGGTTTCGCTCGACAAACTCGGTGGCGCCAGGGACTCGCTGTTCCGCACCTCGTGGGAACCGGCGAATCAAACCGTCCCCGTCGAAGCCGCCCGCATCCTCGAACTGTCCACTCCGGACGGTCCGGTGCCCGCCGCGGCCCGCGCGATCACCCGCGAGGTGCTGACCGCCATCCGCGAGACGCTCGACGGGACCGGTCGCTTGGCCGTCGTCACCCGAGGCGCCGTGTCGGTGGCCGGGGAAGACGTGCACCCGGCGCTGGCAACGGCGTGGGGCCTGGTCCGCGCGGCCGAGGCCGAGAACCCGGGCCGGTTCCTCCTCGTCGACGGCGAACCGACCTCCCTCACCGAGGAGCCCGAGGTCGCCGTCCGCGATGGCCAGGCCTTCGTACCTCGCTTCACCGTCGCCGCACCCACCGTGAAAGACCTGGGCTGGGACCCCGACGGCACCGTCCTCATCACCGGCGGCACCGGTGGGCTCGGCGCGGTCGTGGCCCGGCACCTCGTCGGCACCCACGGCGTCCGCCGCCTGCTCCTCACCAGCCGCCGCGGCGCGGAGGCACCCGGCGCCGCCGACCTGCGCGCCGAACTCACCGCCCTCGGCGCACACGTCACCATCAAAAGCTGCGACGTCACCGACCCCGGCTCCGTGCGGTCCATGCTGGACCGCACGCGGGTCACCGCCGTCATCCACGCCGCCGGCGTTCCGTCCGCCGGACGCGTCGAAACCCTCACCGACGACGAGACCGACCGCGTCTTCGGACCGAAGGTCGACGGTGCCTGGAACCTCCACGAGCTCACCAGTGACCTCGACGCCTTCGTGCTGTTCTCCTCCGCCGCGAGCTCCGTCCTCGCCGCCGGCCAGGCGGGGTACGCGGCGGCCAACGCCTTCCTCGACCAGCTCGCCGAACACCGCCGTGCACAAGGCAAACCCGCGATCTCCCTCGCCTGGGGCGCGTGGGCCGAGGACGGCGGCATGGCCGGCGAGCTCGACGCCGCGGACCTGCGTCGCCTCCGTCGCCTCGGCACCCCGCCGATGGCGACCGGTGAAGCCCTCGCCCTGCTCGACGCGTGCCTCACCGCCGACGACGCCGTGCTCGCGCCCGTACGCCTCGACCGCGCCGCGCTGAAGGCTCGCCGGGACGTGCTCCCGCCCGTGCTGCGCGGCTTCGTCCGCCCGGCCGCGCCGAAGCGGGCGGGCCGTGCGGACGGGGCCGTCGCCGCCCGGCTGGCCACGGTGGCGGAGGCCGAGCGCGAGGCCTACCTGCTGGAGGTCGTGTCGGAGCAGGTCGCCGCGGTCCTCGGTTTCACGAGCGGGGCCGCGGTCGAGCCCGGGCGCGCGTTCCAGGAGATGGGGTTCGACTCCCTCACCTCCGTGGAGCTGCGCAACCAGCTCGGCGCGCTGACCGGCCTCAAGCTCACGGCCACGGTCGTCTTCGACCACCCGACGCCGGCCGCGCTCGCGCGCCGGCTGCACGACCTGCTGGGCGAGGGCCGCGGCCCGGCCGACCCGGTGCTGGCCGAGATCGACCGGCTCGAGGCGCTGCTGTCGGGCGCCGCCGGCTCGCTGAACGGCTCGACCGGCAAGGTCACCGCCCGCCTCGACGCGCTCGTGCGCAAGTGGGCCGACGCGCACACCGGCCGCGAAACGACCGCCGACCTCGGCGAAGCCACCGACGACGAGCTCTTTGCCGTGCTGGACGACGAATTGGGCATCGGATGAACAGGCAGACCATGAGCAACGAGGACAAGCTCCGCGACTACCTGAAGCGCGCCACCGCGGACCTGCAGCAGGCCCGCCGGCGGGTGCACGAGCTGGAGGCCCGGGACACCGAGCCCATCGCGATCATCGGCATGAGCTGCCGCTACCCCGGGGGCGTGCGGACACCGGACGACCTGTGGGACGTCGTCGACGAAGGCCGCGACGTGATCGGCGAGTTCCCGGCCGACCGCGGCTGGGACGTCGAGGGCGTGTACGACCCGACGCCGGAGCGGCCGGGCAAGACATACACCCGCCACGGCGGCTTCCTCTACGACGCCCCGGATTTCGACGCCGACTTCTTCGGCATCAGCCCCCGCGACGCGCGCCGCGCCGACCCGCAGCAGCGCATCCTGCTGGAGGCGTCGTGGGAGGCGTTCGAGCGCGCCGGGCTCGACCCGCACTCGCTCAAGGGCAGCCCCACCGGAGTCTACGCGGGCGTGATGTACCACGACTACAGCGGCGGCAGCCCCGACGGGAGCCTGGTGTCCGGCCAGGTGTCGTACACGCTCGGGCTCGAAGGCCCGTCCGTGTCGGTGGACACGGCCTGCTCGTCTTCGCTCGTCGCGCTGCACCTGGCGGCGCAGGGGCTGCGCCGCGGCGACTGTTCGCTGGCGCTGGCCGGCGGTGTCGCCGTGATGGGCACGCCGGAGATGTTCGTGGACTTCTGCAGCCGCCGGGGCCTCGCCACCGACGGGCGCAGCAAGTCGTTCTCCGACGACGCCGACGGCACGTCGTGGGCCGAGGGCGTGGGTGTCCTCGTGCTGGAGCGACTGTCGGACGCACAGCGCAACGGCCACCGGGTGCTCGCCCTGGTGCGCGGCTCGGCGGTGAACCAGGACGGGGCCAGCAACGGCTTTTCCGCCCCCAACGGCCCTTCGCAGGTTCGGGTGATCGAGGCGGCGCTGGCCGACGCCGGGCTGTCGGTGTCCGATGTGGACGCCGTCGAGGCCCACGGCACGGGCACCGCGCTCGGTGACCCGATCGAGGCACAGTCGCTGCTGGAGACCTACGGCCGGCGCACGTCGGGTGAGCCGCTGTTGCTCGGGTCGATCAAGTCGAACATGGGCCACCCGCAGGCCGCGGCCGGTGTCGCCGGGGTGATCAAGATGGTGCAGGCGCTGCGCCACAGCAAGCTGCCGCGGACGATCCACCTGGGCACGCCGTCGAAGCACGTCGACTGGACGTCCGGCGCCGTGGAGCTGCTCGCCGAGCCGCGCGACTGGCCCGAGGTGGCGCGGGCGCGCCGCGGTGCCGTGTCGTCGTTCGGGGTCAGCGGCACCAACGCGCACGTGATCCTGGAGCAGGCACCCGAGGTCGAAGCCGTCGAGCCGGGCGAGGCGCCGGTGTATCCGCTGGTGGTGTCGGCGAAGAACCCGGCCGCGCTGGCCGAGGCCGCCGCCCAGCTGGCGTCCCCTGTGGACGCCGGGCTCGCCGGGGTGGCGCACACGCTGGCGACCGGCCGGGCCCGGCTGGACCAGCGCGCCGTGGTCCTGGCGCACAATCCGGAGCAGGCCGCGGAGGCGCTGCAGGAGTTCAGTTCCCGGCCCGACGTCGTCACGGGTACCGCCGACGTCCGCGGCAAGACGGTGTTCGTCTTCCCCGGCCAGGGTTCTCAGTGGACCGGGATGGCGACGCAGCTGCTGCGGCAGTCGCCCGTGTTCGCCTCGCGCATGGCCGAATGCGATGCCGAGCTGCACAAGTTCACCGGCTGGTCGGTGCTGGCCGTCCTGCACGGCGAGCCGGGCACGCCGCCCGCGGACCGCGTGGACGTGGTGCAGCCGATGCTGTGGGCCGTGATGGTGTCGCTGGCCGCGGTGTGGCGCGCGCACGGCGTGGAGCCGGACATGGTCATCGGCCACTCGCAGGGCGAGATCGCCGCCGCGAGTGTCGCGGGTGCGCTGTCGCTTGAAGACGGTGCGCGCGTGGTCGCCCTGCGCAGCAAGGCCATCGGGGAGGTCCTCGGCGGCCGGGGCGGCGGGATGCTCGCCGCCGGACTGGCCGCGACCGACCTCGAAGCCCGCCTCGGTGCGTGGGACGGCCGGATCTCGGTGGCCGCCGACAACGGCGCCACCTCCGCCGTGCTCTCCGGCGACGGCGACGCGCTCGACCAGCTGCGCGACCAGCTCGTCGCCGAGGGTCTGCGCGCCAAGCGCGTGCCGGTGGACTACGCGTCGCACTCCGCGCACGTCGAGCACCTGGCCGACCGGCTGCTGGCCGACCTGGGCCCGATTCGCCCCCGTCGCGGTGAGGTCGCCATGACCTCCACGGTGACGCTCGAACCCGTCGGCGATTCCACTGTGGACGCCGCATACTGGTTCGCCAACCTGCGCCGGACCGTCCGGTTCGCGCCGGTCGTCGCGCAGCTTGCCGCCGCCGGCTACACGCGGTTCGTGGAGATCAGCCCGCACCCGGTGCTGACCATGAGCATCCAGGAGACCCTCGACGAAGCCGGCCACGCCGGTGCCGTCGCCGGGACCCTGCGCCGCGACGAAGGCGACCTGATGCGGTTCGCGACCTCACTCGCCGAGTACTGGGTCCGCGGCGGCTCGGTCGACTGGTCCTCGCTGATCCCGGCGGCGGGGATCGTCGACCTGCCGACTTACCCGTTCCAGCACAAGCGTTTCTGGCGCGAGGAAGCCGACGCCCCGGCTTCGCCGGCCATGCCCGTCGCCGACCAGGAGTTCTGGGAGGACGTCGCCGAAGGGGACGTCGCCGCGCTCGCCGCTCGGCTGGGCGTCGAGGCACAGCCCCTCGCCGAGGTCGTGCCGGCGCTGGCCACGTGGCACAGCCGCCGCACCGAACTGTCCACCGTGGACTCCTGGCGCTACCGCGTGTCGTGGACGCCGATCGGCGGCGTCACCGGCGGGCTGACCGGCGCCTGGTTGGTCGTCGCCCCCGCCGGCGCCGCCGAGCTGGCCGACGCGCTCGCGGAGCAGGGTGACGTCGTCCGCCTGTTCGTCGAGAGCACCGACGACCTCGCGACCCTGATCACCGAGGCCACCGCGGTCCGGCCGTTCGACGGCGTGCTCTCGCTGCTCGCCCTCGGCGCGGACAACCCCGCGCTCACCACGATCGGGCTGCTGCAGGCCCTGGGCGACATCGACGCGCCGGTCTGGGTCGTCACGCGGGGCGCCGTCGCCGTGGACGCCTTCTCCGACGCCGACCCGGCCGCCGCCATGGTGTGGGGCCTCGGCACGGTCGCCGCACTCGACCGCCCCGGCACCTGGGGTGGCCTGGTGGACGTCGCCGGCCCCGGCGACGCGGCGAAACTGGCCGCCGTCGTGTCCGGAGTGGACAACGAGGACCAGGTCGCGATCCGCCCGTCCGGCGTCTTCGCCAAGCGGATGGCCCACGCGCCGCTCACCGGCGACGCTCCCGAGTGGACTCCGCGCGGCACCGTGCTGATCACCGGCGGCACGGGCGCGGTCGGCGCGCACGTCGCCCGTTGGCTCGCCGCGAAGGGCGCCGAACACCTCGTGCTCACCAGCCGACGCGGCCTCGACGCCGACGGTGCGCGCGAGCTGGTGGAGGAGCTGTCCGGCACGCGCGTCACCGTCGCCGCGTGTGACGTCACGGACGCGCAAGCGCTTGCGGCCCTGCTGGAAGAGCACCCGCCGACGGCCGTCGTCCACGCCGCCGGGGTGCTCACCCGGGAGCCGTCACTCGACGACGTCACGCCCGAGCAGTTCACCGCCGCCCTCCGCGCGAAGGTCGCCGGTGCCGCCCTGCTGGACGAACTGCTGGGCGACGCCGAGCTCGACGCCTTCGTGCTGATGTCCTCCGGCGCAGCGGTCTGGGGCACGTCCGGCCAGCCCGCCTACGCAGCCGGCAACGCCTACCTCGACGCCCTCGCCCGCCGCCGCCGTGCGAACGGCCGTACCGCCACCGCCGTCGCCTGGGGTTCCTGGGGCGGCGGGGGCATGGTCGACGCCGAGGCGAGTGACCTGCTGCGCCGCATGGGCCTGGCCGAGATGGCGCCGAAGCTCGCCGTCGAAGCACTCGGCCAGGCCCTCGCGCACGACGACACGCACCTGGTCGTCGCGGACATCGACTGGGCGGCGTTCGCGCCCGTCTACCAGCTCGCCCGGCCGCGGCCGTTGCTGCGTGCGCTGCCCGAGGTCACCGCCGACGAGGCTCCGGTCGAGTCCACCGGCGACCTCGCCGGGAAGCTTGCCGGCCTGACCGCCCCCGAACAGCGCCGCACCCTGCTGGATCTGGTGCGCGGCGAGGTCTCGGCCGTCGCCGGCTACGACGGCGCCGGTTCGGTCGAGCCGGCCCGCGCGTTCAAGGAACTCGGTTTCGACTCCGTGACGGCCGTCGACCTGCGCAACCGGCTCGGCGCCGCCACCGGCCTGAAGCTGCCCGCGACCGTCGCGTTCGACCACGTGAACCCGCAGGCGCTCGCCGAGCACCTGTGGACGCAGCTGTGCGAAGGCGACGCCGAGGTGCCGCTCGAGGTGGAGCTCGACCGCTTGGAGGCTGCCGCCGCTTCGCTCGACGCCGCGGAGATCGACCGGTCGCGCATCGTCGCGCGGCTGCAGGCGATGGTCACCACCCTGCACAAGACGCTGGCCGGCAGCGGAGCCGGCGCGGAAGCCGCGCTGGAAGCCGCGACCACCGACGAGCTGTTCGCCCTCATCGACAACGAGCTCGGCGCCTGACACCCGCCCACTGCAGCGACAAGAGGAATCTCGCGATGACTGACGAAAACAAGCTGGTCGACTACCTCAAGCGGGTGACCGCCAACCTCCAGGAGACGCGCGAGCGGCTGCGTGAGGTCGAGGCCGCCGGCGCCGAGCCGATCGCGATCGTCGCGATGGGCTGCCGCTACCCGGGCGACGTCCGCTCGCCCGAGGACCTGTGGCGCCTGGTGGCCGAAGGCCGCGACGCCATCGGCGGGTTCCCGACCGACCGCGGCTGGAACCTGGACACGCTCTTCGACGCCGACCCCGACAGCCCCGGTACGAGCTACGTCAGCGAAGGCGGCTTCGTCGCCGACGCGGGCGAGTTCGACGCGCCGTTCTTCGGCATCTCGCCGCGCGAGGCCCTGGCCATGGACCCGCAGCAGCGCATCGTGCTGGAGCTGGCGTGGGAGACGTTCGAACGCGCCGGCATCGCGCCGCACTCGCTGGCGAAGCAGCAGGTCGGCGTGTTCGTCGGCAGTGGCGGGCAGGACTACTACGACGAGCTGCCGGCCTCGGTGCTCGCCGGTGAGGTCGAGGACTACCTGAGCACGGGCAACGCCGGCTCGGTCATTTCCGGTCGCATCGCCTACGCGCTGGGACTGGAGGGCCCGGCCGTCACGATCGACTCGGCGTGCTCGTCCTCGCTGGTGGCGCTGCACCTCGCGGTGCAGTCGCTGCGGCAGCGCGACTGCTCGCTGGCGCTGGCCGGCGGCGTGATGGTGATGTCGCGGCCGGGCCCGTTCCTCGCGTTCAGCCGGCAGCGCGGCCTCGCCGCCGACGGCCGTTGCAAGGCGTTCTCCGACAGCGCCGACGGCACCGGCTGGGCCGAGGGCGCCGGAACCCTGTTGCTGGAACGGCTTTCCGACGCCCGCCGCAACAGCCACCCGATCCTCGCCGTCGTGCGCGGCTCGGCCGTGAACTCCGACGGCGCGTCCAACGGCCTCACCGCGCCCAACGGCCCGTCGCAGCAGCGCGTGATCCGGCAGGCGCTGGCCAACGCGCAGCTGTCGGCGTCCGAAGTGGACGCGGTCGAGGGCCACGGCACCGGTACCACGCTGGGCGACCCGATCGAGGCGCAGGCTGTGCTCGCGACTTACGGGCAGGACCGGCCGGCGGGCAAGCCGCTGTGGCTGGGCTCGATCAAGTCGAACATCGGCCACGCGCAGGCGGCGGCCGGCGTCGGCGGCGTGATCAAGGTCGTGCAGGCGCTGCAGCACGGGTTGTTGCCGAAGACGCTGCACGTCACCGAGCCGTCGACCGAGGTCGACTGGGCGTCGGGCGAGGTGGAGCTGCTGCGGGAGGCGCGGCCGTGGACCGCCGACGGACGGCCGCGCCGGGCGGGAATCTCGTCGTTCGGCGTGAGTGGCACCAACGCGCACGTGATCGTCGAGGAAGCGCCGGCCACCGAAGCCACCGAAGCCGCCGAGGTCGTCGCGCCGAGCTGGCCCGAAGGGGTCGCCGTGCCCGTGCCGCTGGCCGGGCACGGGTCGGCCGCGTTGGCGGCCCAGGCCGGACGGCTGTCCGAAGTGGAGGGTGCGTCCGCGCTGGATCTCGGCTTCTCGCTGGCCACGTCCCGGTCGCCGTTGTCGCACCGGGCCGTGGTGCTGTCCGAGGACCCGGCGACGGCGATCGCCGCACTGGCCGTGGGGGAGACCGCGCCGGGGCTGATCACCGGTTCGTCGGCGGAAGGGCAGACCGCGTTCCTGTTCTCGGGCCAGGGTGCGCAGCGCGCCGGGATGGGCGCCGCGCTGGCCGCCGCGTTCCCGGTGTTCGCCTCGGCCTTCGACGAGGTCTGCGCCGAGCTGGACCGGCATCTGGACCGTCCACTCAAGACGGTGGTGTTCGAGAAGCCGCGCCTGATCAACCAGACCGGGTACACGCAGCCGGCGTTGTTCGCGATCGAGGTCGCCCTGTTCCGGCTGCTGCAGTCGTGGGGCGTCAAGCCGGACTACCTGCTGGGCCACTCCATCGGCGAGCTGGCGGCCGCGCACGTCGCCGGGATCCTGTCGCTGGCCGACGCCGCCACGCTGGTCACCGCTCGCGCGAAGCTCATGCAGGCCTTGCCGGGTGGTGGCACCATGGTCGCGCTCCAGGCGACCGAGGACGAGGTCACGCCGCACCTGACCGATTCCGTGAGCATCGCCGCGATCAACGGCCCCGACTCCGTGGTGCTGTCGGGCACCGAGGACGCCGTCGCCGCCGTGGTCGCGCGGTTCGACGGCCGCAAGTCCACCAAGCTCAAGGTGTCGCACGCGTTCCACTCGCCGCTGATGGAGCCGATGCTCGCCGAGTTCCGCGCCGTCGCCCAGCGGCTCACCTATGCGGCGCCGGTGATCCCGATCGTCTCCACCGTCGGCCCGGATGTCGACATGTCCACTCCGGAGTACTGGGTCGGCCAGGTCCGCGCCGCCGTCCGGTTCCACGACGGCATCACCACGCTCACCGCCCATGGCGTCGGCCGGTTCGTCGAGGTCGGGCCGGACGGGGTGCTCTCGGCGCTCGTCCGGCAGACCACGGATGCCACCGTCGTTCCCGTCCTCCGCAAGGACCGTGACGAGCCGCACGCCGTGCTCACGGCCCTGGGCGAGCTGTTCGTCAGCGGCCTCGAGCCCGACTGGGCCGCGGTCTTCGCCGGCCGCGGCGCTAATCGGGTCGACCTGCCGCCGTACGCGTTCCAGCGCAAGCGCTACTGGCTCGCCGCCCGCGCCAACCGCGACGAGATCACCGGCGCCGGCCTCACGGTGGCCGGGCACCCGCTGCTCGGCGCCGCCGTCGCGCTCGCCGACAGCGACGGGGTCGTCCTCACCGGCCGGCTGTCCGTCGAGACGCACGCGTGGCTGGCCGAGCACCGGCTCGGCGACGTCGTGGCCGTGCCCGGCACCGCGTTCCTGGAGCTGGTCGTGCGCGCCGGTGACCAGGTCGGCGCCGGCCGGATCGAGGAGCTGACGCTGGGCAGCCCGCTCGTGCTGCCCGCACGCGGTGGCGTTCAGGTGCAGGTCACGGTCGGTGCGGCGGGGGAGCACGACGTCCGCACGGTCACCGTCCACTCGCGACCGGAGGAGGGCGCCGAGTGGACGCTGCACGCGTCCGGCACCGTCGCCCCGCAGTCGCCGCGGGGCGGGACCGAGCTCACCGAGTGGCCGCCCGCCGGCGCCGAGCCCGTCGCGATCGACGGGATCTACGAGGACTTCGCCGACACCGGCCTCACCTACGGCCCGCTGTTCCGCTCGCTGCGCGCGGTGTGGCAGCGCGGGCGGGAGGTGTTCGCCGAGGTCACGCTGCCCGAGGACAGCGACGCGGAGCGCTTCGGCCTGCACCCGGCCGCGCTCGACGCCTGCACCCACGCCCTGCGGGTCGCCGGTGGTGGCGACGGCGGCGTCGGCCGCGTCCCGTTCTGCTGGACCGGGGTCGAACTGCACGCCACCGGCGCGTCCGCGCTGCGGGTGCGCTTCACCCCGACCACGGACGACGGCTTCGAGGTCGTCCTCGCCGACACCACCGGTGCTCCCGTGGCGACGGTCGCCGAGACCGTCTTCCGCGCGTTCACCGCCCCGGTCGCGACCGAGCAGGCCGCGCCGCTGTACCGCGTGGAATGGCAGCGGGCGACGGTGCCCGAGTCCGATAGGGACACTTCGGGCCTCGAGGTCTTCGACTGCACCGCCACGACCGGTGACCTGCACGAACCGACCCACCGGGTGCTCGCCGCCCTGCAGAGCTGGCTCGCCGAAGGTCACCAGGAGCACGAACGGCTGGTCATCGTGACCCGTGGCGCCGTCGCGGCCGGTGGCGACGTCACGGACCTCGCCGCGTCCGCCGTGTGGGGACTCGTGCGTTCGGCGCAGGAGGAGAACCCCGACTCGTTCCTTCTGCTCGACCTCGACAGCGAAACCCAGGCCGCAGACGTCGTGGCGCAAGTCCTGGCCTCGGGCGAGACCCAGGCCGCCGTCCGCCTCGGGGTGCTGCTCGCGCCGCGCCTGGTGCGCACGGCACCCGAGCTGGAGCGTCCCTACTTCTGCCCCCACGGCACGGTGCTGGTCACCGGCGCGTCCGGCGCGCTGGGTGGCAAGCTCGCCCGGCACCTGGCCGCCGAGCACGACGTGCGCCGGCTGCTGCTCGTCAGCCGTCGGACCACGCCGGAGCTGGAGCAGCTGGCCGCTGACCTGCGGGAGCTCGACGTCGACGTGCGGCTCGCGCGCTGCGACGTCGCCGACCGCGCCGCGCTGGCCCGGGTCCTCGCCGACATCCCGGCCGAGAATCCGCTCACCGCCGTGGTCCACGCGGCCGGCGTGCTCGACGACGGCGTCGTCACCGCGCTGACCCCCGACCGCGTCGACACGGTGCTCGCGCCCAAGGTCGACGGCGCCGTGAACCTCCACGAGCTGACCCGCGACACGGCGCTCTCGGCGTTCGTCCTGTTCTCCTCGGTCTCCGGCGTGCTCGGCGCGCCCGGCCAGGGCAGCTACGCCGCTGCCAATGCGTTCCTCGACGCCCTCGCCGCCCACCGCGTCGCCCACGGCCTGCCGGGCCTCTCGCTCGGCTGGGGCCTGTGGGGCGAGGTCGGCGGCATGGGCGGCACGCTCACCGCCGAGGAGGTGACGCGGCTCGCGTCGAGCGGCATCGTGCCACTGTCCACTGCGGACGGTCTCGCGCTGTTCGACCGTGCGCTCGCCGTGCGGCAGCCGACCGTGGTCCCGGCGAAGCTCGACCTGCCGGTGCTGCGCAAGCTGGATCGGATCCCGCGCACGCTGGAGCAGCTCGTCGGTCGCGCGGCCCGCCGCGTCGCGGCCCAGGCCGAAGCGACCGAGGACTCGTTCGCCGGGCGGCTGCTGCGGCTGCCGGAGGAGGACCGGCGCGACGCCGTGCTGGAGCTGGTGCGCGGTCACGCCGCCACCGTGCTCGGCTACGGCGGTGCGCACGAGATCGAGCCGGCGGCCCAGTTCCAGTCGCTCGGCTTCGATTCGCTGACCGCCATCGAGCTGCGCAACGGCCTCACCGCCGCAACAGGCCGGCGGCTGCCGGCGACGCTCATCTTCGACCACCCGACCCCGTCCGCCCTGGCGACCCATTTGCTCGCCGAGCTGGCGGGCACCACTGAAGAAATCGTCACGGTCGCGTCGGCGGGCTCCGACGAGCCCATCGCCATCGTCGGCATGGCCTGCCGGCTGCCCGGCGGCGTCACCTCGCCCGAGCAGCTCTGGGAGCTGGTCGCCGAGGGCCGCGACGCCATCGGCGACTTCCCGGCCGACCGCGGCTGGGACGTCGCGGGCCTGCTCGACCCGACCGGCCGCCGCCCCGGCACGACGTATGTCGCGCGCGGCGGGTTCGTCTACGACGCGGGCGACTTCGACCCGGCGTTCTTCGGCGTCTCACCCAAGGAAGCGCCGGCCATCGACCCGCAGCAGCGGCTGCTGCTCGAAGCGTCGTGGGAAGCGCTGGAGCGCGCGGGCATCGACCCGGTGTCGCTCAAGGGCAGCCCGACCGGCGTGTACGCGGGCGTGCAGTACCACGACTACGTGGGGGCCAACAGCGCCGGCTCGATCGTCACCGGGCGGGTGTCCTACACGCTGGGGCTGGAAGGTCCGTCGGTCAGCATCGACACGGCGTGCTCGTCTTCGCTGGTCGCGATGCACATGGCGGCCCAGGCCCTGCGTGGCGGCGACTGCTCGCTGGCGCTGGCCGGCGGCGTCACGGTGATGGCGACGCCGGAGACGTTCGTCGAGTTCAGCCGTCAGCAAGGGCTCGCGGCCGACGGCCGGTGCAAGGTGTTCTCCGCCGACGCGGACGGCACCACCTGGTCCGAAGGCGTCGGTGTGCTCGTGCTGGAACGGCTCGCCGACGCGCGAGCCAACGGGCACCCGGTGCTCGCGGTCCTCAAGGGCAGCGCGGTCAACCAGGACGGCACGTCCAACGGCCTCACCGCCCCCAACGGTCCCGCGCAGCAGCGGGTGATCCGGGCCGCGCTGGCCGACGCGGGCCTCGAACCGTCCGAAGTGGACGCCGTCGAGGCACACGGCACGGGCACGAAGCTCGGCGACCCCATCGAGGTCCAGGCGCTGCTGGCGACCTACGGCACGCAGACCTCGGCCGACCGTCCCCTGTGGATCGGCTCGGTGAAGTCGAACATCGGCCACACGCAGGCGGCGGCCGGTGCGGCGGGTGTCATCAAGATGGTCCTGGCGATGCAGCACGGGGAGCTGCCGGCGACGCTGCACGTCGGGCGTCCGTCCACGGAGATCGACTGGTCCACCGGCGCCGTGCGGGCGCTCGTCGAGCCGGTCAAGTGGCTGCCCAACGGCCACACGCGCCGCGCCGGCGTCTCGTCGTTCGGTGTCAGCGGCACCAACGCGCACGTGATCCTCGAAGAAGGCGACCGGCGTGAGGTGGTCTCCGGCAGCGGGGTACCCGAGTACGACGGGCCGGTCGCGTGGCCGGTGTCCGGCCGCGGTGCCGCGGCGCTGCGGGCGCAGGCCGAGCAGCTCATGTCGTACGTGGACGAAGAGCCCGAAGGCAGCCTCGCGGACATCGGCCTTTCGCTCGCCACCTCCCGCAGCGCCTTCGACCGCCGGGCCGTGCTGATCGGCGGCCGGTCGCCGCAGTTCGTGCGGGGCCTCGCGGCGCTGGTCGACGAAGAGGAGGCTCGCGGCGTCGTCAGCGGCGGCACGACTTCGGGCCGCACGGCGTTCCTGTTCGCCGGCCAGGGTTCGCAGCGCCTCGGCATGGGGCAGCGGCTCGCCGAGCAGCAGCCCGTGTTCGCAGCCGCGTACGACGAGGTCTGCGCGGAGCTGGACCAGCACCTGGACCGTCCGATCCGTGAGGTCATCACCAGCGGCGAGGCCCTCGACGAGACGCGCTACACGCAGCCGGCGTTGTTCGCACTGGAAGTCGCGCTGTTCCGGCTGATCCGGTCGTGGGGCGTGAAGCCCGACGTGCTGGCCGGGCACTCGATCGGCGAGATCGCGGCGGCTCACTGCGCCGGCGTGCTCTCGCTGGCCGACGCGGCGAAGCTCGTGGTCGCCCGTGGTGCGCTGATGCAGGGGCTGCCGGAAGGGGGCGCGATGGTCGCGATCGACGCGTCGCCCGAAGCGGTGCGTGAAGCCGCTGCCGGCACGGTCGACCTCGCCGCGATCAACGGCCCGAGCTCGGTGGTCATCTCGGGTGCGGCCGACGCCGTGGCCGCGGTGGCGGCGAAGTTCGAGCGCACCAAGCAGCTGCGGGTCTCGCACGCGTTCCACTCGCGGCTCATGGAGCCGATGCTCGCCGAATTCCGCGCGGTGGCCGAGCAGCTGACCTACACCGAGCCGCGGATCCCGGTCATCTCGACCGTGACCGGCGAGCCGGCTGACCTCACGTCGCCGGAGTACTGGGTGCGTCAGGTGCGGGAAGGCGTCCGGTTCCACGACGCGGTCACCCGCGCCGCGGCCGACGGTGCGACACGGTTCCTCGAGCTCGGCCCGGACACCACGCTCACGGCGATGGCCACGGCCTGCCTCGACGATCGGCCGGAAGGGCTGGTGCTGGCCGCCTTGCTGCACAAGGACCAGGACGAGGCGGTCACCGCGTTGACCGGACTCGCGCAGCTGCACGTGAGCGGCGTCGACGTCGACTGGACCGCGGTCTACGAGCCGACCGGCGCGCGGAAGGTCGCGCTGCCGACGTACCCGTTCCAGCGGCAGCGTTACTGGCTGGAGAGCACGGCGTCGGCGCCGGGCCAGGAGGACCACCCGCTGCTCGGCTCGGCGCTCGAACTCGCCGACGCGGGCGGGCTCCTGTTCTCCGGCCGCGTGTCGGTGGGCACGCACCCGTGGCTGGCCGACCACGTCGTCGGCGGTGCGATCCTCTTCCCCGGCACCGGGTTCGTCGAGATGGCGATCCGCGCGGGCGACGAGGCCGGCTGCCCGCGGCTGGACGAGCTGACGCTGGAGTATCCGCTCGTCGTGCCCGAACGCAGCGGCGTGCGGGTGCAGTTCGCGCTCACCGCACCCGACGGCTCTGGCACGCGGACGTTCACCGTCCACTCGCGACCGGAAGGCGACGGTGCCGCCTGGACTCGCCACGCCACCGGCCGGCTCGCCAAGGCGGACAAGGCCGGCAAGTTCGAACTCGGCCAGTGGCCGCCGGCCGCCGAGCCGGTGCGGCTGGAGGGCACGTACGAGGAGCTGGCGGAAGACGGCCTGGCGTACGGTCCGGCGTTCCGCGGACTGGTCGCGGCCTGGAAGCACGACGGTGAAGCGTTCGCCGAGATCCAGCTGCCCGCTTCGGTGTCCGAAGTGGACCGCTACGGCATCCACCCCGCGGTCCTCGACGCGGCCTTGCACACCATCGGCGTCTCGGGAGCGCTCGGCAAGGAGCCGATGCTGCCGTTCGCGTGGGAAGGCGTGCGGCTGCACGCGGTCGGCGCGACGACGCTGCGGGTGCACGTGAAGCCGATCGGCACCGGGGCGGTCGCCCTGGACATCGCCGACGGCACGGGTGCGCCGGTCGTCTCCGTCGAGTCGCTGCTGCTGCGGCCGATGTCGGCGGTGCCGCAGGCGGCCGAGCCGAGCGGCGGGGACTCGCTGTTCCGCGTCGCGTGGGAGCCGGCGGAGCTGGACGCCGTCGCCGAGGTCACCGACTGGACCGTGGTGGGTGCCGACCCGTTCGGCCTCGCCGGTGAGCTCGGGGCGGAGATCACTGTGGACTGCGCCGGCGCGTCCGGCCTGCTCGTGGTGTCGGCCGGTGGGGACGACGTTCACGCCGAGCTGCACCGCGTCCTCGGGCTCCTGCAGGAGTTCCTGGCCCGACCGGACGGTTCGCTGCTCGTGGTCACCCGCGGTGCGGCCGCCACGGAGGCCGGGGAGAACCCGGATCCGGTCGGGGCGGCCGTGGCCGGCCTGGTGCGTTCGGCGCAGGCCGAGCACCCGGACCGCGTCACGCTCGTCGACCTCGGCACGGGCACGCCGACCGGCCGCACGCTGGCCGCGGTGTCCGCTTCGGACGAACCGCAAGTCGCGCTGCGCACCGGCTCGGTGCTCGTGCCGCGGCTGCGGCGGGCGAGCGACGCGGCGGCCGCGCCGGTGTGGCGGACCGACGGCACCGTGCTCATCACGGGCGCCACCGGTGCGCTGGGCAGCGCCGTGGCCCGGCACCTGGTGGCCGAACACGGGGTGCGGAGCCTGCTGCTCGTCAGCCGTCGTGGCGCGGACGCGCCGGGCGCGGCGGACCTGCGGGAGGAGCTGGCCGGCCTCGGCGCCGACGTCACGCTCGCCGCGTGCGACGTCGCCGACCGGGCCGCGGTTTCCCAGCTGTTGCGGGGAGTCGAGCTGCAGGCCGTGGTCCACGCGGCCGGTGTCCTCGACGACGGCGTGCTCACCTCACTCACCCCGGAGCGGCTGGACAACGTGCTGCGACCCAAGGTCGATGCCGCCCTGACCCTGCACGAGCTGACGCGAGACGCGGACCTCACCGCATTCGTCCTGTTCTCCTCGGCCGCCGGCGTGCTCGGCGCACCGGGCCAGGGCAGCTACGCCGCGGCCAACGCCTACCTCGACGCACTGGCGGCTCGCCGCAGGGCCGAAGGACTCGCCGGCACCTCGCTCGCGTGGGGCCTGTGGGAAGGCGGCATGGGCGACGCCGTGCAGGACGCCGACGCACACCGCATCGGCGAGACGGGCATCACCGCGCTGTCCACTGAGGACGGGTTGCGGCTGCTCGACTCGGCCGCGGGCTCCGCCGAGCCGCTGCTGGTGCCGATCGGGCTCGATCCGCGTGTGCTGGCGGCGTCGAGTGTGGAGGACCTCCCGGCCGTGCTGCGCGAGTTCGCCGACGCACCGGGCCGCCGGGCGGCGAAGGACGCGGCGGACGACACGGAGTCGTTGGCGCAGAAGCTGTCGGCTCTGCCGGCGGCCAAGCGCGTGCTGACGATGCTGACGCTGGTGCGCACCCACGCGGCCGCCCTGCTCGGCCACGCCGGGCCGGAGGCGGTGGAGGCGGACCGCTCGTTCAACGAGGTCGGCTTCGACTCGTTGTCCGCCACCGGGTTCCGCAACAAGCTGAGCCTCGTCACGGGGCTGAAGCTGCCCGTGAGCCTCATCTTCGACTACCCGACGCCGCGGATCCTGGCCGAGCACCTCGTCGGCGAGCTGGCGCCACAGGCGGTGGAAACCCCGGTTGTGGAGGAGCCCGAGGACGAGCAGCCGGCGCTGGACGCGTCGGCGATCGACGAGCTCGACGCCGACGCCTTGATCAGCATGGCGATCGGGGGAAGCGACGACGACTGACCGGCCGTCGACCCCTAACTCCGCGCCACCCGGCCATTATTGCCGCTGCGAAGGCGCCTGTGGCCCACTGGTACGGACAGTTCACCGGGCTCCCGGCCGGTGTCCGAGAAGAGAAGTTCTTCATCGATCTTGACCCGAACGAGGAGAGGTAACCGATGGTCACCGGCTACGCAATAGAAGCACGGGGGCTGCGCAAGTCCTATGGCGACGTCGACGTGCTGGAGAGCGTCGACCTCAGCGTGGAGCGGGGCACGATGTTCGCGCTCCTGGGCCCCAACGGCGCCGGAAAGACCACCACCGTGCGGATCCTCAGCACGCTCCTGGAGGCCGACGGCGGCACGGTGACCGTCAACGGCCACGACCTCAAGGGCCCCAAGCGCAAGGTGCGCGAGCAGATCGGCCTGACCGGCCAGGACACCGCGGTCGACGAGCTGCTCACCGGCCGCGAGAACCTCGAGATGATGGCGCGGCTGTTCCACCTCTCGACCGCCGACGCGAAGGCGCGCGCCACGGAACTGCTCGCGCAGTTCGACCTCGTGGACGCGTCGACGCGGCAGGTCAAGACGTACTCCGGGGGCATGCGCCGCCGGCTGGACCTCGCGATCAGCCTCATCACGTCGCCGCCGGTGCTGTTCCTCGACGAGCCGACCACCGGTCTCGACCCGCGCAGCCGCTCGGCGATGTGGGACGCGATCCGGCAGCTGCTCGACGGCGGCACCACGATCCTGCTCACCACTCAGTACCTCGAGGAAGCCGACCAGCTCGCCGACCGCATCGCCGTGATCGACAAGGGCCGCGTGGTCGCCGAGGGCACGGCGGCCGAGCTCAAGCGCCGTGTCGGCACGGAGCGGCTCAAGCTCACCTTCGCCACCCCCGTGGAGGCGGAGCGCGCGCACACCGTCGTCGAGGGCGTGCTGCTCGACACGACGGTGAGCATCGCGATCGACAACCCCGCGCAGGTGCGGCGGGTGCTCAACCAGGTCGCCGACGCGGGCCTCGAAACCACCGGTCTCGAGCTCTCCGAGCCGACCCTCGACGACGTCTTCCACACCCTGACCTCAACCGCGGGAGAGAAGTGAGATGACCCAGACCCTGTCGAGGGAGACGGAGGGGACCCGGATCCCCGCCACTCCCGCCCGTTCGGCGCTGTCGCTCGCGGCGTCCGACTACCGGGTGCTGATCGGGCGCAACCTCAAGCACATCACCCGCAACCCGGAGATGCTGATCCAGGCGGTCTCGCTGCCGATCGTGCTGCTCCTGCTGTTCCGCTTCATGTTCGGCGGCGCGATCAACCTGCCCGGCATGAACTACATCGACTACCTGGTGCCGGGCCTGATCGTGATCAGCATCGGCTTCAACTCCACGTCCACTGTGGTCGGTGTATCCGCCGACCTCACCAACGGTCTCGTGGAACGCTTCCGGTCGATGCCGATGGCCGGGTCGGCTGTGCTGGTCGGCCACGTGGTTTCCGGGGTGCTGCGCAGCCTGCTCTCGCTCGTGGTGATGGTGGCTGTCGGGCTTGCCATCGGCTTCCGGCCCGGTGGTGGCGTTCTCGGGTGGCTTGGCGCGGTGGGCCTGCTGGTGCTCTTTGCGGCCGGTGTGTTCTGGCTGGCTACGTTGCTCGGGTCGATCGCGAAGACGGTGGAGGGGGCGAGTGGCTTGGGCATGATCCTGGTGTTCGTGCCCTACGCCACCAGCGCGTTGGTGCCGACGGCGTCGATGCCAAGCGTGCTGCGGGTGATTGTGGACAACCAGCCGGTGACGGTGTTGATCGATGCTGTTCGGCATCTGACGAACGGGTCCGCGTTGGGTGCCACGGGGTGGCTGGCGTTGGCGTGGTGGGTTCCGATCACGGCGGTTGCGGCGGTGCTGACGGTGCGGAAGTTCCATCAGCGGGCGACGGTCTGAGGCTGGCTCTTCTGGGGCGGCCCGCTTCGTGCGGGTCGCCCTTTCGTCGTGTGCAAGGTCGACTTTAGGTGGGTCGGGCACGCTGCGTTGAGCAGCCAAGACCAGTGCGTGAAGTGAGGTGGCAGGATGCCGACCCGCATCGATGAGTTGCCGGCCGATGTGCTCGACGTGTGGCTCGCCCCATTGGCGGATGATCCGGCCGGGGCCGTGGCGTTTCTTGCCGAGGTGACCGATCGGGTTGCCCGCCGGAGTGGGGGTGGGCGGGTGTTGGTGCTCGGTGGGGGGCCGGTTGCGGATGCGTTGGCCGGGGAGGGTTACGCGGTCGACGTGGGTTCGTTTTCGCTTGGGTTGCCGGTGGGGTCGCGGTTTGATGCGGTTTTTCTCGGTGGTGATGGGTTGTCGCGGATCTCGGGGCAGCGGGGGCAGGTGCGGGCGGTTCGTTCGCTGGCGAGGGTGTTGCGGCCGGGTGGGGCGTTGGTGGTGCAGGGGAGGCAGCCGGATCCTCGAAGGTGGGGTGCGGATGTTTGGGTGCGTGAGGTGGATTGTGTTCGGCAGACCGTGGTGGTGGGTGGGTCGGAGTTGAGGTATGTGTGGCCGGCTGAGTTGGATTTGATGGCTGAGTTGGCGGAGTTGGCGTTGGATTCGCGGTGGGGTGGGTGGTACGGGGAGCCGGTTGAGTGTGGGGGGCCGGTGGTTTCTGTGTATCGGAGTTGAGGGGGTTCTGGTTGTGGTGCCGGCTCGGCGTGCTGCGCACACCATTGCCGGTTGTCGGGTGGGTGGTGGGGAACCCCGATTTTTGATTGTGACGACGGTAGGGATCGGCTTGTCAAGGCGGGAAAGCGTGCCTTGACAAGCCGATCCCTACCGTGTTGGGGAAAAGCATCGGGGGGCCGGGCGGGGGAAGGGTTCGGGGAGGGTTTGGGGGGAACGTGGCGTGCGGTGCCGGGTGGCGGTTGGTGAGTGGCAAGGGCACGCGTGGGGGGTGTGGAGTGGTGGCTGTGGTGCGCGGCTGGCGGTTGGGGTGGTGGGCGCCGGGGTCAGGTGGGGGTGTGGGTTGTATGGGCGGCCGGCGGTTCGGGGTGTGCCGGAGCGTCCCAATGTGGAGTTGGTTGCGTTGGGTGCACCCAATGTGGCGTTCGGTGCGTTGGGCGCAACCAACGCCACATTGGGGCGGTGGCGGTGGTGGTGTGCCGTCGGGCGGCGGAGCGGGAGTGTCGCGAGTGAAGGAGACCGAGCAACAAGAAAGGCCCGCTACTGCAATGAAAGCAGTAGCGGGCCTTCCTGCTGTGCGGAGTTACACGGCGTCGGACATTTCTCCCACCAGGATGCTCTGGTGGAGTTTGCGGAGGGAGACGCCGGGTTCGATTCCGAGTTGCTGTACCAGGTTCTGGCGGGCCGAGGCGAAGGTTTCCAGGGCTTCGGCGCGGCGGTTGGAGCGTAGGAGCGCGGTCATGAGGTATTCGTAGAAGGTTTCGCGCAGGGTGTGTTCCTTGGCCAGCGCCGAGAGTTGGCCGACGACCTCGCGGTGGCGGCCGATGAGCAGCTCGGTTTCCATGAGCAGCTCCAGGCATTCCAGGCGGGTCTCCTCCAGGAGGGTGGCGTACGCCTGTACGTCCGGGGAGTCCGTGAAGCCGCCGAAGGCGGGGCCGCGCCAGAGGGACGCGGCGTGGCGGAGGACGGTGGCGGCCTGGCCGTAACTGCGGTCCCAGTGGAGGGCGCGGCCTTCCTGGTAGAGGCGGGTGAAGCGGTCGGCGTCGAGTTCGTCGATGCCGACGTGGAGGGAGTAGCCGCGTGGGCTGGTGACCACGGGGCTGTCCTCGGCGTCGGCCGAGGTGCCGCGGAGGAGCTTGCGCAGCTGGGAAACGTAGACGTACAGCGCGGCGCTCGCGCGCGCCGGTGGGTTTTCGCCCCAGATTTCGCCGATGAGGTGCTCGGTGGTGACCACCTGGTTGCTCTTGGCCAGCAGCACGGCGAGCAGCGTCTCGATCTTGCGCGCCCGGGGTGCGCTGACACCGGGCCGGCCGCTGACTCTGATCTGCCCCAGAATTTCGTAGTTCATCATGAACGCCCTCCGGTGTCCGCGTCGTCGGGGGGCCGGCATCGGCGGCGCCCCCAGCGCCCCTGCCTGCCGGACTTGCCTGGCCCCACGTGAGCAACTTACCAAACCGGGAGGTCGGTTTTCAAGACAAAACCGGGAGGTCGGTCTGTTTTGATCAAGGAAAAACGGCCTCGGTCCAGGTAGTGGCCCTGAATTGTGCCCGGAATCCTTGTAAACCGGGCGGTTGGTATCTTACTCTGATCAGGTCGGCACGGACGTGCGCGGCCGGAGTGGATGGGGACGACGGTGACGAAGCAGGCGCGCGCGGAGCAGACCCGGCTCTTGTTGCTGGACGCCGCCGCCGAGCTGCTCCACCGCGACGGCTACGCGGCCACGAGCATGGTGGACATCGCGCGCCAGGCGGGCGTCACCAAGGGCGGCCTGTACTTCCACTTCTCCTCGAAGGACGAGGTCTGCGACGAGGTCCAGGGCGCCGCGGTGGCCGTGCTCCAGGAGCACGTGGACCGCGTCGACCGCCGGAGCGGCGCGCCCGCCCTGCGCAGGCTCGCGGAGCTCAGCCGCGCCCTCATGCACTGGCTCGGCGCGGATCCCAAGGTCGGCGCCAGTTTCCGGCTCACACGCGAGATGGGCTCGAAGGACGCCCGCTACGTCGCCTTCACACGCGCCTGGCTCGCCCAGGTGCGGCGCTACATCGCCGAGGCGCACGACGCCGGCGAGCTCAGCGCGGAGGTCCTGCCCGACATGGCGACGCTGCTGGTGGTCGTGACCTGTGTGGGCCTCGAGTCGGTGGTCGCGAGCGGCACGATCCCGGCCGACACCGACCTCACGCGCACGCTTTCCGAGCTCTGGCGCGTGATCGAGCTGGCCGAGCCGGTGCCGAGCACCGCGCGATGAGCCGCCTCAGGCGGGCTGCTCTTCGAGGACCCCGGCCGGGTTGAACTTGTGCAGCCGGCGCGGCGGCACGATCGAGGGCAGCAGCGTCGCCCACATGAACGTGACGCGCTCGCGCAGGTCGGTCCGGTCCGTGAGGACCTGGGAGCTCAGCTGGATCCCCGTGAACGACCCGACGGCGTACTGCGCGAGATCGTGGGTGTTGATCTCCTTGCGCACGTCACCCGAGGCCTTCGCGGCGAGCAGGCACCCGTGGACGAGGTCGATCCACTGCTTGTAGGCGTTGGCGGCCGGCGTGACGAACGAACCCTGCTCGATGACGAGCCGGATGCTGGCGCGCACGAAGACATCGTTCTGCAACCCGGTGGCAAGGGTGTGGCACCAGTCGATCACTGTCTGCAGCCCTGGGTTCGTCAGCGCCGGCGACGAGTCCGCCACCGCAAACTGCTCCTGCATCAGCGCTTCGGCGAGATCTTCCTTCGACTTGAAGTGGAAGTACAGCGCACCCTTGGTCACGCCGGCCTCGGCCAGGATGTCGGACAGGCTCGCCCCGAGGAATCCGACCGCGTCGAACCGCGACGCCGCGGCGGCGAGGATGGTCTTACGGGTCTGCTCCGCGCGTTCCTGGCGAGCCACGCCTGACTCCTTCGTGCACAAGGGGATGAGGTCCGTCGTGGACCGGTGCAAGCGCTCAGTGTACCGGTCGGCGGGCCGAAGAGCCAGCGAAAAAAACCGGTAGGTAGGTATGGTTTTGGCTCTCGGATTCCGCTAGAAATTGAACGGGGGAGCACTGGGGAAACTGGGGAATTTCTTTCTGGGAGGTCCGACATGGTCGGCACACTGCTAGTGGAGACAGTAGGAAGATCATCCACTGAAACGATCGATGAAACTCCGGCGAAGAGACCGATTGACTTCCAGCAGACGATCCCGCGCAGCCTCGTGCACCGCGCGGCTGTCTCGGAAGTCTTCGTCACCGATCTGAACATCCTGGGGCCGGGACGCTTCGAGCTCGGCGCCCAGTGGCCGCGGCGCCACGGCTTCTTCGGCCCGCGCACACCGGCTTCACACGACCCGTTGCTGTACACCGAAACCTGCCGGCAAGCCGCGATGCTGCTCGCCCACCGGGCGTACGGGGTGCCCCTCGGCTACAACTTCCTCTCCGACCACAAGGCGTACGAGGTCGACGAGGCAGGGCTGGCCACCGACACCCGGCCGGTGAACGTGGTGCTGCAGGTCAGCGCGCACGACGTGCAGTACCGCGGCAAGCAGGTCGGCGGCATGCGGTACGAGTTCGACGTGTTCCGCGACGGCACGCACGTCGGCACGGCTTCGGAGCGCTGGCGGTGCGTCTCGTCGGCGGTCTACCGGCGGCTGCGCGGCGAGCACTTCGCGGCGACGCCGTTCCAGGTCACGGTGCTGCCCACCGTCGAACCGGCCGAGGTCGGGCGCAACCACGCGCAGGACGTGCTGGTCGCGGCCACTTCGGAGACGGGCGTCTGGGCCCTGCAGTTCGACCCGGACCACGCGGTGCTGTTCGACCACACGGTGGACCACGTGCCCGGCATGGTCATGGTCGAGGCCGCGCGGCAGGCCGCGTTGCTCACGGTCGGCGACCCGCACGCGTTGCCGCTACGGGCGGAGATCGAGTTCGACGCCTACGTTGAGTTCGAGGCCGAATGCCTTGTCGTGGCCACGGAACTGGCCCCGGCGGAGGACGACTGCCGCCTGGTGCGCGTGGAGTTCCGGCAGTACGGCAAGACCGCCGTGACGACCACGCTGGCGATGCGTCTGTCATGACTGCCGACCTGGGGGCGGTCAGTACGACAGACATCCTGGTCACCGGCGCCACCGGCTTCATCGGCTCGGCCGTGGTGCGGGAGCTCGTCGCGAGCGGGTGCGGCCCGCGCGTGCGGGTCCTCGTGCGGCGGCCGCTGCCCGACTGGCCGGCGGACACGGGCGTGCGAGCCGTGGTGGGTGACCTCACCGACCCGGCGAGCCTGGCCGGGACGTGCACGGGCGTCACCACGCTCGTGCACCTCGCGGCGCAGGTCGGCGGGGACGAACAGCTGTGCACCGCCGTCAACGAGGACGGCACCCGCGCGCTGCTCGCGGAGGCGGCGCGTGCCGGCACCACGCGGCTGCTGCACCTGAGCACCTGCGCGGTCTACCGCGACGGCGACCACCGCGGCGCGTCGGAGTCGGCGCTGGTCACGGGTCCGGCATCGGCCACGAGCCGCAGCCGGCTCGCGGCCGAACGGCTCGTGCGCGCGGCCGGTGGTGTGGTCCTGCGGCCGCACCTGGTCTACGGCGTCGGCGACCGGCACGTCGTCCCCGCGCTGGTGCGGTGGCTGCGTGCGGTCCCGGCGTGGGCGGCGGGCGGCGACGCGCGGACGTCGGTGGTCTCGGTCACGGACCTCGCGGCGGTGCTCGTCGCGTTGATCCACCGCCCGGGCCCGGCGGGGGAGGTCTTCCACGTGGCCGACCCGCGGCCCGTGCGGATGCGGCGCCTGGTCACGGCCGTGTGCGACCTGCTCGGTGAGCCGGTGCCCGCGGCGGACCTGCCGCTCGCGGAGCACCGCGAGCGGACGCGGGACGCGTTGCCGTGGCTCAGTGATCACCAGTATTCCCTGCTCACGCGCGACCACTGGTACGAGAGCAGCCGCATCTGGGCCCGCACGGGCGTGTCGGCGGGGCCCGGCCTCGTCGCGCGCCTGGCCGAGGCGGCGGAGTACTACCGGGAAACGCTCTTCGGCCGCGTTGGCGGAATATGACGCGATTCGAAGATCGAATAACGCGGAAAGTGCCCGCTTGAATTCGCACAGCAATTTCGATCATGACGGCCACCCGGAATGGACCGGGTGGCCGTCCGCTTTTCCCGGTGGCCGGTGATCGTCGAAGATGGCGGCATGTCACGACGTGAGCTCGTGGTGCTCGGGTCGGCGAGCCAGACGCCGACCCGGCACCGCAACCACAACGGGTACCTCCTGCGTTTCGACACCGACGGCGTGCTGTTCGACCCCGGGGAGGGCACGCAGCGGCAGATGACCCACGCCGGCGTGGCCGCCGCGGAGCTCACGCGCATCTGCATCACCCACTTCCACGGCGACCACAGCCTCGGCCTCTCCGCCGTGCTGCAGCGGCTGTCGCTCGACGCCGTGCCGCGGCCCGTGCGCTGCCACTACCCGGCCTCCGGCCAGGTGTTTTTCGAGCGGCTGCGCTACTCCACCGTCTACCACGAGCGCGCCGAGGTCGTCCCGCGGCCGGTGCTCGCCGACGGCTGGACCGACGGCCCGATGTCCGCTCACGTCCTCGACCACCGCATCGACTGCTTCGGCTACCGCTACACCGAACCCGACGGCATCCGCATGCTTCCCGACCGCCTGGCCGCGGCCGGCGTCCGTGGTCCGGACATCAGCCGGCTGCAGCGCGAAGGGTCGCTGGAGATCGACGGCCGCACTGTTCACCTCGCCGACGTCAGCGAGCCCAAGCCCGGACAGGTCGTGGCGTTCGTCATGGACACCCGGCCGTGCGCGGGCGCCCTGGACTGCGCGCGCGACGCGGACCTGCTGGTCGCCGAGTCGACCTTCCGCGACGCCGACGCCGACATCGCCACCCGCTACGGCCACCTCACCAGCACCGACGCCGGGCGCCTCGCCGCCGAGGCGGGCGTGCGCAAGCTCGTGCTGACCCACTTCTCGCAGCGCTACCCCTATTCGGAGGCCGACGCGTTCGGGGAGGAGGCGGCGCAGGTGTTCGACGGGGAGATCCACGTGGCGCGCGACTTCGACGTGATCCCGTTGCCCCGGCGGCGCTGACGCTGTGACCTGGGCCGTCGGCGTGTCGGTGCCCGGGGTCGGCGGAGCGTGCCCGCGGTCGTGCCAGACTTCCGGGCGATGTACACGCCGTCCGATCTCGCCGATCTGCTCGAGTGCGAGCACCGGAGCGTCCTCACGCAGGCGCTGGCGGCGGGGCTGCCCGGCGCGCCGACGCCCGGCTCGGGGCCCGATCAGCTGGCCGTGAAGCACGGGCGCGCGCACGAGGAGGCGACGCTCGGGCGGCTGCGGGCCGAACGCAAGGTCGTGGAGATCGAGGAGCGGGACCCGGTCGTCGCCGCGAAGGCGACGGAGGAGGCGCTGCGCGCGGGCGCGCCCGTGGTCTACCAGGCCGTGTTCCACGACGACGAGTTCACCGGCCGCGCCGATTTCCTGCTGCGCGACGACGAAGGCCGCTACGAGGTCTACGACACCAAGCTCGCCCGGCACGCCAAGCCGTCCGCCGTGGTCCAGCTGACGGCCTACGCCGATGCGTTGCGCCGGGCCGGGTGGCCCGCTGGTCCGGACATGCACCTGCTGCTGGGCGACGGCACCACCCGCACCCTGCGCGTGGACGACTTCCTCCCGCTGCTCGACCGCCTGCGCTCGCGGCTGCGCGATCGCCCGGCCCGCCTGCCGTTGCAGCTGTGGGCCGACGAGCGGCCGGCGTGCGGAGCGTGCCGCTTCGCGCAGCACTGCTCGACCGCGCGGGAGGCGGACCGGGACCTGTCGCTCGTCGCGGGGATGCGCGGAGACCAGCGGCGCAAGCTCGTGACGGCCGGGCTCGCCACGATCGACAAGCTCGCCGCCGCCGGTCCGGACGACCGGCCGCGCGACATGTCGGCGACGACGTACACGACGCTGCGCGCGCAGGCCGCGATCCAGGTCCGCCAGGACGAGACGGGCGAGCTCGCCTACGAGGTGATCGACCCCGCCGCGCTCGCCGAGCTGCCGCCGCCGAGCCCGGGCGACGTCTTCTTCGACATGGAAGGCGACCCGTACGCGCTGGCGGGCACCGGGCTCGAGTACCTGTTCGGTGCGGTGACGGACGACGCCGACGGCCGGCGGTTCACCCCGTTCTGGGCGCACAACCGCGCGCAGGAGAAGCGCGCGTTCGAGGAGTTCGTGGACTTCGCCGCCGCGCGGCTCGCCGAACACCCCGGTGCGCACGTCTACCACTACGCGCCGTACGAGGTCACGGCCATCAAGCGCCTCGCCGCCGTGCACGGCACCCGCGAGGAAGAGGTCGACGAGCTGCTGCGGGGCGGCGCGCTGGTGGACCTGTACGCCGTGGTGCGCAAGGCGTTGCGGGTCGGGCAGCGGTCGTACTCGATCAAGTACCTCGAGCCGCTGTACATGCCCGCCGCGCGCGAGGGCGACGTGAAGACGGCCGCGTCCAGCATCGAGGCGTACGAGGACTACCTCACCCTCACGGCCGCCGGCGAGCCCGAGCGGGCCGGTGAAGTGCTGCGCGGCATCGGTGAGTACAACGAGTACGACTGCGTGTCCACCTTGCGGCTGCTGGAGTTCCTGCACCGGGTGCGCGTGGACGAGGGCATCGAGCTCGCGGAGCCGGCACCGGAGTCCGATGTGGACGCTCTGCTGCGGGAGACCGAGGAAGACGTCGCGGCGCAACGGCGGGCGGAGCGCGCGGCCGCCATGGCGGCGCTCGTCGATCCCCTGCTGGAAGGCCTGCCCGACGACCCGGCCGAGTTCACGCCCGACGACCACGCCCGCGCCTTGCTCGCCGCGTCCGTGGGCTACCACCGGCGCGAGACCAACCCGGCGTGGTGGGAGTTCTTCCGGCAGCTGGCCGCACCGCTCGGCGACCTGGAGATCGACACGACCTGCGCGGTGCCCGTTTCGGTGTCGGCCGGCGAGTGGGTGCCGCCGTCGGGCCGGCTGCGCACGGCGAAGCGGACGCTCGTCGTGGCGTGCGACCCGGACCGGCCGCACCCGTTCGCGCCGGGTGACGACGTGCGCCTGCGTTATGGCGCCGAAGCGCGCGACGCGAAGGTGGTGGCTTCCTCGGCCGTCGAGCTGACGCTGGAGGAGAGCAGCGCCCCCGACGCGACGTCGAACGACCGCCCGGCCGCGGTGCTGCCCGGCAGCCCGGTGCGGCCGTCGCCGAAGGACGAGGCGGTGGCGGATCTCGCGCGGCTCGTCGGCGAAACCCTGCCCGCGTTGCCGAAGCACCCTGGTGTGGACCTCTTGCGCCGCACGGCGCCGCGGCTGCGGACCGGCGGCGCGTTGCCGGCCGCGGGAGCGGATCTGGTCGCGACGGTGATCGAGGCCGTCGACGCGCTCGACGGTTCCGTGCTCGCGGTGCAGGGCCCGCCGGGCGCGGGGAAGACGTACCTGGCGGGCAAGCTGATCGCGCACCTCGTGCGTTCGGGCCGGACGGTCGGGGTCACGTCCAACAGCCACAAGGCCGTGGAGAACGTGCTGTCCGCCGCGCTGGGCAACGATCCTTCGCTCGCGTGCGCCAAGCGTGCGAAGCGGACGCCGGACCCCGCGGCGCCGTGGGAACAGCCCAAGAACAACAACGCTTTGGTGCGCTGGCGCGAGGAACACGACACCGGGCACCTCGTGGGCGGCACGGCGTGGACGTTCGCCAACGCGGCCGTGCGCGCGGAGCCGTTCGACGTGCTCGTGATCGACGAGGCCGGCCAGTTCGCCCTGGCCGACGCGCTGGCGGTGTCGACGTGCGCGAAGAACGTGGTGCTGCTGGGTGATCCGCAGCAGCTGCCGCAGGTGGTGCAGGGCACGCACCCGGCGGGCGCGGAGGCGTCGGCGCTCGGGCACCTGATCGGTGACGCCGACATCATGCCGGCGCACCTGGGCTACTTCCTCGACCAGACGCGGCGCATGCACCCGGCGGTGTGCGCACCCGTGTCGCGGCTGTCGTACGCGGGGTTGCTGCACTCGCACCCGTCGGCGTCGCGATCGGTCGACGGGTTCGCGTCGGGGCTGTACTTGGCATCGGTGGAGCACCGCGGGAACACGACGCGTTCGGTGGAGGAGGCGGCCGAGGTCGTCTCGGTGATCTCGGCGCTGCACGGGCGCACGTGGGAGGGCCGCCCGCTGACGGACGCCGACTTCCTCGTGGTGGCGCCCTACAACCTGCAGGCTCGCGTGGTCACGCGCGCGCTGGCCGACGCCGGCTTCGGCGACGTCCGAGTGGGCACGGTCGACCGGTTCCAGGGCCAGGAGGCGCCGGTGGTGGTGACGACGATGACATCGTCCTCGGCCGTCGACCTTCCGCGCGGGCTCGACTTCCTGCTGTCGCGCAACCGGCTGAACGTCGCGCTCTCGCGGGCGCAGTCGGTGGCGGTGCTGGTGTGTTCGCCGCACCTGCTGGAGGCCGACATCCGCACGATCGAGCAGATGCGGCTCGTGTCGGGGATGCTCGGGCTGCTGCAGGACGCGCTGCCCTGGCCTTCATCCGGATAAGGGCGTGCCCCCGGTCCCGTCGCTGCGGAGGGGGAGTTCGCGCGGGCCGGGAGCGGGGGCACTGTTTCCCGCCTCGGGCGCCGCGCCGATGGGGGGATCGGCGGGTGCGGGCGGGAGCTTTCTCTTGTGCGTGGCTTGCGTCGGTACGGGGGGTCGCCTCTCGGCGAGTGGCACGACCCGGCGTCTTGCGACGGCCCGGGAAGGCAAAGGGTGAGGCCCGGGGACACCCGCCGTACCGACACTCTGTACAACGCCTGCGCGGGGCCGGTGTTCCGGATTTCCCTTGTGACGCAGGTCGCTGGTGATTTTCATGATCCACTGTGGACGTTTGGATACTCCCGCTCCTGCCGCGGCAGTGGGTCCGGCGACAGGAGCAGGAGCACATGAGCCCACCCCGCGCTGCCTGGGGGCAACTGCGGCGCAGCGGGGTGGGGTGGTCCGAAGGGGTTGGTTCGAGGCCGGTGCGGGGGTCGCCTCTCGGCGGTTGGCGCGACCCGGCGTCTGTGCGACGGTCCGGGAAGGCAGTGGGTGGAGCCCGGGGACACCACCGCATCGGCAAAGGTTGTAACCAGGGCCGGTTCTTCGGTATTCCCGGCGTTCTGGATGATCCACAGTGGAGGGTAGGGGTGCTCCCGCTCCCGGCTCCGCCGGCTGGGGGCCCGGCGAGCGAGGGCAGGAGCACTGGTGCCCGCCCCGCGCCGCGTTGGGGGAGCGCAGGGCAGCGGGGCGGGTGGTCTGGCGTCGGCACGGGGGTCGCCTCTCGGCGAGTGACGCAACCCGGGGCCGGCGAACCGGCTGTCCGGGAAGGTGAAGTGTGGAGCCCGGGGACCCACCCGCACCGACAGTGAGTACAACGCCCACGCCCCCCGAATGTTCCACGGCCCGCGAGTGACGTGGATCGCGACCGTTCGGGTGAGGGCTCGGCGACGTGCCGAGCTGCGGGCGTCGGAGCCGCCGGGTCGGTCAGCCGCGCCTGCCGGTCGAGGAGGCCCGGGTGGATGCGGGAGTCGCGGCGGCAGAGGGGAAACGAGCGTCGACGGAACGTCGCCGGGCGACTCCGGTCGGCGAAGGTTGCCGGGGCGCTGCGCCGCCCGGGACCTTCGGCGTGCGTCGGCGCCGCGTCGCCTTCGGCAGTGAGCGCCTGTGACGCGTGTGGTCCAGACCGCGACCGGCGTGCGCTTCACGTCGCTCCCGCTGACGCGCGACCGCGTGTGGCAAGCGCTCTCCTCCCGGGGCGAGTGAGGGTGTGTTTGTGTGGCCCCCTGGGCGCGGAAGGGGGACTACCAGGGGGCCTGGCCCGCCGCCCGGTCGGGGGAATGTCGAGGCTGAGCGGGTTGTCGGTGACACTAGCGGTAGAAGTCGATCTTTGATCAGTCCACGAAACGGTGAATCTATCAGGGTGAACTATTACTCTTGGTGATCATCGGTGGTGAGGCGGTTTCCGGCCCCTTCCGGTGTGCCGAACCATGTCGCGAGGGCTTCGCGGAGGCCGGCCGGATCGACGGGCGAGTCGAGCGGCGCGGCCCACGCGATGTGCGCGTCCGGGCGGAGGAGGAGGGCGTCGGCGGGGCGGAGCGCGGTCTTGGCGGTGCGGAGAGCCACGCGGGGAGCCCAGGGTTCGGCGGCCGCCCGGAGCTCCGGGCGGTCCGCGAGGTCGAGGAACACCGGCCGGCCCGGGCGCAGCAGCGAGGCGAGCGACGACGGGCCCTCGTCGGTGGTCAGGGGGAAGTCGCGGGCGAAGGTGCCGGCCAGGGGGTGGTCCGAACCGGGCGCCGGGTACCGCAGGTCGGTGCCGCCGATGGCCGCGGCGAGGCGGTGCAACGGTTGTTCGTCGGTGAGGAGCTCCTGGAACAGCGTGCGCAGCGCGTCGGCAGCGGGGTCGTGGCCGCGGCGGAGCGCGGCCTGCGCGCTGGTCTGCAAGAGAGCCCGGCTGCCGGCGTAGTGGCGTTCGGCGTGGTAGCTGTCGAGCAGTCCCGGCGGCGCCCAGCCGTGCACGGCGGCGGCGAGTTTCCACGCCAGGTTGACCGAATCGAGCATGCCGAGATTGAGCGACGCGCCCGAGGAAGCCAGCAGGTGCGCCGCGTCGCCGGCGAGGAAGACGCGTCCGACGCGGTACTCGGGGACCTGCCGGCCCTGCCACTGGTAGCGCGACAGCCGCCGCACCTCGCCGAGCGGCAACGGAACCCCGAGCACACGGCGGACGCTGGCCTGGAACTCGGCTTCGGTCATCGGGCTGAGGTCGTCGTACTCGGTCGTCTCTTGTTCGACGGTGTTGATCAGCAGAACGTCCGTCCCGATCGTGCCGAACGCGAACACTCCGCTGTCGGTCCGCGTGAAACCCTGGCGCAGCAACCCCAATCCGGGGACGTCGAGGTCACCGCTCCGCCTCATCGAGTCCGGCACCGTCGCCTCGACGAGCCGGTTCACCTCCGGGTAGGTCGTGCCCGGGAACGGCACCCCGAGCGCCTCGCGGACCCGGCTGCGGCCGCCGTCGCAGCCCACGACGAAGCGAGCCGTGAGCTGGTACGGCCCGTCGGGACCCCGCACGTCCACCGTCACTGCCGTGTCTTCGCGAAGGCCGACGACCTCGTGCCCCTCACGGATCTCCGCCCCGAGCTCGGTTGCGTACTCGGCGAGCGTGCGTTCGAGCACCGGCTGCGGGATGCCGAGCGCGTAGTACGCCGGCTCGGCCAGGTGTGAGAGGTCCAGCTGCGTCCCGCCGAACGGCAACGACGGCGCCGCGCGCACCGGGGAAGCCGCCGCTTCGAGCCGTTCCAGCACCCCGCGGTAGCGCAGCAGCTCCACGATCTGGCCGCCGAGACCGTTGGCCCGCGCCACTTCCCGGCGCTGCGGCTGCCGTTCCAGCACCAGCGGCCGCACCCTGGCCAGGCGCAGCTCGGCGGCCAGGACCAGGCCGGCCGCGCCGGCACCCACGATGATCACGTCGTGCACTTCGTACCCCCGTTTCGCTGACGGCCGCCGATTCTGCGGCACGACGGGGGTCTTGCGGCAAGCCCCGGGGTGCGCTATAGCTTGAGAGTGGGAGACGTCCAGTGTGGACGGATCCCCTCACGCCACCCGGACCTCGACCCCTGCTTGGCGAAATCGGTCCAGTGCTTCCGAAGGCGCCTCGGCGTCGGTGACCAGTACGTCCACGTCCTCCATCCCGCACACGGTCGCCAGCGCGGTGCGCGAGAACTTGGCGCTCTCGGCAACCAGCACTGTGCGCCGTGAAGACCGCTTCGCAGCGCGTTTCACGGCGGCGTCCTGCAGGTCGTGGGCCGTCACCCCGTCGTCGGGCGAGAGGCCGCAGCAGGTGAGCACGAACGTGTCGAACCGCAGCGCGGCGAGCGCGGCTTCGGTGATCGGGCCGACCATCGAGCCCTCGCCGAAACGCGTGGTTCCGCCGGGCAGCAGCAGGTTCACCGACGAGCTCTCCGCCAGCGCGGTCGCGCTCGGCAGCGCGAGCGGCATGACCGTCAGGCGCCGGCCGGCGAGGGCGCGCGCGACCGCGAGCCCGCTCGTACCGCTGTCGACGACCACGGCCTCGCCGTCGCGCACCAGGCCACCGACCACGGCCGCGATCCGGTCTTTCGCCGCTGCGGACTCCACCGCGCGCAGCGCGAACGGCAGCTCCTCGCCGCGCATCAGCAGGCTCACCGCGCCACCTCGTACGCGGCGCAGCGTGCCCTGCTCGGCCAGCGAGTCGAGGTCGCGCCGGATGGTCACCTCCGACGTGTCCAGCTCGCCGGCCAGCTCGCCGACGTCGACGCGGCCGTCGCGCCGGAGCCGCTCGAGGATGCGTTCGTGCCGGGGGTTGCCTCGCATGACTGCCGAACTTACCTCCCTTTCGTTCGAAAGGCCTGGGCGTCTGTGACGACGAACATGTTCGTTACGACCTTGTTCGGAACGAACATGTTCGTTACCGTGAGGACATGACCGCACCACGCAGCCGCCGGGAACGTCCGGCCAAGCCGGCCCTGACCAGGGCCGGGATCATCACGGCCGCGCTCGCGATCCTGCGCGCCGAAGGCCTGTCCCGGCTGACGATGCGCCGGCTCGCGCAGGAGCTCGACACCGGTGCGGCGTCGCTGTACGTCTACGTCCGCAACACCGTGGAGCTCCACGCGGCGGTGCTCGACGAGCTGCTCGCCGAGGTCGAGCCGGCTTCGGCGGCCGGTACCTGGGCGGAGCGGCTCGAAGCGGTGCTCGGCTCGTACACGGCGGTGCTGTTCCGCTATCCCGGGCTGGCGCAGTCGGCGCTCGTGGCCCGCCCGCGCGGGGACAACTACCTGCGGCTGGTGGACACGCTGCTCGCGTTGCTGGCCGAGGGCGAGGTGCCGGGCGCGCAGGCGGCGTGGGGCGTCGACCTGCTGCTCCAGCTGGCCACGGCGACCGCGGCCGAACACGCCGACGAGCGCCCCGAAGACCGCGAAGCGTTTCAGGCCCTGGCGGCCGTCATCCACGACGCGTCACCCGAGAAGTACCCGCACTTGGCCGCGGCCGGGCCCGACCTGCTGTCCGGCGCGCCCGGGCAACGCTTGTCCTGGGCGTTCCGCGCGCTGATCGCCGGAATCGCCGCGACCCCGAGAACCTGAAGGAGAAAGACCATGAAGATCACCGTCATCGGAGCCGGTCTCGGCGGGCTGACGCTCGCGGCCGTGCTCAACCGCAACGGCGTCGAGGCCACCGTGCTGGACCTCGACGCGTCGGCCGCGGCCCGCTCACAGGGCGGGATGCTCGACATCCACGAGGAAACCGGTCAGGCCGCGTTGCGCGCGGCCGGCCTGAACGAGGAGTTCCTGCCGCTGATCCACCGCGGCGGGGAGGCCATGCGCGTGCTGGACCGGCACGCGGTGGTGCGACTGTCCGAAGAGGACGATGGTCACGGCGCCCGGCCGGAGGTCGAGCGCGGCGCGTTGCGCGACCTGCTGCTCTCGTCGCTGCCGGAGGGCACCGTGCGGTGGGGTGCCAAGGTCGTTTCGGCCCGTTCGCTGGGTGATGGCCGGCACGAGGTGACGCTGGCCGACGGTTCGACGCTGGAGACCGACGTGCTCGTCGGAGCCGACGGGGCCTGGTCCCGGATCCGGCCGCTCGTCTCGGCCGAAGTGCCCGCGTACACCGGGATTTCGTTCGTGGAGCTGGATTTGCTGGACGTCGCCACCCGGCACCCGGAAAGCGCGGCACTCATCGGCGGCGGAATGTTCATGGCGCTCGGCCCGGGGAAGGGGATTCTGGCGCACCGGGAGCCGGACGGCAGCGTGCACGTCTACGTCGCCCTCCAGGTTCCCGAGGGCTGGGTTTCCTCGCTCGACCTGTCGGGCGCGCAGCTGGCGCGAGAGTTCGCCGGCTGGGCCCCGGAACTGAAGGCCTTGATCGAGTCGGCCGACACGGAGCTGGTGCCGCGGCCGATCCACGCGTTGCCGGTCGGCCACGAGTGGGCGCGCGTGCCCGGCGTGACGCTGGTGGGCGACGCGGCGCACCTGATGTCGCCGTTCGCCGGTGAGGGTGCCAACCTGGCCATGATCGACGGCGCCGAGTTGGCGCTGGCCCTGGTCGAGTCGGGCGGCGACGTCGAGGCGGCCTTGGCGCGGTACGAGAAGGCGCTGTTCCCGCGCAGCGAGGAAGCCGCGCGGGGTTCGGCGGAGAACCTGGTGACCTCGTTCGCCGAGGACGCACCCGACCGGCTGCTCACCGTGTTCGACGGGCACTACTGTGCCGATCAGTACTGATCCGACCACAGTCACGGCCGAATGGCTTCGTAGCAACAATTGCGTGCCGCTTGGGGAGTCGTCCTACTTTGGCCGGATCAGTAAATTCCGTCGACCGCTGCGGTGAAGATCGTTACGCTCGGGGGCTCGTCCGACCCGGGGGGATGATCTGGCGTGCGGAGCCGTGGTGGGGCGGTGCTGCTGGCGGCCTTGGTGGTCGACTCGGTGGGCAACGGGATGTTCCAGCCGTTGTCGGTGTTGTTCTTCGCGAAGCTGACGACGGTGCCGCTGACGCTGATCGGCGTGCTGCTCAGCGCGGCGAACGCGCTCACCCTGCCGGTGCCGCTGATCGCCGGGCGGCTGGCCGACCGGATGGGTCCGTGGGTGCTGGTGGTCGCCGCGCAAGGTGCGCAGGGGATCGGGTTTCTGCTGTTCACGCGCGTGACCGGGCCCGCCGGGATCTTCCTCACCGCCGCGCTCGTGGCGGTCGGGGTGCGGTTCTTCTGGTCGTCGGTGTTCACCGCGGTCGCGGATTTCGTCGACGGCAGTGAGAAACCGCGGAGCAAGGACTCCTGGTTCGCGTGGATGAACGTGACCCGCACGGCCGGACTGGCCATCGGCGGCCTGATCACCGGGATCGTCGTCACCATCGGGACGCCGGAGGCGTATCGCGCGATCGCGTACGGCTCGGCGGCCTGTTTTCTTTGTGCGGGACTGGCGATCGCGGTGCGCGTGCGGGCGCCGCGGCGTGCGGAGGGCGACGCCGGCGGGTACCGGGGGATGCTGCGGGCGCGGCCGTTCCTGGCCTTCACGGGGCTGAACGCGGTGTTCGCGTTGACGAGCATGATGCTGGCGCTCGGGTTGCCGGTGTTCGTGACCGTGGGGCTGCACGGTCCGCCGTGGCTGGCGCCCGCGATGCTGGTGGGCAACACCGTGCTGCTCACGGTGCTCACCGCGCCGGCCGTGCGGCTGGTGTCGCCGCTGCGCCGGACGCGCGTGCTGATGGCCTCGGCGGTGCTGTGGGCGGCGTGGTGCCTGGCGTTCGCGCTGCTGGTGCCGGGGCAGCTCGGGTGGGTGGTGCCGGTGCTGCTGGGCGCGACGTTCCTGTTCACCGCGGCCGAGACCGTGCACGGGCCGGTGTCGCAGTCGCTGGCCACCGAGCTGTCGCCGCCGGGCGCGCGAGGGCGCTACCTGGCGGTGTTCCAGTACTCGTTCACGGTCGCGAGCCTGGTGGCGCCGGCGTTCTTCACCACGTTGTTCGAGGTCGGGTACTGGCTGCCGTGGCTGGTCCTGGCCGTGGTGAACGTGTTCGCGGCGCTGGCCATGCGGTTGCTGGAGCGCGTGATCCCCGTCGCGGCTACTACTTAAGGATTACGCGGGTCGAGCCGTCGAGCCGATTCGGGTGCGCGGCGCGCGCTCTCATACTGGACTCATCGCGTCCGATGTGGACCGACGAGAACCAGGGAGAGGACCGATGACCATCCCCACCGCGCTGGCCGCCGCAGCCCAGGACGGCCCCCACGCCGCGAACATCGCCGTCGCCGTCGGGATCATCGCGTTGATCCTGACCCCGCTGGTGTTCTTCCTCGCCGCGCTGATCAGCGTGCTCGGCAGCCCGCTGACCGGCGGGATGAAGCTCGTGTGGGTCGTGTTCGCGTTCTGCGCGCCGTTCCTCGGGCCGCTGCTGTGGTTCCTGGTGGGGCGGCGCAGTGCCGAGGCCGCAGCGTATCGCTGAGTCTGTTGTGGACTGGATCGGCGGACGGGTTCGGCGAACCCGTCCGCCGATTTCGTCAGCTCACCTGCAGGTCGACGCAGGAGTAGAACGCGTTGGCAGTGTCGGCGACGTTCCAGATGGCCAGCACGGTCTGGCGCCCCGTGCGGTTGCCCAGGTTCACCGAGTGCGACACGGTGGCCGGCGGCACCTGGTTGTTGCCGCTGAAGCTCGCGACGCGCGTGTTGCCGATGTAGTACTCATAGGTGCTGGTCTTGTGCCGGGCGGTGAACGTCCAGTTGAACGTGACCGTGCGACCGGTCGCGGTGGCGCGCCAGGGCTTGCTGTTGTCGTTGAGCTCGGCGAAGCGCGCGACGCCGCCGTTGCAGGTGCGCTGGCCCTTCGGGCCTTCCACGCTCTGCGGTTCCCACTTGATGTCGCCGCAGGACACGATGTTCTGCGCGCATTGCGCCTGCCGGCTGGCGGGCGCGTTGACGTAGCCGTGGGCGCTGGCCGTGCCCACGGGGCCGACCAGCACGATCACGGGCGCGATCGCCGCACCGGCGAGGGCGGCCACGAGCTTGCGGTTCGTTTTCATACCGGGCTCCTTCGACAGCGGTGCCCGCTCCCACGGATGGCCTTGAACGGGCGCGATCGAGCCGCCGCGTGGGAGGTGCGCGGGCGGGGAGAGGGGGAGAATGTGGTCTAGACCATACTGGGAAACGGGCGTTTCGGTCAAGAGGTCGCAAACTTCTGGAGTAGTCGGACGACCTTCGCCGGGCTAGTGCATACTGTATGCAGTTTGGTAGCCTGAGCGCGTCCGACCGCTTCGTTCCGTCGAACACGGAGGCTCTCGCCGCGATGTACACCGTCACCGACCCGGCCACGGGTGAACTGATCGAGCAGATCGAGAACTCCACCGACCAGGAGGTGCGCGACGCGATCGCCCGCGTCCACCGCGGCTACCTTTCCTGGCGGGACCGCCCGGTCGCCGAACGCGCCGAGATCGTCGCGCGCGCGGGTGAGCTGTTCGCGGAACGGTCCGACGAGCTCGCCGCCATCATGACCCTCGAGATGGGCAAGCGCGTCAACGAGGGCCGCGGCGAGGTCGGCATCGTCGTGGACATCTTCTCCTACTACGCCGAACACGGCCCGTCCCTCATCGCCGACGAGCCACTGAAGATCCAGGGCGGCGATGCCGTCATCCGCAAGGAGCCGATCGGCGCCCTGCTCGGCGTGATGCCGTGGAACTTCCCCATGTACCAGGTTGCGCGTTTCGTCGCGCCGAACCTGGTGCTGGGCAACACCATCCTGCTCAAGCACGCGTCCATCTGCCCCCGCTCGGCCGTCGCGATCGAACAGGTCCTCCGCGACGCCGGCGTGCCGGACGACGCGTACGTCAACGTCTTCGCCTCGTCGCGCCAGGTTCCCTCGATCCTCGCGGACCCGCGCATCGTCGGCGTTTCCCTGACGGGCAGCGAACAGGCCGGCATCTCGGTCGCCGCCGAGGCGGGCCGCAACCTGAAGCGCTGCGTCCTGGAGTTGGGCGGCTCGGACCCCTTGATCGTCCTCGACACCGACGACTTGGACTCGACGGTGAACGCCGTGGCGACGGCCCGCATGCGCAACTGCGGCCAGTCCTGCAACGCCCCCAAGCGCATCATCGTGGTGGGGGAGCTGTACGACTCGTTCGTCGAGAAACTGACCGCACGGGTGGCTTCGTTCTACCTGCCCGGCGACCCCTCCGACCCCTCGACCAAACTGCCACCCCTGGCCTCGGTCTCCGCCGCCGACGAAGTCGCCGCCCAGGTCTCGACGGCCATCGCCCAGGGCGCGGTTCTGCGGACCGGCGGCCACCGCGTGGACGGCCCCGGCGCCTACCTGGAAGCCACCGTCCTGACCGACGTGACCCCCGACATGGACGCCTACCGCGACGAAATCTTCGGCCCCGTGTTCTTGCTCTTCCCGGCCGCTTCCGACGAGGAGGCCATCTCCATCGCCAACGACTCCCCCTTCGGCCTGGGCGCCAGCGTCTTCGGCACCGACCCGGCCCGCATGCGCGCGGTGGCCAACCGCATCGAGTCGGGGATGGTGTACTTCAACAAATCGGGCGGGTCGCAGGCGGATCTGCCGTTCGGTGGGATCAAGCGCTCCGGGATGGGCCGGGAGCTGGGCCCGTTGGGGATCGAGGAGTTCATGAACAAGAAATCTATACGCCTCTGAGCTGCGGTTTTGCTGCTTTTGGGGCTCTCAGGCCGTCGTCAGGCCGTCGCGGATTCATCCACGGCGGCCTTGCCGGCCTTGCGGGGTGTGAACACTTTGTTGGCCGCCGCCCGCGCCCGCTTGTGGCTCGACGGCACGAGGTGGGTGTAGATGCGGAGGGTGTAACCCGGGTCGTGGTGGCCGAGGTACTCCGCGACCTCCTTGATCGACACGCCTTGCGCGAGAAGCGTGGAAGCGTAGAAGTGACGCATGGCGTGCATCCCGTCGCGCCGGTCCACGTAGTCCAGCCCCGCTGTCCCGAACGCTGACTTCCACTCGTTCTTGGTGAAGTTGGCTCCCTGGGTCACGTGCCAGACCGGCTTGTTGCGGTACTTGCGGGTCCGTCGAAGCGCTCGACTGATCAGCAGTCGAACCGTCTCGGGACGGCCGCCAGGTTCGAGCCAGGGGAGCGTGAGCGTCATGGGCTCGTGTAACGACATGTGGTCGTCGACGGCGTCGAGTACGCCCGCGCCGAGCGGGACCACTCGGGTCTTGCCTCCCTTGGGCGGAGAGAAGACCGGTTGCCCGCCGATCCATCGAATTTGCCGTTGAACGTTGACTATCATCTCGTCGCGGTCGATGTCGTCTGGGCTGAAGCCGAAGATCTCCATTTGCCTCAGCCCGAGGCCGGCACCCAACGGCACGATGACGGTGTACTCCGGCGGCAGCGCGAGCTGGACCGAATGCACCCGCGATTCCGGCCACGGGATCACCTTGCGCTGCACCGGCTTCGGCCGCTTGATGCTCTTGGCACGGCAGGGGTTCGACCGGATCTTCTTGTCGTCGGCTGCGGCTTGGAGGATCGCCGAGACCGTGTCGAAGAGGACCGCTCGGTACGAGGCCATGAGCCCGCGTCCGCCCTCGGCCTTCGGCCGCTCCAGCCAGTCGAGCCAATCCCGGATGGTGTCGGTTTTCTCGACGACCTTGAGCGGCTTGTCCCCGAGGAACGGGAAGATCCCGGTCTTCAGATGGCTGTTCACGGTCTGCCGGGTGCCGGCGTCGGCTGACTGTCCTTTCTGCCATTGCGTGGTGTAGTCGCGGAACTTCTCGGCGCCTGACTCCGGCGTGATGTACTCGCCGGTCATTACATCGTGCTGCATCTTGGTCAGGAAGGCTTTCGCCTTCGTGAGTTGCTTGTCAGGGAAGGCTTTGGATCACTCCTTGTCTTCGGCGTCGTAGTACCGGACCTTGTAGCGCTCGCCTTGGCCGAACAGCTCAGTCTTCTCCCTGACGGGATGACCCTTGGCGTTGAAGACAAGCTTGCCGTTCTCGTCTTTCTTCTGCCGCCACCAGCGATCCTGAACGTGTCCCTTCATGTCACCTCCTGGGTGTTGGGGCAACGACCGATCCCCGTGCCTCTTGATCCGAGACACGGGGAAGGCCGTCGCCGGGGTGTGCGGCTATGCCGCTTCTGCCGATTCGTCGAGCGTCTTGAGCCATCGACGTACCGCGTCAGGGTCGTACCTGACGTGCTTTCCGATCTTCATCCACGACGGGCCGTAGCCCTTGAAACGCCAGTCGCGCAAGGTCTTCGCCGGGATGCCCAGGAACGTCGCGAGGACGTCGGACGACCACAGGCCCTCGACACTCACCACCTTGATTTGTGCATCCATCGAGCCCCCTTCCGTCATGCGGCCTCCCGAGTTGCCGAAGTTTCTGGCGGTCCGGCTGCGAGTAGCGCCCGGTTGTATTCGGCCTTCCAGGTGATGCGTTCGGCGATGGCGTGCATGACCAGGTGTGGCCGGGGTGGCACGTGCGGGTCGCCGGAGTCGACCTTGCGCCAGACGAGCCGGGTCGGGTCCGGTTGTGTTTTCTCGATCCCGGCAGCGGCGAGCGCCTGGATGACGAACGCCTTGCGGTCGGCCTTGTGATCCACGAGCGTCTTGCCCGACCATTTCCGCGACACCAGCACCCGACGACCTGGAAGACCGAGGGTGGTCCGCCGGTGGGCGCGTCCCTTGCAGTGGCCCGGGGTGGTCTTGCCGTTGGCGCCCTTGGGCTGGATTCCGTAGAGCAGCCAGACCGCGCACCGGGGCGAGCACGGGGTGATGGCCAGCTCGGCGTGCAGCCGGTCGTGGTGATCGGCCAGCGCCGCCGTGTCGGCCTCGACCACTTCGCCGGTCGACTTGGTCAAGTACTTGGTGAGGTAGCCGATATGGCGGCCGGCCTCTTCCGTCCCGCCCAAGATCCCCTTGGAGTGCACCTGCCGGCCGAAGGTCACCACGTGCGCCGGGTCCTCGACTTGGTCGACTGCGTCATCCCAGGACACGAGCGGTTGCCGGGTCACGGGGTCGATAAATCCACGTTCCGGCCCATCCCAGGCCGGGAGCCGGTCGGCGTAGACGATCTCGTTGTGACTCGGCCACCAGACCTGGTGATAGGTGGCCTCGGTGACCTGCCGGATCACGTCGTGCGGCACCGATCCCCGGATGGCCGCGTGCAGGTGCGGCGCCGTCCGCTTCTGCGGCTCGACCGTGGCGAAGTACTGCACATCCCATCCGACGACGCGGCGCAGGTTCTGCCACCACCGATCCACCAACGCCGAGAAGTGCACCGCATCCCGAGCCGCCCGCCGGTAGTCATAGGCGGCGGGGTTGACCGGGGCGCCATCACCGCGGACCGGCCCGTAGGTGTCGCAGGTCAGAGTCACGAACATCGACGGCCGGAACCGGCCCGCGTACTCCCGCCCCACCGTGGCCTTGGAGACCTTGCGCCGAGGCAGGTTCGGCGTGTCCTGCCGCCGCTTCGTCGAGCGCTTCACCGCCTTCCGGGTCGGCAGCTCGACCCCTGGCAGCCGGCCCCGGATGCCGAGTTGCCGAAGTTCCTCGTCCACGCCCCGGATTTCCTCGCGCAGCTCTTCGGCTTCGGCCGGGTCCTGGTCGACGACGTCTCGGTACGCGGCGACCAGGTCGGCCCGGAAGGTCAGCAGCTCCGTCTGATCCTCCGTCGGCTCTTCGGGGGTGAGTTTGGGTTCTTCGGTCATGTGCCAGCCTTCGCGGCACTGGACTTGTCGCAGCGCCTTCGCCTTGCGGGCACAGGGCAGGCACACCGATTCCACGGTGGACCCGCACGGCACGGGGACGTGGCGGATTTCTCCGGTGTCCTGGTCGCCGACCTCCATCGTGAACGGCCGCACGCACACTCCGTGCTTCTCCGCCGTCGCCCGGATCACGTCCTCGGCCAGGGGCGCTCGCATCCGCTCCGCACGTGTCTCGTTCATCAGGCAGCCACCTCCCCAGGAGCGGCCCAACCCCGCAGCAGGTAGACCGGCATCGATTGCTTGGCCCCGGCCGGGAGGTCGGGGAACGTGCTCGGATCGAACGGGACCGCCCCGTAGACCCGCATCGGGATCCCGCACGGGGTCCGGCCGGTGATCGACAGGTGCACCGACACGCCGTCGCTCACGCGCCACACCGTCGCGGTGACGTCGTCGAGGGTGTTCGCCCACACCAGCAGGGCACTGGCGACCTCGGACAGCCCGTCCACGTCCAGTTGAACTGTGATCGGCCTCGACCACGCGGTGACGTCGAGCGACGCGACTGGCGGCAGTTGGTGCAGGTCGAGGTGGTCACGGATGGCGTCGAGGAAGATCATCAGCGAGTTCACGCCGCCACCCCCTCGCCGCCGGAGGGACGACGCCGGTCTGCGAGGTTCACCACGCCGCCGTTTGTGACGTAGTGCTCCAGTGCCTTGACCGTCTCGTCCGACACCCAGCCCGCGCGCACCCGCAGCGGCTCACGGATGCCCTCGCCCCACACGTAGCCCACGCCGGCCTCGGAGTCCCCGATGCGATTCGCCCACGCGCCCCGCTCGTAAGCTCCGTCGCCGAGGACCATGCCGACGTGAGTCTTGGAGGTGACCCGCAGGCACACGCGCCGGGTGAACAGCTCGCGCACAGGGACGGTGTCCTTCGTCGGTTCCTGCACATAGCCCCGAACCGAGAGGCCCAGCGCCCGCCCTTGCGTGTTGAGGACCGCGACGTGTTCCACAATGGACTCGCGGGTTTTGCGGTCGGTGTACCGCGTGAGTGCCCCGATCTCGTCGAACTCCAGGAGCTCCAGCGGGTACGCCGTCGAAATCGGGACGTCGCGGGTAACCCCGGCGAACTCGCGTTTGCGCTTCTCCAGTTCGTCCCGCAGGCCCTCCAGCAGCTCCAGGGTTTCCTTACCCGTCACGGCGTAGCGCGCGAAGATCCGGCGTCCGTACGCGAGTTCCATGCCCTTCGGGTCGACACCGGACACCCGCACCACGCCGGAACGGATGGCCGAAGCCGCGGAGACCAGCGGGCACCACATGACCGAGTTCTTGCCCGCGCCGCTCGCCCCGGCGACCAATGTGTGGGAGCCAGGACCGGCCAGCGGCAACAGCCACGGCTTGCCGTACTCCGTGGTCCCCGCGAACACCTTGTGCAGGTCAATGCCGGTCCCGTCTGCGGCAACCAGGTCAGGCAACGGCAGACACCGCACTGGCGACGAGAGCAGATCCCGGCGCATGAAGTCCAGTGACACGGCGTCGGGCGCGATCTCCCGGACCTGGACCCGCGTGACCTTGCGCGCGGTGGCCAACGCGCGGGCAGCGTCGTCGAAGTCCTCGGGCTTCTGGCCCGCGACGAGCTGAATGCGGACTTCGTCCCAGGACGGCCCTGAACGGACCCGCAGGACCTTGGGCACTGCCACGCCGGCCTGATGATGGGCCTTCGCCACGGCGTCCCGCTTGCGCCGCCGCGACACCAGGTTCACGGTTACGTCCACGGGGATGGCCTCGTCGCGGATCGATAGGCCACAGGCGTGAAGCCAGTCCGGAAGCTTCCGGCCGTAGACGGCCCAACGCAGCCACCAGGAGCGCAGCCAGCGGCCGCACCAGCGATCGAAGCCCGCGACGTTCAGGTACCGCCACACCAGAGCCGTCAGCCCGAGCGTGCCGACGACGACAACGAACGAGAGCCAGCCCCACCAGTACCACCACGCCATCAGGGCGAGCACCGCGAGGCAGGAGCGCCAGCGGGTCACCAGTTGCCTAACAACCCAGCCAGCTGCACGGACCAACGCCCAAACGGCGATGCCGACGACCGCGAGCGCCGCCAAGGTCTCCGCGATCGCCGCGAACGCCCGACCAAGCTTCGCCAGCAGCCACAGCGCCACGGCGAGACCTCCGGTGATGAAGACGAGTGTCACCGCGTTCATCGGCGCTCACCGCCTTCGTGGCGCGAGCCGGGGTCTCCCGGCAGCGTCAGGGAAAGGGGGAGCATCCCCAGGCACGAGGAACATTCCGTTTCGCCGGGCAGCAGCCGAGCGAATCGCTTACAAATCGCGCAACGCATCCGGGTGACCCCCGTTGACGACGACTGCGCCTTGACCGTTATGGTTTCCATTGTTCACTTCTCCAGTGGACAGACGCAGAACCGGGTGAAGGTTGGTAGCCAGAAGGCCGGTTCTGCGTTCTAACGGGACATTTTTGGGCACGTGGGGACGCGTTTAACACAACACGCGTCCCCACGTGTTTTCGATTTTCTTTTGTGCGTGATCGGCGTCAGGAATTCATCGAGCCGACGGCGGAACCTCCTGTCCCGCAGGAGACTTGTCGAGGCGGAGCGCCTCTTCCCGTGCCGCGTCGGCCATCCGCTGTTCGTAGCCGACGAAGTACAGCGCCTCGTGGTGGTGCCCGCGATCGATGTCCGCGATCCGCTCGTACATCCGCTTGTTCTCCAGGTGGAACGCGATCACCGTGGACGGCGGAGCGTCCGTCGGCGGATACCGGGACTGAACCCACTGGTGGACGCCGTACAACGTCGTCGGCGCGTCCGAGCCGGTCCCAGGCTTCGCCTTCCGTTCCGAGGTCATCACCGCTGCGCCCTCCAGATTCGGCCGGCATCGGCGGACCCTCCGTGCGGGTTCGGGACTTCACCGACGCCCAGTGAGATCGCCTGCGCCTCGAACTCCGCCGCAGCAAGCTCGACAGCAGCCAGGCACCACCACGGAAAGCCCCGTGCTGCCAGCAGATCCCGGTACGCGGCGGCTACTCTTTTCGCGGCGTAGCCGAGCTGCTCCCGCACGGCAGGGCTGCTCTCGCGGTGCTCCAGCGTGTAGAGACGCGAGTAGTCCTGATACGCCTTCGTCCAGGCGCTCACCAGGTCAGCGGGCGCGCTCGTCACGCTCTCGGTCAGCTGCACGATCATGCGGCCTTGCTCGTGTCGTCCGAGGCCGCCGAGGAGCGCGCCGACTTGCCAGCGGAGGCCGCCACCGCCTTGAAGCCCGTCGCGCGGAACACGTACGTCTGGTACTTGAACTCCCCTTGCCCACCGACACGAGGCTCAGCCGTCAGCCCTTCCAGCTCGATCGGCCGCATACCCGGCAGCACCTCCGACGTCGCCGGCACCGGCTGCACGTCAGCAAGGAACGTGATCTCGAATGAAGCGCGCTTCGCCTTCTCCTCGCCGAGGTCGGTGACCGTCGCCTTCCACTGCCGCTTGCCCGTCACCTCGTCGACGCGCTGCCTCACCGGCCGATTGGCCGCCCGATCCTCACGCGACTGGAACTCGTTGTCCGGCGCCACGTCGCCGACCATCACAAGCCCACGCGGAAACGCCTCATCGAAGTTGATACCAAACCTGAAACCACGCTCAATAGCCATCAGTTGAACCCTTCGGTTGATGTTTAGCTCGCTTGAATGGCGTCTCGCGCCTTTTCCAACTCAGGTAACAGAACCGTCAGCGCGTCGAGATCGATCAGCACCACAACCGGGAACGCCTTGCCGAACCGCACCTCGACGCGGTTCGCGTACGCCAGCGGCTTCACGCGAATCGGCAAGTCCGCTCCGACGTGGAGCTGCACCGTGTCACGCATGACGGACCCATCCGTGCGCCGACGGCCCGTCTTTCGAGCTGTCCCAGTCCGGTGTCACCAGCAATCCCCTTCCTTCCGCCTCGCCGGACCGACTCCGGCACGCTAGGGACCACTCTCCGCAGATCCGAGGGACATGATCACTGCACAGCAGGACTTCTAGGGACGTCCCTGGTACGGTTGAAGACGTCCCTAGAAGTCCCGAGGAGGGCCGATGCCCAACGAACGCCTGCGCGACGCGCTCCTACGCAACGGGTTCGACCCGGAGCAGGTGGCGAAGGCGCTCGACGTCGATCAGAAGACCGTGGAGCGCTGGATCAGCAAGGGGCGCACGCCGTACCCGAAGTACCGGCACAAGCTCGCCGCGCTCACCAAGGAGTCAGAGACCTACCTTTGGCCCGACTCGATCGCGCCGGAGCGCAAGGTGGAGACGGCCACTGCCGAACTGGTGCAGGTCTTCCCACACCGCAACGCCGTCCCCGTCGAACTCTGGGACCGCATCATCCGCGACGCGACCGGCGACATTGAGATCCTGGTGCACGCGGGCCTGTTCCTCGTCGAACGCCCGAGGTTCATCAAGGACCTCACTGCAAAGGCCAAGGCCGGCGCGTCCATCAGGCTCATCTTCGGCGACCCCGAGGGCGATTCGGTCGCCCTCCGCGGAGAGGAGGAGCAACTAGGCGACGGGACCTTGCCGGCCCGGATCCGCAACGCCCTCGCGTACTACAAGCCGCTGATCAGCGTGCCGGGCGTGCAGATCCGCTTCCACAACACGACCCTGTACAACTCGATCTTCCGCTTCGACGACGAGATGGTGGTCAACACCCACATCTTCGGTTCGCAAGGCGCCCACGCTCCAGCCCTCCACCTCCGCCGCCTCTCGGCCGGCGACCTCTTCGAGAGCTACTCCGAAAGCTTCGAATCTGTCTGGAACCTCGCCAAGCCCGCCACCTTCTAGGAGGCAGCACATGACCCGCGTCGACTACTACAACGACCCGAACGCCCCCAAGGCCAACAGCATCGCCGTTGCTGTGTCTGCGTTTATCCAGGACGATGAGGGCCGGATTCTGATGATCAGGCGCACGGACAACGACCTGTACGCCATCCCCGGCGGGCAGCTTGAGCTAGGCGAGACCCTAGCCCAAGCCGCAGTCCGTGAAGTTCGCGAGGAAACCGGCATCGAGTGCGAGGTCACCAGCGTCGTCGGCGTCTACTCCAACCCTAACCATGTCATCGCCTACGACGACGGGGAAGTCCGGCAGGAGTTCTCGATCTGTTTTCGAGCGAATCCTATCAGTGGACAGTTGCGCACCAGCGATGAAAGCAAAGAGGTACTATGGGTTCACCAGAACCTGCTCCGTCGTCTCAACATTCATCGCGCAATAATGAAAAGAATCCATGATGCTCTAGAGCGCTCCCCGGAGGCGTTCTACAGTTAGTGATTACTCCCTCGTTGCATGCAGTAAGATGCGAGCCACCAATGCTAATCCCTGGTCGATTTCGTCCACCAGATGTTCCGCGCTCGCATCACGTCCATGAACCAGACTGTTTCTTAGACCTCGCAGTTTGTGGAGGTTGTCAAACTCAGCCTCTTTCAGTGGGACTGAATCTCTTGCCAATTGAACTCGAAGCCGCGCGAGCAATGGCGCTGAGTTGAGATTCCCAATCATTTGTTCAAGCCGGGCCATTTTTTCTGCAGGTAAATCCGTGGGAAGGACCCGTCTAATGTCACGAATCTCTGACTTGCTAAAAAGTCGAGGAACCTTTGTCTCACCTGCATAGAATTCTAGTGCCTCCCACATCAGCGTTGCGCGGCTTGCTGGGTCATCGTCGCGAATTGCACGCTGATACGACAGAAGGGACTGTCGAACCCTCGCGGTAAAGCGTTTGAGACCTGTTTCCGGGAGTGTGCGAAGCGAGTCGTCGATCTCAAGATCTTCCGATCTCGTGCCGGCGGATAGCTCTCGGATCCACATTCGACGGGAAGTGAGTCCCCGTACGAATACTGCCGCATCAACTGCGATACGTGCGAGTATAGATTTGCGTGACCATGCTGGCACTATGCCATTGGGCAAAGTTGCCAATGAGTACTGAGAGCGCGTCGTCAACCACGCAAGCGACGTCGATATATCACCTAAAGCTCGCTGCTCGGCGTCGTACATCCGACTAGCAGTCTGGTATGTAACTGCAAACGCCGAAGCAGACCTAAAGCGGGATCCAAACTTCTCATTGTCTATGAGATCAATGGTGGTTGTAATTGATCTCTTCGAAGTCAAGACAACATTGCCGATCTGATGATCAAATTCCGGTTTAGTCAGACCCATAATCGGAACTATAACTTCAAATGTTTCGAGTATCTCGTTTGGTATGTCGATTGATATCATGTCTTGACGAAGGCCCGACTCGCGCGCTGCCGCATATATGAGGTCCAGGCCGGAGTCCTTGCTTGTTATGTATGCGCCGGCACGCGACTCGATCAGTGCTGTAGCGCCATCGCACTCGAGGAATACGAAGTCTTCTTCGGCCTTTACGCTAACAACATTACCCGTGAATAAGGGCCAAATCTGGCCGTCGGTTATCCTAGCAACAGAAACTTTACCGCGCCAATCGGCATTAACAACCATTGGATGACTGGCGTGCATCGATAAGCTAGCCTTAGGCCGACTGTTGATAGCGTTACTGAAGGTCGAGCTCCGCACTGCATCGGATACATCGGAGTTACCGATAAAAACTTCGAGGTGTCGCCCAGAAATTCTGCTGTCGACGAGCGAGTAGGGATCCGTGTAGAAGCTAGGTTCTTCTTCAGGGCTAATCTGAGACATCGCGATCCTCGCGTGCGTCAGCGACGTATTTTAGCTGAGTTTCGACCCGCCGCAACGACTCATGATGCCACTCCGCGAACGTTCGGCACCAATACTCCGAGAGTAACCACAAAGTCGGGGTTGAGATCGCGTCTCCCCGGCAAATTGATTCCGCAGTGCTCTGCAGCAAGACGATTGAATCTTGTACCGAATTTCTACGGCGCCCGAGGGGGCTATTCGCTGGCGTCTGCATCTGCTCGATCTCGTTTAGCCAAAGTCTGACCGCCCGGCTGCTGTTGACAACGCAGCCTTCAAGTGCGCCAAATTCTAAGTCCTTGGCCGCTAATTGAGTGTAGTGCACCCATGAATTCTTCTGGGGGTCGGCTGCTGCTAGGGCGTCTTCATCGAAGGATATCAAGTATAAAGTAGATTCTACTAGCTCGCTAACTCTGTGGAATGCGCCCGACGACCACCATGAATCGTGTCTGCCATCGAAAGTGACTCGGGATTTGCTGGGCGCCTGCAGGCTTTTCATCGAATTGGAGAGACGACGAAGCGCAAGCATATTCGCGAGGCAAAGCGCGACCTGTCTATTTGCCTCATTATTTGTCTCGACGAGGTTCGAAATATCTTCAGCGTTCGGCGGAAATGAAAACGCCAAGCCTGCTTCTTGGCGAATAGATTCTACCTTGTCAGACTGAGCCAAAAGCCGCGCCCCCGCTGCCGCGACGAAACTCTGTGTCTTCTTGAATAGTGTATCGTGATCTTGCCGCAATGTGTCGCCAAGAGATTGCGACCACCGAGCTTCGATCTCCTCTGGTAAGTGGCGCGTCTCATGGGAGAGGAGTTCCCAACTTGCAACTTCGACCGGTTGAGGCGTTGCCGTCGGGCTGGGCGCATCTTCTTGACCTTGATTCTGACGCTGGCTTGGCCCTACCTCGTCCTCGCTAGCACCCATAATAGAAGTGTTAACGGTTGTATGTCCTTCTGTTGACTTCTGCCCGGAAACACGCTGACGGCGGGCTGCGCGAGCCTGTTCCGCTTTGCGTACGTTTCCAAGCAGGATCTCCAGATTTGTGATCGGAAACCCCTGGAGGGTGATATTACCCTCGCCGCCCGTGGTGATGTCTTTGAGTTGGTTGTCTAAAATGATTCCGGGTATGCCGTAAAGGCATTCGAGTTGCAGCGTTTTAAACATCCTAGCTGCATCCAGGAAATCAGGTTTTCGTAATATCAGCTCGGCTTCGGCGATGAGGGAGAGCTCATCGAGAACGGTGTGGATGAGCTGAACGCAGTCCGGGCCAGTTGCAATTTTGCCAGCACGCTGGGCCGCCTCGCTCAGGGTCACGGTGAATTGATATGGTGCAATGCTGACGATCTGCATGTTGACCATATCCGATACTTCGGCGGCACGGATCCTTCGTAGCAACGACGTCGCAGTTTGTTCTTCGAGTACTGCCGAAAGCGCATTCGTTACGTCCGCGGCATCTTTCTCTTCGGATAATTCCTCGCAATCCCTCAGCCAGCCGTCCATTAAATCAACCGTGTGGGCTATGGCAAGGTTTGCTGTGACTCTGTCCGACTCGTTTATGATCGTTGACGACTTGTTTGCAGAACTGGCCGCATCCAAAACCACTTTGATGAACGAATTTGCAGAATTTACGATCTTTCTCCACGGCCAATCTCCCATATACGTGTCGACTAGCCGGGATTTTTTGTTTAGTGCTTGAAATTCTGACTCGCTGACCTTACGTATCCACGATATTTCCGACTGGAGGGCACGGTTGGCGTCTGCCGGTGAATGACGCACTAACGACCAGTCTCGTTCTTCGGTACTCAAGGCTTCGCTTCCACTTCAACGTTGCCGAACTTGGCTCTATGGGATCAAGGCGCCGGCGACGGCGGCGCGGGGTTGCGCGGCGTTCGGCGGGGCCGCCCGGTGCGACACGGACGGCCTGCCGCTCCGCTCCGGCCGCCGGTCGCGGGGCGGCCCGCCGGAGGTGCCGGCGAGCACAGCGCCGCCGTCGACGGCGAGTGATCCAAAGACGCGCATGCGGACAAAGTCGCCCAAGCGGTCCAGACCGTTACAGCCCGCTCGTGACTCGTGGCGGCCCGCTTCCTCGTCAGCGATCGTTTAGCACCGCCTCGACGCCATCAAGGGCGCCTGGCGGCGTCGCTGCGCGATGGTCGCAAGCGCCCACCCTTGACGGCGCCGAGACGGTGCTAAAGGCGGCGGGGACGAGGACGACGGGTTAGCCTGGTCGCCACTCAGAGGGCGGGCAGGACGACGAGGGCCAGGCCGTCACCAGGCCGTCAGACGTCAAGATCGGTCCGGACGCGACCGGACCCAACCGAAGCAAACGAGCAGGTCAGAGGCGGTCCGCCCAAGAACGTCCCCAGGTCCACTGACCGCCTGGATAGTTCATGAACAAGAAATCTATCCGGTTGTGAGCTGCCGGGTTGTTGTTCTCGGCCTTGGCAGGCCGTCCTCAGGCCGCCATGGATTCATCCGTGGCGGCCTGGTCGACGGTGTGTTCCTGCTGGTTTTTCTGGCGTGGGTGCTCGGGTGATCGAGTCCGCCGACGAGTTCCTTCGGCTGTGCCGGAGCCCGGATCCAGGCGAGCGCTGCAGGGCCGCGGTGGACGAGGCATCCGAGCAGGTGTGGATGGACGTCGTTCATCGCTATCCGGACGAGCGGGCGGGAGTCGTGCAGACCGCATGAAATTGGGGGAGGAGGATATCGTCGTCGCGCTATTCAGTGAGGACTGTCGACGTCCCCTTCCGGTGGCCTCGTGAGGACGGGAGTGTAGTGACCTTCGAATACCTAGCCGGCACCAAAGCGGCGAAATGGCTCTCCCAGACGGGACGTCAGGTGAGCAGCTCATCCTCTTCGGCCCAGCCGGCTACGAAGCCTACGCCCGGCTGCGGTTCATCCCGGACCCCGAGCGCACCGGGCAGGCAGAGGCCGACGTACGACTACCCCCGGGCCACAAGTCCGACATCGAGCAAACACGGACGGCACTGCGCGAACTCAGCCGGTTCACCGAGACACCCGACGAGTGCTACTTCTGCGTCTGGGAGGGCTACTCCGACATAAAGCCGCAAGGCGAAACCTTCCTGACCCTGCCCCACCGTCGATACTGGGTTCTGCGCGGAACACTCACCGACCTCGACGACTGGGGAAATCGAACTGGGCACAGGCCACGCCATCGCCCCGCCGGCGTTCGTGTGGCCGGTGGATCGTGCGTGGTGCTTCGCCAGTGACGTCGATCCGCATTGGGCCGGGATCGGGGCGGCAAGAGAAGCCGTCGAAGCACTGGTCGGCACACCAGGGATCGACGTCGCACCAGCAAGGCCCGAAGAACGCCAACCCGTCTACTGGTGATCGGCTCGCAGCAAAGAGCCCAGCCAGCCCGCGAAAACCACCTGAGTCTCAGCCAGCACCGCCGCCTGGTCCGACGCCGAAGCGATCATCCGCGCCGCCTCCATCACGGCGCTCAGGATGAGCTGCGCCAGAGTCCCGATGGGCATGTCCACGATCAACCCCGCCGCATGGGCCGAAGTCAACGCCGACACCAGCAGCCCCAAGCCGTACTCGCCTTCGATTTCGCGCCAGGCGTCCCAGCCCAGCACGGCGGGGGCGTCCGTGAGGGAGATGCGCTGGACCTCCGGGCGCAGACACGCCTCCAGGAACGTCCCCAGCGCCGTCGTCATGCCCACCAAGGGATCGGCGGACGCGGTCATCACCGCCGAGACCTCCGCCGTGAGCTCGCGTTCAACCGACTCCACCACGGCCCGGAACAGGCCCAGCTTGTCGCCGAAGTGGTGGTAGAGCGCGCCGCGCGTGACGCCGGCGGTGCGGGTGATCTCTTCGGCCGGGACGTCGTGGTAGCCGCGCGTGCCGAAGAGCTCGCGGGCGGCGCCGACGAGGGCGGCGCGCGTGCTGTCGGAACGTTCCTGCTGAGTGCGTCTCACCCGGCCTAATCTGCCATGACGCTCGCGAACTCGACGATGTGCCCGGCCAGCACCTCGGGCTGGTCCTCGGGGACGAAGGTGTACGAGTCGGCGATCTCCACAACTCGAGCATCCGGCAAAAGCGAGGCCAGCCGGTAGGCGAAGCGCACGGGGAACAGCTTGTCCTCCGTCGCCCACGCCAGCAGCACCGGCCGGGAGAACGAGCGCAGCTGCTCCGCCGCGGCCAGGGTCAACCGCGGGTCCACCGAGCGCAGGAGCTTCCGCAGGTCCCGCTGGACACCGCGAGATCGGCGCAGGCGAAGCAGGTACGCCGACACCACCGCCGGATCCAGCGGCTTCTTCGTCACCCAGCCGAACAGCAGCGGCAACGGCCACAACGCCCGCACCCGCAACAGCTGACCCAGCACGGCCATCGAACCCGGCACCTTCGCCAACGTCGGCAACGGCTTGAAGATCGGCGGGAAGAAGTACTCGAAGCTGTCCGACGGCGTCAGCACGACCCGGCCGACGCGCGCCGGATGCCGCGCGAGCAGCAGCTGCGTGATGGCGCCGCCGGTGTCGTTGGCCACCAGGGTCACGTCGTGCAGGTCGAGGGCCTCCAGGAAATCGCCCAGCAGCGTGGCCACGCCGGGGGCGCTCAGGTCCGCGTCGGATCGAAGCGGGATCTCGTGCGCGCCCAGGGGCAGATCCGGGGCCAGGCAACGGAACCCGGCCTCCGCGATGGTGGGCACGACCTTGCGCCACAGCAGCGCGTTGGTGAGCACCCCGTGCACGAAGACCACGGGCTGACCCGTGCCGCGTTCGTAGTAGCGCACCTCGCCCTGCGGCAGGCGGATGCGGTGGTCCTGTCCGAGTGAGGAAGTCATGCGACCAAGGTACATACATACAGTCTGTATGTAAATAAAAGCGGACACGACTGTGCCCGCCACCCCCGGAAGGTGTGGCGGGCACCAGTGCGAACAAGCTCAGCCCAGTTCGGCCGCCAGCTGCGCAACGCCCCAGCGCAGGTCCTCTTCGGACACCACGAGCGGCGGAGCCAGCCGGATCGTGCTGCCGTGTGCGTCCTTCGCCAGCACGCCGCGCCGAAGCAGGCCTTCGCAGACGTCCCGGCCCGTGCGGCCGCGCACGTCGATTCCGGCCCACAGGCCGCGCACCCGCACCGCGTCGACCGCCGAAGAGGGCAGTTCGGACAGGACCGCAGCAAAGACCCGGCCCAGCTCCTCGGCCCGGCGCTGCGGCTCACCCGTCTTCAGCTTCCGCACCACCGCCGTCCCGACGGCGCATGCGAGCGGGTTGCCGCCGAACGTGCTGCCGTGCTCACCCGGCCGGAACACGCCCAGTACGTCGCGCCGCGACACCACGGCCGACACCGGCAGGATGCCGCCGCCCAACGCCTTGCCGAGCACGTACATGTCGGGCACGACGTCCTCGTGGTCACACGCGAACGTGCGCCCGGTCCGCCCGAGCCCCGACTGGATCTCGTCGGCGATGAACAGCACCCCGGCCTCGGAGCAAATGGACCGAACCGCACGCAGATACCCGTCAGGCGGCAGCACCACACCGCCCTCACCCTGGATCGGCTCGATCAGCACCGCCACCGTGTCCTCGTCCACCGCGGACCGCAGCGCCTCCGCGTCGCCGAACGGCACGGTCACGAACCCCGGCGTGAACGGGCCGTGGTCGGCCGTGGCCTCGGGGTCGTCGGAGAACCCGACGATCGTCACGGTCCGGCCGTGGAAATTGCCGCCCGCCACCACGATCTTCGCGCGCCCGGCCGGCACGCCCTTCACGCGGTAGCCCCACTTGCGCGCCGTCTTGATGGCCGTCTCCACGGCCTCGGCGCCGGTGTTCATCGGCAGCACCATCTCCATGCCGCACAGCTCGGCGAGCTCGGAGGCGAACGTGCCCAGCTGGTTGTGGTGGAACGCGCGGCTGGTGAGGGTCAGCCGGTCGAGCTGGGCGTGCGCGACGGCCAGCAGCTCGTCGTCACCGTGGCCGAAGTTCAGCGCGCTGTAGCCCGCGAGCAGGTCGAGGTAGCGCCGGCCTTCGACGTCGGTGACCCACGCGCCCTTGCCTTCCGTGAGCACCACGGGCAGCGGGTGGTAGTTGTGGGCCAGTGCGGCTTCGGCGCGTTCGATCTCTTCGCCGGTGATGGACATTTCTCTCCGCTTCAAGGAAAACTCAGACGAGGGTGCCGGCCGGTTGCGACGCCGCCGGCTCGGGTTCGGGCTCCGGCGCCGGCCGGTCCGGGCGGCGCCGGACCTTCTTCGGCCGGTCGAGCAGCTCGGCGACGCGGGAGAGCCCGAAGTTGATGACGATGTAGATGACCGCGGTGAACGCGTAGGTCTGCAGGAAGTTGGCGTTGAACTCGCCGATCACCTGCCCGTCGCGCAGCAGCTCGGGGTAGCCGACGACGTAGCCGAGGCTCGATTCCTTCAGCGTGCGGATCACCTGCGTGACCAGCGCCGGGCGCAGGGCCCTGAACACCTGGGGCAGCACCACGAGCAGCATCGTCTGCCCGCGGCGCAGGCCGATCGCCGCGGCGGCGTCGAACTGGCCGCGGTCCAGCGAGTTCACGCCGGCGCGGACGATCTCGGCGAAGACCGCGCCGGCGTGCAGCACGATCGGGATGGTCAGCACCCAGAACGGCGGGAGGTTCCAGCCGAACATGGGCAGGCCGATGAGGAAGAAGTACACGAGCAGGATCAGCGGGATCGCGCGGAAGAGCTCGATCAGGCCGGCGCACGGGATCGAGACCCACTTGTGCGTGGAGAGCCGGCCGACGCCCATCAGCGTGCCGAACACCAGGGAGATCGCGGCGCCGGTGAGGCCGACCTCCAGCGTGGTCAGCAGGCCCTGCAGCAGGTAACGGATGTTCGACCACTCGATGAGCGGCTCCCACAGACGCGCGGTGAGCTGCTGCACGTGGGCGAGCTGAGCGATGGCGCCGGCCACGATGCCGATCAGCGCGAGGACGGCCACGACGGTGGCGATCTTCAGCCGCTTCTGGCCTCGGGGCCCGAGTTCGTCGAAAAGGGCGGGGGAGCGCGACTTCATCGTCGGATGCGAACCTTCCGTTCGACGACGCCGGTCAGCTGGCCGATCGTCAGGGTGATCAGGAGGTAGCCGATGACCGCGGCGATGAAGGTCGGGACCGGCTGGGCGAAGTCGAGGTTGAACTGACGCGCCGAACCGGTGAGCTCCTGGACACCGACCGCCGCGCCGAGTGCCGAACCGAGGCACACGTTGATCAGGATGTTGCCCAGCGGCTGCACCATCGACCGGAACGCCTGCGGCAGCACGACCTGCCGCAGGACGCCCGAGAAGGTGAGGCCGATGGCGCGCGCCGCCTCGATCTGGCCGAGCGGCACGCCGGCGATGCCGGAGCGCACCGTTTCGCAGATGTAGGCGCCGAAGTACAGCCCCAGCCCCAGCACGACCGACCCGAACAGCGGGACGGTCGCGCCGAGGTAGGGCAGGCCGAAGACCACCATGACCATCACCAGCAGCATCGGCGAGTTGCGCAGGCAGTGCACGTAGAACCCGGCGGCCGCCCGCAGCGGCCCGATCGGGCTGACGCGGCAGACACCCAGCAGGGTGCCGATCACCAGCGCCAGCGGAAACGCGATCGCGGCCAGCTCGAGGGTCGTCAGCAGACCGGTCAGCAGCTCACCGAGGTGCGCGAAGAGCACGGACATGGGGTCTCCGATTTCGGGGTTCGGGTCAGACGCCGGGGACGGAGCCGAGCTTCGGCGGGGCGGGCGGCGGGGTCTTCAGCAGCTTGCCGACAGTGCCCTGCCAGAGCTTGGTCCAGGTGCCGTCGGCCTCGATCTTCTGCAGGAACTCGTCGACGACCTGCTTGAACACCGGGTCGTCCTTGGGCTCGCCGATGCCGAACGGGTTGGACCCGAACGTCGCGTCGAGCAGCTTCACGTCCGAGCGCGTCTGGATCGCGCCGAGCAGCGAAGCGTTGTTCAGCGTCACGGCCTCCGCGCGGCCCTGCTCCACCGCGGCGATGCACTGCGCGGTGGTGTCGAACAGCACCGGCTGCGCGGTCGGCACCTCGGTGACCAGCGCGGTCTTCGCCGCACCGGACTCGGTGGCCACCTTCTTGCCGGCGAGGTCCTTGGCGCTCTTGATCGTGGTGTCCGTGGACTTCACGATGATGCCGCTGGCCGCCATGTAGTACGGGCCGGAGAAGTTCACGAGCTTGGCGCGCTCGGGCGTCATCGTGTACGTCTGGATCGCGACGTCGATGGTGTGGTTGCCGAGCAGGCCCTCACGGGTGTCGGAGCCACCGCTCTGCATCTTCGCCGACGGCTTGCCCAGCAGGTACTTCGCGAGCAGGTCGGCCATGCCGGCGTCGAAGCCGGAGATCTTGCCGGTGGCCGGGTCGAGCTGCGAGAAGCCCAGCGTGTTGCGGCTGCCCGCCCAGACCAGCTCGCCGCGCTGGCGGATCTTGTCCAGCATCGGCGAGTGCGGCAGGTTCTGGCCCACCGGCGCGCCCGCGACGGCGTCGTCCTGGCTGATCATCTTGGCGACGTCCGCGGCGGCCGGCTTCGCGGCGGCGCCACCGGGGGCCGTGGCCGGGGCGCTGCCGCACGCGGCGAGCAGCGCGCCCGCGACGACCACCGCGCCCACGGCGGCGGTGATTCTGGTCAGCTTCATTGCTTTCTCCTTGTCACGGTGGGGAAATTCGGTGCTGGAGGGACTAGTGCTGGAGGACTTTGGACAGGAAGTCCCGCGCCCGGGCGGTGCCCGTGCGGTCGAAGAACTCTTCGGGGGTGCCTTGTTCGGCGATGCGGCCTTCGCTCATGAAGACCACGCGGTGGGCGGCACGGCGGGCGAAGCCCATCTCGTGCGTGACCACGACCATCGTGGTGCCCTCCGCGGCCAGCGAGGTCATCACGTCGAGGACCTCGCTCACCATCTCCGGGTCGAGCGCGCTGGTCGGTTCGTCGAACAGCACGATCTTGGGGTTCATCGCGAGCGCCCTGGCGATGGCCACGCGCTGCTGCTGCCCGCCGGAGAGCTCGGCGGGCAGTTTGTCGGCCTGGTCGGCCACCCCGACGCGGTCGAGCAGCCGTCGTGCGGTCGCTTCGGCCTCACGCTTGGGAATCCCGCGGACGCGGATCGGCCCGAGCGTCACGTTCTCGAGCACGCTGCGGTGCGCGAAGAGGTTGAACGACTGGAAGACCATGCCGACGTCGGCCCGCAGGCGCGCCAGGTCGCGACCCTCGGCGGGCAGCGGCTTGCCGTCCAGCGTGATGGTGCCGGAGTTGATCTTCTCCAGGCGGTTGATGCAGCGGCACAGCGTCGACTTGCCCGACCCGGACGGGCCGAGGATCACCACGACCTCGCCCTGGTGGATGTCGAGGTCGACGTCGTGCAGCACCTGCACTTCGCCGTAGCTCTTGTTCACACCGCGCAGACTGGCGAGCACGGGTCCGGTCATCAGTGACCTCCGGGGCCGTCGTAGAGCTGCCAGGGCAGCAGTTCGTAGTCGTTCTCACAGGGGTTGCCGATCGCCACGCGGTATTCGCCGCTGGTCAGGTCGACCAGGCTGGAGGCGATCGTCTTGTAGCGCTTGAGGTCCGGCGCCCGGTCGTCCGGGTGGGCGCACACGCCGTCGGGATGCCCGACGTGGTCGCTCATCGTCGCGGCGACGACCTTGCGCACCTCGGCGGAGCTGGCGGCCGTGCGCGCGGACGCGAGCCCGCGCTCGATCACCTGCACGCGGTAGAGCGAGTCCACAGGGGACACGCGGTGGGTGGCGGCGATCCGGTCGGGCACGCCGTACTGGTAGTGGTTGCCGTGCACCAGCATTCCGCCGCTCGGCAGGCCCCAGCGGTGCACGGTGGGGGTGGTCTCGTAGTCCACGGCGACGCCGCCGCGGTGGGTCACCAGGAGGTTGGTGGCGATGTGCTGGTGGACGTCGAAGGGCACCTGCAGGGCGCTCTTGAGGTGGTCGTGGTCGAGGATCATCCGGCGCAGCACCGGCTGCGGGATGCCGATCGGCGTGCCGAAGGCGCCGTTGAGCCCGTTGGCGTTGAGCGCGATGCCCGCGGAGTTGGCGCCGTGGCGGCCGATCTGGCCGGCCTCGACCTGCATGATGAGGGTGGGCTTGGGCGGCTGGACCACGCGCAGGAGCACCACGGTGTCCTGCGTGCCTTCCCGCCAGTCCCAGTTCTGTCCACAGTAGACGTGGCCGTCGCCGGTCGCCTCGGGCAGCAGTGCGAAGGAGGAGCAGCCGTCGGCCGGCTCCTCGTCTTCGGCGACGCCCGGGTTGAAGGCGCTGTCGTTGTTGCGGACGATCTCGCCGCGCGCGTTGAGCGCGAGGATCTCGTCCTGGTGCACGCCGGCACCGTCGGCGATCGCGTCCATCTCTTCGAGCAGGTGCGGTGCGACGGCGGCGACCGGTGCGCGCCAGCGCCGGGCCGAGGCCTGCACGTCCGTCCACTCCAGACCGGACGCGAGCCGGAAAGCTTCCCGGTAGTAGGCGATCGACGTGCGGATCTCCGCCCTGGCGGCCTCTCCGTAGGCGAGTCCCCGTTCACGGGGGCCACCTTCGATCTGGACCAACCGGACTGCCATGGATACCTCTTTCCCGGTGCTGGCGATTCGTTGAAGGTTTGCGCTACATTCATCAGGAACTTGTAGTGGCAGCTACGGATAAGATAGACCGTGCTACGAAGTTGTCAACACCTGTCGTCGTTACTACATGGTTACGACGGTGCAGGACGGTCCCACGCCATGCCAAGGAGATCCGCTCCATGACGAGCCCCCAAGCGACGCCCGACTCCGCCCGAGTCCTCGACCCGACGGAGTTCTACTACGGCGGGCCGACGCCGTTTTTCGCGCTGCAGAGCGACCAGCGCTTTTCCTACTGCCTCTACGTGCCCAGCGCCCACCGCACCTCCGAGACGCCGCTGCCGCTGCTCGTCCTGATGCACGGCACCCAGCGCACCGCGGAGCGTTACCGCAACGACTACCGCGAGTTCGCGGAGCAGAACGACACCATCGTGCTCGCGCCGCTGTTCCCGGCGGGCATCGCGCAGCCCGGCGACCTGCACGGCTTCAAGCGCCTCAGCTTCGAAGGCATCCGCTACGACTTGATCCTGCTCGACATGATCGCCGAGGTCGCCGCGCGCTTCCGCGTGGACGCCGACCGCTTCTACCTGCACGGCTTCTCCGGCGGCGGGCAGTTCGCGCACCGCTTCGCCTACCTGCACGCCGATCGGCTGGCCGCGTTGTCCATCGGCGCTCCGGGCCGGGTCACGCGGATCGACCCGGACGTCCCGTGGTGGCTGGGCACCGCCGACGTGCGCGAGCTGTTCGGCACCGACGTGCAGGTGGCGGCTCTGCGCAAGCTGCCCGTGCAGATGATCGTGGGCGGCGAGGACAAGGACACGTGGGAGATCGCGGAGCCGGGGATCGACGCCGGTGGTGACACGCGCATCGAGCGGCTGACCACGTTGCGCAAGAATTTCGAGAGCAACGGGATCGACGTGCAGTTCGACGTGGTGCCCGGCGTGGCACACCGCGGGCTGCTGATCCAGCCGGTGGTGAAGAACTTCATCGCCGGGGAGCTGGCGCGCCGGCCGTAGCGCGTGACGGGCTCACGGGGCACGGCCGCACCGTGGCGGCCCTCCCGTGGGCACGTGGATCGGGAAACGAGGGTGGGATGGGGAACGACGAAGAGTCGCTGCGCGCGCGGATCGCGCGGTGCCTGCCGAAGATGTCGCGGGCCGAGCGGACCGTCGCGGAGTACCTGCGCGACCACGGCCGCTACGCCATTTTCGCCACGGCCGACCAGATCGGCGGCGCGACGGCGACCAGCGACGCGACCGTGGTGCGCACCGCGAAGTCACTGGGGTTCGCGGGGCTGATGGACCTGCGGCGCAGCCTGGCGCGCGAGGTCGCGCTGGAGACCAGCCCGTCGCACCGGCTGCTGACCGAGCTGCCCGACGGCGCCACCGCGGGCGATGCCGTGGTGGACAAGGTCTTCACCGACGCGACCGAGCGGCTGGCCGCCACCTGGCGGCTCGTGCAGTCCGACGAGTTCCTGCACGCGGTCGACCTGCTGGACTGCGCGCGCGAGGTCCTCAGCTTCGGCCTGGGGGCCTCGAGCCTGGTGGCGCGGTACCTGACCATGCGCCTGGTCCGGATGGGCCGGCGCGCGCGGTCCACGGGCGCCACCGGCTTCCAGCTGGCCGACGACCTGCTCGGCCTCGGCCCGGAAGACGTCGTCGTGCTCTACATCCCCGGCCGGATCCTCGGCGAGATCGAGGTGCTGCTCGATCACGCCGAGGAGGTCGGCGCGAGCGTGGTGCTCGTGTCCAGCTCGCTGGGGCCGCTGTTCGGCTCCCGGGTGGACGTCTCGCTCACGGCTCCGCAGAGCGCCAGCAACTTCACCGGGGAGATGCTGAGCGCGGAGGTGCTCACCGACGCGTTGGTGCTGCGCCTGGCCTCGCGCGACGAAAACCGCGCGACGAAGACGTCGGAACTGCTGACTTCGCTGCGTTCCGATCTGATCAACGGCGATCTGCGCGCACCGCGGCTGCCCCGCGGCGACGGCGTCGGTTAACCGGGGCCGGCCGTTTTCTCCACGCTGACGGTGCTCAGGTGCCGCCGCAGGAACTCCGCCGCTTCGGCGGTGCGGCCGGCCAGCAGCAGGTCCGCGAGGTCGACGTGCTCGCGGCAGCGCACAGCGGCCCGGTCGCGCGGCAGCGTGCGCCGGTACTCGATCAGGCGGCGCAGGTTGTCCACGCGGCGCAGCGAATCGATGAAGAACGTGTTGTGGCTGCACGCCACCACGGCCTCGTGGAAGGCGCGGTTGCGCGCGAACAGCTCGGTGTTGGTCACGGTGTGCGCGGCGCCCTCGGCGAGCTCGAGCTGTTGCGCGCGAACGGTTTCGATGGCCGCCCGGTCCACGGCGAAGCCGGGTTCGAGCAGCGCCGCCGGTTCGAGCGCGAGCCGGAACCGGTAGCTGTCCTCATAGGACTCCTGCGACGTCAGCATCGGCTGGAACTCCCAGCCGTAGCCGGGCAGCCGTTCGATCCAGCCCTCGCCGGAGATGCGGCGCAGCACGGCCGTCACCTGGGCCGGGGTGAGGGCGTAGCGGCGCGCCAGCTCGCTCTCGCTCACGCGGTCGGGCAGCTCGCCGTCGAGCCGGTCCGAGGCGATGCGCAGGTACTGCTCCTCGTCCTCGTCGCCGAGCTCACCGGCCTCGACGGTGAGCTCGGCGACCGGGCGGGCCACGGTGTGGCCGCCGCCGGGCTCGGCGACGGCCACCACCCCTTCGTCCGCCAGCAGGCGCAGCGCCGCGCGCACGGGTGAGCGCGAAACACGCAGGTGCGCGGCCAGGGTGCGCTCCACCAGCCGCGTGCCCGGCTCGGCCGCGGTCTCGCGGATGTAGCCCACGATGCGCGCCGCGACCTGCCGGGTGAGCGGGGTCGGGGTCTGTTCCACTTACCCAGGCTAGCGCCGGTGCTCGGCATCCACCCGGGTGGTGGTGCCGGTCGCGACGATCGTGCGCGTCGCCTCCACCGAGGCGTAGGTCCACAGGATCCGCATCGGCGCCGTGGCCGAGGCGTTGCGGAACCGGTGCGGCACGCCCGCGTCGACGTAGGTGGTGTCCCAAGTGGACAGGTGGTGCTCGGCGCCGTCGATCTCCACGATCGCCTCGCCCTCCAGGATCACCACGCTCTCGGGGCAGTTGTGCGTGTGCAGCGGGATGCCCGCGCCGCCGTCGAACAGCGTCTGGCCGTTGAGGAACACCTCGGCGCCCAGGGCCTTGCTCACCAGCGGGATCGTGCGCGCGCCTCCGCCGCGGTCGGCCGCGGTCAGCTCGGCCGGGCGCAGCACCACGGAGGGAAACGGCTTCGATTCGCTCATCGGGTTCCTCCGAACCACACGGTCTTCACGTTCACGAACTCGCGGATCCCGTCCGCGCCCAGCTCCCGACCGTAGCCGGACTTCTTGATGCCGCCGAACGGCAGCCGCGGGTCGGAGGCGACCATGCTGTTCACGAACACCGCGCCGGCCTGCAGGCCCTTGGCGAAGCGCTGCGCGCGTTCAGCCGACCGCGTCCACACGGCGGCGCCGAGGCCGAACTCGGTGTCGTTGGCCAGCGCCAGGGCCTCGTCGTCGCCGGAGACGCGCACGATGGCCGCGACCGGCCCGAACGTCTCCTCGTCGAACGCGGCCATGCCCGGCTTCACACGGTCGAGCACCGTCGGCGCGTAGAAGTAGCCCGGTCCGGCCACGGGCTCGCCCCCGGTTCGCAGCACGCCGCCGGCGGCGACCGTGCGGCGCACCTGGTCGTCGAGCCCGTCGCGCAGGTCCTCACGCGCGAGCGGCCCGACGGTGGTGCCCGCCTCGGCCGGATCGCCCACCCGCAGCCGTTCGACCGCGGCGGTGAAGGCTTCGGCGAACTCGTCGGCCACGGCCTCGTCCACGATGAACCGCTTGGCGTTGACGCAGCTTTGCCCGTTGTTGAGGAACCGTGCGCGCACGGCCGTCTCGGCGGCGGCCGGCACGTCGGCGTCGGCGAGGACCACGAACGGGTCGGAGCCGCCGAGCTCCAGCACCTGCTTCTTGAGCGCGGCCCCGGCCTGGCTCGCCACGAGCGCGCCGACGCGCGTCGAGCCGGTCAGCGTGACGGCGGCGATGCGGTCGTCGGCGATGAGCTTCGCGACCTCGCCGACGTCGACGAGCAGCGCCCGCACCAGCCCGGCGGGCGCCGAGGCCTTGCGGAACACGTCTTCGATGGCCAGCGCGCAGCCCGGCACGTTAGTGGCGTGCTTGAGGATCGCGCCGTTGCCCGCGGCCAGCGCCGGCGCGGCGAAGCGGAAGAACTGCCAGAACGGGTAGTTCCACGGCATCACGGCGAGCACCACGCCGAGCGGCTCGGCCACCACGGACGCCTCGGCCAGCACCGGGCGCTCGGCCAGGTACTCCGCGGCGTGCTCGGCGTAGTGCACGCAGTTGAGCGCGCACTTCTCGATCTCGGCCTCGGCTTCGGCGAGCGGCTTGCCCATCTCTTCGGTGATCAGCCGCGCGTACTCGGCCTTCCCCGCGCGCAGGACCGCGGCCAGCTCGCGCAGCAGCTCCACGCGTTCGGCAAGCGGTTTCTCACGCCACGCCGCCTGCGCGGCCACGGCCGAATCCAGTGCGGCGTCGACCTCTTCGGCCGTGTGCAAGTCGTATGTGGACAGTGGCTTGCCCGTCGCCGGGTTCACGGATCGGATCATCGGGCACCCACCGGAAGGCCGGTGACGGACTCGGAAACCGCGCCGGCGAACGCTTCGGTGCCGAGTGTGCCGCCGACGTCCGCGGTGCGCGTCGCCGGGTTGTCGAGGACGGAGTCCACGGCGCGGGTCACGAGTTCCGCGCCGGCCACGAGCGCGTCGTTGCCATCGCGGCGGCCGCGCCAGTCCAGCAGCATCGCCGCGGACAGGATGAGCGACGCCGGGTTGGCCACGCCCTGGCCAGCGATGTCGGGGGCCGAACCGTGCTGCGCCTGACCGACGCACACGTCGTGCCCGGCGTTGATCGACCCGCCGAGGCCGAGGCTGCCGGACAGCTCGGAGGCCTCGTCGGACAGGATGTCGCCGAACATGTTGGTGGTCACCAGCACGTCGAAGCGCTCCGGGTCGCGCACGAGCAGCGCCGCCGCCGCGTCGACGATCAGCTCTTCCAGCTCGACGTCGGGGAACTCCTGGGCGACCGCGCGCACCTCGCGCAGGAACAGGCCGTCGGACAGCTTGAGCACGTTGGCCTTGTGCACCGCCGTCACCTTGCCGCGGCGGCCGCGCGCGAGCTCGAACGCCGCCCGCGCGACGCGGGCGGAACCGCGTGCGCTGACCTTGCGCACGGACAGCGCGAGGTCGGGGTCGGGCATGAACTCGCCGGTGCCGGCGAACATGTTGCGGTCGGAGTAGAAACCCTCGGTGTTCTCGCGCACGATCACGAGGTCCATGGGCTTGCGCAGGATGCTCAGGTCCTCGCGCGAACGGCACGGGCGCACGTTGGCGAACAGCTCGAACGTGGTCCGCAGCGCGGCGGACGGGTTGATCCCGCCCTGTTCGCGCGGCGGATACTCGTAGTGCGACACCGGGCCGAGCAGCGTGCCGTCGACCTCGGGCACACGCTCGAGGACCGCCTGCGGCAGCGTGGTGCCGTCGGTCGCGAGCGAGGCCAGGCCGATGTCGCGGACCTCGAAGCTCAGGCCGAGCCCGAGCCGCCGATCCGCGGCGCCGAGCACGTCCAGGGTTGCCGCCGTGATCTCCGGGCCGATTCCGTCGCCGGGCAGGACGAGGACTTTCACGGACACTCCTTCCGACTGCGGATTTTCCGACGCTGGTTTTTCACTCTAGCAATATACCATCAATGTAGTGGACGCTTCAGTCTTCACATCCGTTGTAGGATCAGCTACCTTCGACCGCCAAGAGCCTCCCCACCTGTACGGCTCACGTCCCCCGCTCGAGGAGATGGCTGCCGATGTCCCTGCTGCTTACCCAGGCCGTGTCCGCGGCCGAAGCGAACCCGACCCCCGAGGTGTGGCGGGTCATCACGAAAATGGCGTACTTCGCCGGTCTGATCGGTTCGATCGGCGGCTGCATGCTGTACCTGATCGTGCTGCGGCCCGTCTTGAGACGGCCGTCGGTCGATCCCGCCGACCGCGCGGTGCTGCAACGCCGCGCCGGCGTCTACTACGCGCTCGTCGGCACGTGGTTCCTTGTCGCGCTGTACTTCCAGATCGCCGGCAAGGGCGCCCGTGTGAAGGGCAAGGAAATCCCGTTCGGCGACGCGCTGTCGCCCGCGGCGATCTGGCGCTTCATCTCGGTGCCGGGCAAGAAGGGCGACTGGATCTCCAGTGGCGCCGAGGCGTTGATCCAGTACGCGCTGTGGGGCCTCGCGGCGATCGTGCTGATGCTGGCGTTCTCCCCGCGGCTGCGGGAAAAGCTCGGCGTGCTCACGCTGACGTCGCTCATCATCAACTTCGTCGCCTACCAGGTCACGCTGCTGCCGACGAACTTCTCCAAGGCCACCGGCGACACCGTCGCCAACTCGCTGCTCGACCACCTGCACGTCTTCTCCATCTCGACGTGGGTCGGCGGCATCGCGGGCCTGGTGATCCTGGCCTTCTCGCGCCGCAAGCTCACCCGCGGCGCCGGCGACACGTTCGCCCAGATCTGGACGCGCTTCTCGACGCTGGCCATGGTCGCCGTCGGCTGCATCCTGATCACCGGCCTGTACCTGGCGTACACGCTGATCGGCAGCCCGTCGGAGCTGTTCACCACGAGCTTCGGACGCTTCCTCGTCATCAAGGTGTCCTTGGTCCTCACGATGATCTGCATCGGTGCGGCCAACGAGTTCGTGATGATGCCGCGCATCGCCCGCGCCCGCGCCGCCGGTGCGGAGGGTTCGGTGTTCAAGCTGGCGCTGCGCACGTTCCCGGTGCTGGTTTCCGTGGAGACCCTGCTCGCGGTCGGCGTGCTGTTCGTGCTCTCGTTCCTGACGGGTTCGGCCCGCGCCGAGGCCGGCGACCCCGCCGACCCGACCCTGAGCGGCAGCGTGATCGGCATCGGCGTGGTGCTGGCGATCCTGATCGCGATCTCCTTCGTGACCACCGCCAAGGTCTCCGACCGCCTGTCCCGCTCGGCGGCGCGCGCCCACGAGGTCGAACAGCGTGAGGCCGTCACCGCGGAGAGCTGAGCGTCAAGGGCCCATCAGGGAAACGCGTTGGTGTGTCAAGCGTTCGTCGTGCCCATGCCCGCCCCGCCGTCGTCCGGGAGACCTTGAGGGTCCTCGAGAAGAAGGCGGTGGCGGGCATGGGCACGGTGGTTTCCGCGGTGGTGCTGATCGGTCTGTCGGCAGTGCTGGCGCTGGCGTTGCGCGTGTCTTCACGGCGGTGAGCCGCGCGCTCGCCTCAGTGGCCGGCGCCCGTCAGCGCGATCGTGCGGTCGGTGTGCGTGGCGAGCAGGGGGTCGTGGCTGGCGACGAGGACGGCGGCGCCCGCGTCGGCGGCCGTGCGGAGGCGGGCGAGGACGACTTCGGCGTGGGGACGGTCCTGGTGCGACGTCGGTTCGTCGGCGAGGACGAGAGTGGGGGCGGTGGCCAGCGCGCGGCCGACGGCGGCGCGTTGTTGTTCCCCGCGGCTGATTTCGGTGGGCAGACGGTCGGCGAACTTGGCGAGGTCGAGGGTTTCCAGCAGCTTGGTGAGGTCGGCGTTGCCGCCGGTGCGGGCGGCGAAGGCGAGGTTGTCGGCGACCGTCAGCTCGTCGAACAAGCCGATGGACTGCGGCACGAAACCCAGGTGCTGCCACGGCATTCGCGCCATCGGGACGGCCGGCAGCACCGAACCCGGCGTGACGCTGCCGGTGTCCGGGGTTTCCCAGCCGCCGGCGATCATGAGCAGGGTGCTTTTGCCGGAACCCGAAGGGCCGGTCAACGCGACCAGCTCACCGGGGTGCAGCTCGAAGCTGATCGGCCGCAGCACCTGCGTGCCGCGGTAGGTCTTGGAGACGTCGGTGAGCGTCAGCACGGTCATCGGATGCGTCCGTCCACGAGTTCGATCACGTCGTCGGCCGCGGTGACCAGCTCGGGGTCGTGGGTGGCGACCACGACGGCGTGCCCGAGGGCCGCCAGCCGGCGGACGGCGTCGCCGACGAGGTGGGCCGACGCGCGGTCGAGCTGGGCCGTGGGTTCGTCGGCGAGCAGCGCGGCGGGGTCGCCGGCGGCGGCGAAGGCGAGGGCGACGCGTTGCTGTTCGCCGCCGGAGAGGCCGCTGGGTCGGCTGTCGCCGCGGTGCCCGAGACCGAGGGTGGTGAGCAGCTCGCCCGACGGGGTGCCGGTGCCGCGCAGGCGGCCGGCGAGTTCGAGGTGCTCGGCGACGGTCAGGTACCCGAGCAGGTTGTCGACCGGGTTCTGGAAGACGTAACCGAGCCGTTTCCGGCGCAACCCGCGGCGGCCGCGGGCCGACAACGCGGTCGCGTCGACACCGTCGACCTCGACACGGCCGCGCGCCGGGCGTTCGAGGCAGGCGAGGATCCGCAGCAGCGTCGACTTCCCGGAGCCGGACGGTCCGACGAGCGCGGTGACACGGCCGCGCGCGGCGGACACCGAAACCTCCTGCAGGGCAACGACATCGTGGGTCGCGGTCCGGTAGGTCTGGTGCACGTCTTCGCACCGGAGCGCGTCAGTTGGTGTCACGCAGCACCTCCGACGGGCGGGCGCGCGAGACGGCGCGCTGGGCGGCGAGAGTGGCGAGCACGGCGGCCAGCAGCGTCGCCGCGGCGAGGCGCGCGGTGAGCGACCACGGCGCGGCGATCAGGGTGCCGGGTGCGGCGGCGGGGTCGAGGTCGTAACCGGCGCTGGTGATGGCAACGGCGATCGCGGCGAAGCCGAGGCCCGCGACGAAGCCGGTGGCCAGCAGGCCGCCGACCTCGTAGAGCAGGGCCCGCCAGTGCGAGCGTGGCCCGATGTCCATGCGCCGCAACAACAAGTACGCGCTGCGCCGCGCCCTTGCCCGCGAATTGAGGTACAGCAACAGTCCCACGAGGACGATCGCGCCGGCCAGCACGGACACCGCCGTCAGGAACAGGAACGTGCAGGTGATCGCCGCGTAGACGCCGTTGGCGGTCACGTCCTGGGCCTGGCTCAGCGTGCCGACGGGCACGTGGGCCGCGGACAGCGCCGGAACGATCCGTCCCGGGTCGCCGCGCAGCCACAGCTCGTGGTGCAGGTTCTCGCCCGCCAGGCGGGTGAGCACGTCGCGGCGGACGAACATCAGCGGGAACCCGGCGCTCTTCCCGGGCAGCTGCGCGACGCTCGTGACGGAGAACTCGACGGTGTGGCCGTTGATCTCCACCGGCGTCGGCCCGGAAGTGCCGGGGATCCCGGCCAGCACGCCGGCCGGCGCGCCGGGTGCGGTCAGCCCGGCCATCAGGTCGTCGAGAGCCGGGCCGGGCAGGAGGTTGTCCCAGAACGCGGTGCCGGTGAACGTCGCCGGGTCGACGCCGAGGACGTTGACGGTGGTGCTCCCGACCGTGCCGGAGTCGTAGCGCTCGACGAAACTCGACGGGAACCCGGGCGGCGCCCGCGCGGGTCCGGTCAGGTCGACGACCACGTCGGTGCCGACCACAAGCTGGCCCTCGGCGTGCAGCGTGCGCTCGACCGACCCGGTGACCGTGGTCGCGTACACCGACAGCGCGATCGGGATCGCCGTCGCGGCGATCAGCACGGCCGCCGCGGCCGGCGCGGACGCGAGCCTTCGCCACGACAGGAACGCGACCGCCCGCGACAGCGACACCGGCCGCAGGCGCACCACGGAGAACCGGACGACGCGCGCGGCCAGCAACGCCAGCCCGATCACCAGCAGCAGCGGCACCACGATCAGCCGCGGCGGGATCCGCGCGACGGTCCCCGCCGCACCCACTCCCGCCGCCGGATCGTCACCGAGCGCGAAATAGCAGACCAGCGCGGCGCCCAGCGGCAGCAGCTCCCACGGCCAGTTGCGGCGGCGGGTGGTGCGCGCGTCGAACAACGCGGTGATCCGGCGGCCGCTCGACACGGCGATCGCGCCCAGCGTCACCACCAGCGCGGCGGCGGCGCCGAGTACCGATCCGGCCAGCGCGCCCGGCGTGACGAGCGGGCTCGGCCCCAGCGCCGCCACCAGGTAGCGCGCGAGGAACCAGCCCGCGGCACTGCCGAGCACCACGATCGTGCCGACCTCCAGCACCGCCTTGCCCACCAGCGCGAACGGTCCCACCCCGCGCGACGACAGCACCGCCAGCTCGGCGCGGCGCCGGTCCACCCAGAACGAGCCGGCCGCCGCCGCGATCACCAGCCCGGCCAGCGCCCCCACCGCGCCCATCGGCACGACGGTGGTCGCCAGCTGCGTGGTCACCTGGTCGGCGCGGACCACCATGCCGCCCAGCGAAGACGTGTACTCCGTGCCGCCGAAGCGGTGGAACGCCCGCCCGAGCGGGTCGGCGGGATTCTCGGTGCGGGCGCGGACGTGTTCCAGCCCGGCCACCACGGGTGGCGCGCTCGCCGTGGTCATCCCCGTGGTGTCGACGGAGCTCTCCACCAGGTTCTGCACGCCGGAGTCGCGGGTGGCGATGTGGAAGAAGTCGTCCGGCGACACGAGCGCCACCGGGTACGTGCCGGCGTTGGACAGCGGGCTGCCGCGGTAGAGGCCGACGAGGCTGCACCAGTACTGCTGGTCCGGCAGCGAACGCAGGTCGCGGTAGATCCCGGCGACGCGCATCGTCGACGTGCTGCCGCCACCCGGCGCGGTGGCTTTGCCGCTGGGCTTGAGGTCGTTGCGGGAGCCGCCGCGCACGGTCACGAGGTCGCCGGCGTGGAGGTTCTTGAGCGCCGCGAACTGGTCCGGCAGCCAGATGCCCGGCCCGGTCCCGCGCTGGACCACCTGGATGTGGTTCTGGAAATCGGTGCGCGAGATGAGGTTGACGACCGTCTGCTCGGGGTGCGCCGGCGGGCCCGTCGCCGCTTCCACCGACGCGCCGGAGACCAGGGTCGACACCGGCGCCGAGGCTCGCGGCACCTCGGCGGTGGCCTGGCCGGCCAGCTTCGCGCGCGTGTCGTACAGGGCTTTGCCGACCGACTCGGGCACAGCGGGGTCGCGCTGCTGCATCGGCAGGCCGCCCTGCCACTGCGCGCCGACCGCCCATTCGCACGCGAGGGAGGTCTGCTGCTGCAGCGTCGCGTTGCCCGCCGCCGAAAGGAACAGTGCGACGGCCGTGGCGGGCAACGCCACCAGAACCGCGGCCGCCGCGACGGCGATCACCACCGCCGGATTGCGCCACCCCGTCCGCACGGCCCGCGACCACGGCGTGGGCAACCCCCTCCTCGGCATGTCGAGGAGTTTCACACAGGCGTTTGCCCGTCAGGGCGCGCCGAGATCGTTTCGAAACGGCGTGCTGGCCGACCGCACCCGTGCGGCGACGGGCTGTGGCGGAATCCCGCTCAGCGGGCCGGTTCGGGGTGCGCGAGCCCGTCGGGGGCGCAGTGCGAGCACACGCCGGTGAGGATCGGCGCGCTCGTGGCTTCGGCCGTGCCGACGGAGTCGAGGCGGCCGCAGTTGGTGCACAGCAGGTGGCCGTGTTCGGGCCCGGTCAGCTCGTAGCGCTGGGCCACGCCGACGGTGTCGAAGCGGCGGACGAGCCCGGCGGACACCCCGGTGGCGAGCACGTCGTGGATCGCCCGGGTGGAGGCGAAGCGGAGGCGGTCGCGGACGTGGGGGAGCAGCTCGGCGACGGTGGTGTGCGGCTGCTCGGCGAGGGTTTCGAGCACGACCTGGCGGGCGGTGGTCACGCGCAGGCCGGCACGGCGCAGGCGGGCCCCGGCGTCGACGTGGCCGGGCGACGGCTGGGGGAGCGTGGGAGTCGGCACAACACCTTTGTAGTGCCTAGAGTTGATGAAGTCAATTGTCTGATGGAGTCAAGTGTGGGTTACTCAGCGGCGTAACGGCAGGTGGGGAGGGTTTCGGCGGGCCGTGTGAGCTTCTCCACGCCAGACTTGATGCAGTCCATTCTGAGGTACGCTGCGGCCATGGATGCGTTCGGGGTGCGGTTGCGCCGGGTAGGGCTGCGCAACACGCCGCAGCGGCGAGCGGTGCTGGCCGCGGTCGAGCGGCACCCGCATTCGACGGCGGCCGAGCTCGCCGTGGACCTCGAAGCCGACGGCGCGGCCGGCGGGCTCTCCCGTCAGGGCCTGTACAACGTGCTCGAAGACCTCGTCTCCGCCGATCTGCTGCGTTCGCTGGAACCCGCGGGCTCGCCCGCGCGCTTCGAACCGCAACGCCACGACAACCACCACCACCTCGTGTGCCGCGGCTGCGGCGCGATCCAGGACGTGCCGTGCGCCGTCGGCGCCCCGCCGTGCCTCGACCCGGTCACCGCCCCCGGCTTCCGCGTCGAAGCGGCCGAAGTGACGTGGTGGGGCGTGTGCGACGCGTGCGCTGCTGCCAAGCCGCATCTGTCCACAACGGACTGACGGCAGCCGGCGCTAGTCGTCCGGCTGTGCCCGCAGGTGGCGGCGCAGGGTCTCGTCGCTGCCCAGCCCGCTGCGCCGCGCGGCGGCGGCCACGGTTTCGCCGCTCATGACCAGCGCGATCGCTGCTTCCCGGCGCACGGCGGCGACGTAGGTGGCCGGGGTCTGGCCCGTGCCTTCCTTGAACAGCCGCGACAGGTGGCGCGTGCTGAGGCCCACGCGCTGCGCCATGCTCGTGAGGCAGTGGTCGCCGGCCGGGTCGGCGGCGACCTCGTCGCAGAGCTCGCGGACGATGTCGCGGCGCGGGCGCGGAGTGCGGGCGGGCACGGAGAGCTGGGGCTGAGCGCCGCGGCGGCGCATGAAGACCACCAGCTCGCGGGCGATCTCGTGGGCCAGGACGTCGCCGGCGTCCTCCTCCACCAGTGCGAGGGCGAGGTCGATGCCGGAGCTGACGCCGGCGGAGGTGAGCACGCGGCCGTCGCGCACGTAGATCGCCTCGGGGTCGACCTCGACGCCGGGGTAGCGCTGCTGCAGCGTGTCGGCGTGGCGCCAGTGGGTGGTGGCGCGGCGGCCGTCGAGCAAACCGGCGGCGCCGAGCGCGAAGGCGCCCGCGCACACCGACGTCACGCGCCGGGCACCGCGCGAGAGGTGCCGGATCGAGGTGAGCAGCTCGTCGTTCGCGCCGGGTTTCACCAGGCACTCGCCGCCGGGGACGACCAGCGTGTCGACGTCGGTGACCTCGGCCGCGGCCCGGTCGACGCCGATGCGCAGGCCGCTCGACGTGGTGATGTCGCGCCCGTCCGGGGAGCACATCGTGACGACGTAGCCGGTGCCGAGCTCGGCGGCGACGTCGAACACCTCCAGTGGCCCGGTCACGTCGAGCAGCCGGACGCCGTCGAACACGAGGACGGCGACCGGGACCGGCGGTCTCGACAGGCCCACCCCGGGAATCTACGACGGCCCCCCGCGACAGGAAAGGGCCGGATGTGTGGGCTGCGTGTCCGCTTCCAGTCGGTTACGCGGTGTTAGCTTTTCCCCGGACGACGCGAAGGCGGTGCCCAGGATGAAGCTGCAACACGGTCTCGGCGGTCTCGAAGGCCTCGAGGGTGTCCCGTTGGACTACGAGAAGCGCGTGTTCGTCGAAGACTGGGAGAAGCGCATCTTCGCCATCCACACGGCGATGATGGGCCTGAGCGCGTCGCTGCGCGACTCCGTCCCCGGCTACGACCTCGACGCGGTCCCCACCACGTTCCGGACCACGTGGACGTGGGCCCACCTGCGCGCGGGCGCGGAGGCGATGCACCCGTTCGAGTACTTCAAGTTCCGCTACTACGAGAAGTGGCTGGGCGGCATCAGCGCGTACCTCGTCGAGCAGGGTTACCTGACGCAGGAGGAGCTGGACGCCGCCACGGAACGCTTCCGCGAGCAGCCGCAGGCGCAGCTGCCGGACCGCGACGCCGAAGCCGTCGACGAGCAGGTGCTCGACTACCTGCGCCGCGGCGACACCCCGAGGCGCGGCCCGGCCACGCCGGCGTTCGCGGTGGGCGACGAGGTCGTGGTGCGCAACCCGCCGGCCACGGAGCACACCCGGCTGCCCGGTTACCTGCGCGGGCACCGAGGCCGCGTGGAGCGGGTGTTCGAGGGCAACTACTCGTACTTCGTCTCTACCGGCGGCGACGGGCTCGGGGAGCCGATGTCGGTGTACATCGTGCGGTTCGAACCCGAGGAGCTGTGGGGCGAGGAAACCGAACGCGCGGCCGGCCCGCTGTACGCCGAGCTGTACGAGACCTACTTGTCCGCCGGATCGACGAGGGACGGAAACCGATGAGCGAGCTGTTCGCCTACCCCGACGACCGCGAGGAGGCGAGCGCCGCGCAGGTCAAGGCGCTCGAGGCGCTCCTGATCGAGAAGGGCGTGATCACCGGGTCCACTGTGGACAAGGTGCTCGGCTACTTCGAGTCGGAGATGACGCCGCTCAACGGCAAGAAGATCGTGGCCCGCGCGTGGGTCGACCCGGAGTTCGCGCAGCTGCTGGCCACCGACACCCCGAAGGCGATCGCGCAGCTGGACCTGCCCGAGGGCATGGCCGGCGCCGAAGGCGAGCACATCGCGGCTGTGGTCAACGAGCCCGGCGTGCACAACCTGGTGATCTGCTCGCTGTGCTCGTGCTTCCCGTGGCCGGTGCTCGGGCTGCCGCCGTACTGGTACAAGGACCCGGTGTTCCGCGCCCGGGCAGCGCGCGAGCCGCGCGTGGTGCTGGCCGAGCTGGGCGTGGAGCTCGACGACGACACCGAGGTGCGTGTGTGGGATTCGAGCGGCCACTCGCGGTGGTTCGTGGTGCCGGCGCGGCCTTCGGGGACGGAGGGCTGGAGCGAGGAACAGCTCGCGGAGCTCGTGACGACGGAGTCGATGATCGGCGTGGCCCTCGCGGGCCCGGCGGCGTGAGGGGGCGGGCGTGGCGATCGACATCAGCACGCTGAACTACGACGAGTCCGGGCACGTCAAGTTCCACTCGTCGTGTTCGACGGACCTCGAGCAGCCCGTGTTCGACGCGGAGTGGCAGCGGCGCGCGTTCGGCCTGGCGGTGGCGCTGTCGGAGTTCGGCCACTACGCGTGGGAGGACTTCCAGCGCGAGCTGATCGCGGCCATCGGCTCGTGGCAGTCCGCACCCGACGACGAAAAGGGCCGCTGGGAGTACTACCAGCACTGGGTGACCGCGCTCGACACCGTCGTCCGGCGCCACGGCCTGCTCGAAGAGGGGTACGTCAACCCCGAGGACCGCGACTGAGCGTTCGCCTAGACTTCCTCCTCACCGGGCGAGCGGGGCCCCGCTGCCGGACGACGCGGAGGAGGCGGCAGGGTTGGTCAGCCGGGCCGAGAAGAACGAATCGAACCCCGACCTGGGCGTCCTCGCCGGGCGGCTGCTGTTCGCCGTGCAGCACGAGCTCTTCACGTCCCTGGCCGCCCAGGGCTTCGCCGACCTCCACCCCCGCCACGGCGCCGTGCTCGCCTACCTCGACACCGAGGGGGTCCGGGCCACCGAGCTGTCCCGCCTTTCGGGGCAGCACAAACAGGTGATCGGGACGATGATCGACGAGCTGGAGGCCCTCGGGTACGTCCAGCGCCGCCCGGATCCCGCCGACCGCCGCGCGAAGCTGATCTGCCCGACCGAGCGCGGGCTGGCGGAGATGCGCGCGGCCGGCCGGATCATGACGGCTCTGCAGGAACGTCACGCGCGCCGGCTGGGGCGTGAGGTGTACACGCAGTTCAAGACGGTGCTGCAGGACGTGGTGGAGCACCAGCGGAAACGCACCGTGTGACGCGGTCAGCCGATCCGGTGGGGCCCGGTCCAGCCGGGGTTTCCCCGGGTGACGAAGGAAACCCACGCGTCGTGAGTGCTCCGGGCGAGGTCCGCGGGTGGTTCGCCGGGGCCGAGCAACGCGTGTTCACCGCGCAGGCCGGGCAGATCGACACAGTCGAAGACGAACGGCAGCTCCACGCAGTGGCACGCCCCGAGGCGGCCACCGAACGCCGGTGACCGCCAGCGGAAGTCGTAGGTCCAGGTGCCCAGGTTTTGGTTGGCTTCCCGGAAGGCATCGGTCATCAGCCGGGTGAGGAGCTGCTCGGGATCGTCGTGGGGGTGCGTTTCCCGGCAGCGCGCGATGCGGGCTTCGGGATCGGGGAAGCGTCGCCGGGCGCCCCGCAGGAGGTCGGCTTCGGTGGTGTCGAAGGCGAAGGGGATCGAGTAGAGGTTGGCTTCTTCGGCGTTGGTGCCGGCGAGGAGGCCGATGTCGCCGCGGAGGCCGTCGGCGGGCTTGCGCGTCAGGAGTTCGCCGTCGAGGACGGGCTTGAACGGGCTGCTGCCGAGTGACGGGTCGAGGAAACCGTGCTCCGTCTTGAGCTGCTCGGTCAGGTCGAGGATGCGCTCGTCGCCGAGGTCCGCCAGCGCGGCGGCCGTGGCGGGCGCACCGAGGGCCGCGCCGAACGCTCGTGTGGTGAGCGCCGCGCGTTCGGGCGGGTGGCAGCACAGGGCGTGGCCGCTCTGGCTGATCCCGCGCCGGAACAGATCGGTCGGTGTGGTCATCAGGGCGAGCACCAGCATGGCTCCGGCCGACTGCCCGCCGAGAGTGACGTTCCCGGGGTCCCCGCCGAAGTGCGCGATGTTCGCGTTGATCCACCCGAGCGCGGCCAGCACGTCGAGCAGCCCGCGATTGGCGGGCGCGCCGGGCAGGTCGAGCCAGCCGATCGCGCCGAGCCGGTAGTTCACGGTGACCAGCACGATCCCGTCGCGGGGGAAGGCGTCGGTGGCGTACACGGGCGCGTGGCCGGTCCCGGTGGCGAAACCCCCGCCGTGGAGGAAAACGAGCACGGGCAGGTTCCGCGTACCGGGATCCGGCGTGGACACGGTGAGGCTGAGGTACTCGCCCGGCGCCGTCGTCGCGCCGAGAACCGGCGACAGATCGGCCCGCCCGAACGGCCGCATCCGCTGGGGCGCGGTGGCTTTTGCCGCGCCCCGTACGCCGTCCCACCTCGGCGGCGGCCCCGGCGCGGCGAACCGCCCCGCCCCGACCGGCGTCGGCGCGTACGGAATCCCGGCGAACGTTACGCCGTGCGCGCTCCGGTGGCCGAGCACCTTGCCCGAGGCGGTGCGGACGATGGTCACCGGTGCGGCCTCAGCGCAGCGCGTCCTGGAGCGCGGCCAAGCCCACCGGGCCCACCGAGAGAGCGTCGTGGTGCCACTGCCGCAGCGAGAAGTCCGGGCGGGAAGCCGCTTCGGCGCGGGCGGTGAGCCAAGCTCGTTCCCCCAGCTTGTACGCGATCGCCTGGCCCGGCCAGCCGAGGTAGCGCACCACCTCGGGGTGGACGCGGTGCTCGGCCGCCAGCCCGCGTTCGTGGAGCACGCGGCAGGCCGTGTCGAAGTCCCAGCGGGAACCATCGGGCAGGGGCAGGTCCAGGTGCGCGCCGATGTCGATGACGACGCGGGCGGCGCGTGTGGCCGAACCCGCGAGCATGCCGAGGCGGGTGCCGGGCTGGGTGTACCAGCCGAGCTCGTCGGCGAGGCGCTCGGCGTAGAGTGCCCAGCCCTCGGCGTGGCCGCTGACGGAGTGCACGCGGGCGAAGCGGCTGACGCGGTCGGCGGCGAGCTTCGCGGTGCCGATCTGCAGGTGGTGGCCCGGCACGCCCTCGTGGAACACCGTGGTCAGCTCGGACCACACGGCGAAACGCGAGCGTCCGCCCAGCGGCCACCAGGTGCGGCCCGGCCGGACGCCGTCCTCGCTCGGGCCGGTGTAGTACGGCGCGCCCGAGCCGGAGCCGTGGGCGATGGTCACGTCGATGGCGCGCAGGGGTTCCGGGATGTCGAAGTGGGCGGCCGCATCGGCCATCGCGCGGTCGTGGGCGGCGCGCAGCCAGTCCACATAGGCCGGTTCACCGTCCACAAAGTACTGCCCGTCGAGCAGCGCCATGGCCTCCGCGACCGAAGCGCCCGGACGAACCTGCGCCGCCTCCGCCGCCAGCTCCTGCTCGATGCGGGCGAGCTCGGCCCAGCCCCACTCGTACGCCTCGGCCAGGTCGATGTCGGCGCCCAGGCTCAGGCGCGCGCCCGCCGCGTAGCGCTCGGCACCGACGCCCTCGACGGTGGTCGCGCGCGGCGCGTAGTCCTCGCGCAGGAAGCGGGCCAGCTCGGTGTAGCCGCGGTGGGCGGCGTCGGCGGCGGAGCGCAGGTCTAGGGCGAGCGGGCCGTCGCCGTACGAAGCCACGAGGGCTTCGTGGACGCCGGCGAACCGGTCGGCCTGTGCCGCGGTCTCCAGGGCCTGGCGGCGCGCGGCGACGAGGCCGCGGTCGAGGCCCGCGCGCAGCGACGTCTGCCAGGCCGCCAGCATCGTCTCGACGCCGGCCAGGCGCACGCCGATCACGTGCCAGTCGTCGTCGCCGGCACGCGGGAGCATGTCGACGGTGTCGCGCAAGGAAGTCAGCACGCCGAACTGGGCTTTCACGGTGCGCAGGGGCTCGCCGAGGTCGTGCCAGGCGAGCTGCGCCTCGAGCCGTTCCTTGAGGTGCGCGCCCGCGATGCGGTCCTCGGCCGACTCGGGGGTGAGCGTGGCCAGGGTCGCGAGCGTCCGCCGCGCTTGATCGGCGCGGGCGTCGAACCCGTCGGGCGAGAAGTCGGTGAGCGTGGCGGGGTCGGGGGTGGTGATCCCGCGCATCGTCGCCGCCACGGGGTCCAGGGCGGCTTCCGCGGTCACGTGGTCGTCGGAGAGCTGGAAGATCGGCGTCACCCGGCTCACGCTATACCCGCTCCGCGAAGCCGGTGTGAACTTCACGAAGCCACACTGCTTGGCGAGAACACCGGTGACCACTAGGATCCCGCCATGCACTCCGTGGTGATCCTGGCTCTCGACAAGGTCGTGCCGTTCGATCTGGCCACGCCCATCGAGGTGTTCACCCGCACGCGCCTGCCCGACGGCCGCGCCGCCTACCAGGTGCGCGTGTGCGGTCCGGCCGAGGAGATCGACGCGGGCGCCTTCACGATCCGGCCACGGCACGGCCTCGAAGCCCTCGCCGAAGCGGACACGATCATCGTCCCCGGCCGTGACGAGCTCGAAGAGGTGCCCGCCGACGTCGTCGATGCCCTGCGTGCAGCCGCGGCTAAGGGCACGCGGATCGCGTCCATCTGCTCCGGCGCGTTCATCCTCGCCGCCACCGGCCTGCTCGACGGGCAGCGCGCCACCACGCACTGGGTCGCCGCGCCGCAGCTCGCCGCGGCCTACCCGGCGATCGAGGTCGACCCGGACGTGCTCTACGTGGACAACGGCAGCATCCTCACCTCGGCCGGCGCCGCCGCGGGCCTCGACCTGTGCCTGCACCTCATCCGCCGCGACCACGGCTCCGCGGTCGCCGCCGACGCCGCCCGCCTGTCGGTGATGCCGCTCGAACGCGAGGGCGGCCAGGCGCAGTTCATCGTCCACGACCCGCCGCCCACCCCGCGCGGCTCGGTGCTCGAACCGGTGCTGCGCTGGCTCGACGAGAACTGCGCGAAAGACCTCACGCTCGACGACATCGCCGCCCACGCCGGCATGAGCAGCCGCACCCTCAACCGCCGCTTCCGCGAACAGACCGGCACCAGTCCGTTGCAGTGGCAGCTGCGCGCCCGCATCCGCCAGGCGCAGCACCTGCTGGAAGCCACCGACCACGGCGTGGACCGCATCGCAGGCCAGGTCGGCTTCGGCTCGCCGACGTCGTTCCGCGATCGCTTCAAACGCATCGTGGGCACCAGCCCGCAGGCCTACCGCGGCAGCTTCCAGCGGCGCTGAACACGGGAAACCGGCCGGACGCGACGGCGACCGCCGCGCCCGGCCGGGGGATCAGTGCAGCAAGCCGGTCAGTTCCGAGAGCTCGCCCAGGCCGGCCAGGCCGTAGGTCAGCTCCGTGATCTGATCGGCCGTCTCCGCGGAGACCACGCGGGTGGCGTTGAGGCGGAACTTCGTGGCCGGCTCCTCGGCCGACAGCGGGTTGTCCGGCCCGCCGGGCACGCAGGACGGCGGGGAACTGGTGCGGGAAGATCTCGTCGCACCGCGAGTCCGGCACGCACGTCACCTTGGCCGCCAACGCGAGCCGCTCGGGGTCCGCCGCCGCGGAGTCGGTGAAGTCCTCGTGGAACACGCCCAGCCCGCCGCCGCCGAGGAACGCCGCCGGGACCGTGTAGGGGCCGGAGAACGCCGCGTGGTAACCCGATTTCGGGTGGACCTTGTCCTCGCGCGGCTCGCCGATGGTGCGCAGCACGGCCGTGGGCGCGCCGAGCTCCAGGCTGACGATCGAGGCCGGATCCACGCCCCGGGCCCGCAGCCGGCGCGCGGCGTCGATGCCCGCGTGCGTGAAGTGGTTGCAGGGATACGGTTTGAAGAAGATCCCCGGCAGCTCCCAGTCGGTGCCGAGGCCGGTCACGATCTCGTCGACGTGGGCCTGGTCGCCGCAGAACGCCTGCACGAACCCGAACCGGCCCTCCAGTACGGTGGGCGGACCCGTGATGCCGTGCCGTGCCATCCCGGCGGCCGTCACCGCGGCGTGCGCGGCCCAGCCGCAGTGCACGCGCTTCACCGTGCCGCCGGTGCGGTTGGCCTCCAGCAGACCGGAACCCATGCTCGCCGCGATGCCGATGGCGTCGGCGATCCCGGCTTCGTCCACATCGGACAGCATCGCGGCGGCGGCGCCGAGGGCACCGCAGATCGCCGTGGCGTGCAGGCCGTGCTCGAAGAAGACGGAGTTGCCGAGCTCCTCGGCGTACCCCCCATGCCGAGCCGCACGGTTGGGGCGCTTTTACCCCTACCCAACCGCCGTCCGACAACACAACAAAACCCGCACCCAGACCCGCCCCGGCACCCTGATCCGAAGCCCCCTGTAACACACTCCAGCTTCGGGGTGCACTCCCAACGCAAGCCGCCCTGCGGGGGACCGCGTCACCACGAGGACAACACGCCCTGCGAGGACAGAATCACCGCCCCGAAGAATCCCCGGATTCCCTCAACCAAGCCCAGCTGTGCCGTATCTCCTCCGCGGCATCCCGCACCAACACCCGATACCTCCCCACCACCTCGGGCGTAAACCGATACTCCGGCCCGCAAACGCTGATCGACCCGTGGATCTCCCCATCCGGCCCGAACAGCGGCGCCGCCACCGACCCCGCACCCGGTTGCCGTTCCCCCAACGACACAGCAACCCCTTCACGCGCAGTCTCCACCAGCACTGCCCGCAAATCATCCGCCGCGGTAATCGTCTTCTCCGTCAACGCCGGCAACTCCCGCCCCAGCACCGCCGCCCGCCGCTCCTCCGGCAAGAACGCCAGTATCACCTTGCCCGACGACCCGGCATGCAACGGAAACCGCCGTCCGATGTCGACAGTCATCTTGATCTCCCGAGGGCTCTCGAACTGATCGAGATACACCCGCTCATCCCCGACCAGCCCCGACAACGTCGTCGTCTCGCCCGTCTCATCCCGCAACCGCCGCAACACCGGCGTCGCGACAGTCCGCGCATCGAACCGCCGCAACGCACTCGCCCCCAACGCCACCGCCGCCGGGCCCAGCCGGTACCCAGCCACCCCCGGATCGGTCGCGAGCATATCCCGCGACACCAGCGACTGCAGGATCCGATGCACCACCGCCTTCGCCAGCCCGAGCTCCCGGCTGATCGCACTCACCCCCAGGTACCGGGGCCCGCCGGTGAAAAGCAGCAGCACGTCGGCGACCCGCGCGGCCGCTTCCGTGCCGGCGTTGTCGGACGAAGCTGCGGGCTTGCGCCCGGCGGTACTCTGGGTGCTCAAACCGGTAATCCTCGGAATTCTGGTTGTGTTCCGCTGATGGGAACGTGGGTGAACTGCGCGCTGGCGCCCACTTTACCGGTTCCGAGGAGTTTCGGGACCACCCCGTTCCGGTCAGCGATACGGCAGCACTCGGGCGAGGGCCGCGACGGCCGTCGCGGGGTCCGGGCCCGCGGGGATGAACACCACGTGGCCCGCGCCGGCGGCCTCGAGCTCGGCGAGCCGGGCCCGGGCGTCGGCCGGGGTGCCGACCACCGCCAGCTGGTCCACCCACGCGTCGGGCAGCGCCGCCGCGAACTCCTCCCGTGACCCGGCTGCCTTCCGCAGCGCCGCGAACTCCGCGGCGAACGGCAACGGCGCGAGGTGCGGCGCCCAGTCCGGCTCGCCGATCGCCGTGAGCGCCTTCCTGGCCAGCGCCCGCGCCTGGTCGGGGGAGTCGTCGACGGCCGCGACGTTGTACGCGACCAGTTCGTGCTCCGTCCCGACGATCTCCCGCACGGCCCGCAGGTACTCCGGCGTGACGGGCTCCGCCAGGATCGTCCCGTCCGCCACCTCGGCCGCGAGCGCCAGCGACTTCGGCCCGCGCACACCGGCGTACAACGGCGGCACGACCTTCGGCGGGCTCTGCAGCCGGACGTCTCGCAGGTGCACCTCGGCGCCGTCGAAGCCGACGCGCTCGCCCGCGAGGATTCCCCGGACGGCGGTGAAATACTCGCGCAGCAGCGTCAACGGGCTCCCCGGCCACGCCCCGGCCTGCTGCAGCCACGCCGGCATCCCGTGCCCGATCCCGGCCAGCAGCCGCCCCGGGAACATCGCGGCGAGCGTGGCCACCTCCATCGCGGCGAACGCGACGTTCCGCGCCGCGGCGGGCAGAACCCCGATGCCGACCTGGATCCGCTCGGTCTTCGCGAGCGCCACCGCCGCCTGCGCGATTCCGCCGCGGAAGAAGCAGTCCTCGACCACCCACAGCTCGTCGAACCCCAGCTCCTCGGCGCGCTGCGCGTACGCGACGAACTGGGCGACGTCGAGATCCGGCGGTGCGACGAGACCGAGCTTCACGGCGAGTTCCTCCCGAACGTTCCACGGCTGAGGTGTCTTTTGTACTCGCTGTCCGGAGCAAGCGGCCATCCGTCTTGACACCTTGATCAACTTCGGAAAAAGTTCGCCGGGTGAAGGGAAAAACACTGCGTGTGATCTTCGCGTTCGCGCTCGTGGTCTTCGGGATCGCCGCCGCGGCACCGGCGGTGTCGGCCGCGCCAGGGCGCACGCCCGTCGTCCTGTTCCCGGCGTTCCGCCTCACCAAGCTCGAGGTCACGGTGCACAACCAGACCACGGACGCGCGGTGCCCGCGGTCGGGGTCGTTCACCGACTGGTTTCACAACGACCACCCGAGCACCACGTTCAGCCAGGTTTGCCAGGACGAGCTGCTGACGCTGCGCTACGACTCCGACCCGTTCGTCCCGATGGCGAAACGGTTTTCCGAGCAGCCCGGCGTCGACGTGGCGGTGCTCGGCTACGGCACGACCGCCAGTGCGCCGTTCTACGAGCCGCTCTACCGCACCCTCGAGGCGCACGGCTACCACCGCGACCAGGACATCCGCGTGGCCGGCTACGACGCGCGGCTCACCCCGGACCTCGGCGGCTTCGTGCAGCGCACGAAGGCCCTGATCGAGCAGACCTACCGGGACAACGGCAACCGGCCCGTGCGGCTCGTCGGCCACTCGAACGGGCCGCTGTACGCGCAATACCTGCTCACGCACACCAGCCGCGCCTGGCGAGCCCGCTACATCCAGGGTTTCACGTCGCTCGCGGGCAACCTGCCGGGACAGGGGCTGCTGTACGCGACCGTCTTCACCGGGCTGAACATCCAGGACTTCACCAACCCGACGACCCCGGACAACGCCCGGAGCAGCGCCGGCATGTACCTGACCGCGCCCAGCACCTACATGAGCGCCTCCGACCCGAAGGTCTTCGGTGACCGGGAGACCGTGCTGGTGGACCAGTCCACCGGCCGCTCGTACACGCCGGATGACTACGCACGCCTCTTCGCCGACGCGCACCTGCCCGTCGCCGAGCAGCTCGCGAACCACTACGTCGGTTTCGTGAAGTTCACCGATCCCGCGCATTTCCCGGACGTCGACGTGACGGCGGAGAAGGGCTCCGGCGTCCCGACCGTGGTCGGCGCGCGCCTGCCGGACCTCACCGTCGGCCAGGTGGCCGGCCCGCCCTCGACCACGATCACGCGCGACGGCGACGGCAACCAGGAAGACCTCACCAACGAGGCGACCCGCGTGTGGCAGGGCATGTCGTGCTGCTCGTACCGGCTCGACGACAACCCCGGGGTCGACCATTTCTCCTTGCCCGGCAACGAGAACGTGCTCGCCCGGCTGCTCGCCGACCTCGGGGTGCGCCGCTGAGCCAGCCGGGTCCCCGCGCGTCAGGAAGGTTCGTCCGCCGGCGTCTCCTCCGGCCAGTCGAGGCCGGCTTCGGTGATCAGCGTGTCGAAGATCGGTGTGTCGGGCTGCGTCATGTCGGGGCCACCACGTCGATGATCGCGTCGGCACGGACCCATTCGCCGGTGTCGTAGGTGCCGTCGGCCTGGACGGGGACCCAGGTGACGTCGGTGTCGGTGTCGAGCACGGGCGGGCCGGTCACGATGCCGCGCCGGCACAGGCGCTGGGGGCCGGGCTTGCGCTTGCCCGGCAGGTAGGTGACGCGGTGGCCGCGCACCAGTGGTTCCTCGGTCATGGTTCCCCTCCTCGTGGTGTTCCCCTGCGTTTCCCTCTCAGGCCGGAAGTTCGTCGTTGACCTCCGCGAGCCCCGCGGTCACGACCCGGCACGGCGCGCAGGCCGCGAGATGCCCGCCGATCACTGTCGAACGCCGCTGCGACAGCCCGCCGCGCACCCACGCACCCAGGTTGCGGCGCGCCTCGGCGCAGTACGGGTCTTCCGCGTGCGGCACCTGGACCTGCAGGTACGCCTGGCGCAGGCCCTCGCGCGCCCGCCCGGCGAGCACGGAGGCGCCGTTCGGCGAGACGCCCAGCAGCAGCGCGGCCTGCGCGGTCGAGTCGCCTTCTGCGGCCGTGCGCCACAGGACCGTTCGCCACCGGCCGGGCAACGTGCAGTAGGCCGACCAGACGAGGTCGATGTCGGACCGTCGCACCGCTTCTTCCTCGGCCACCGCCCGCGCGCCGGCCGGCTCGGGAACGGTTTCGCACAGGTCGACGCGGTTGTGGAGCCGGCTCCAGCTCGCGGCGAGGTTCCGCATCGTGACGATCAGGTACGGCCGCGCGTTCTCCCGCGGCCCGCCGCCCGCGCGCACCGTGGTGATCACCCGGATGAACGCCTCGGCGACCAGGTCGTCGCGCTCCGCCGGCCGGTGGCTCAAGCGCACGGCCGTGCGGCGCATCGGCTCCACGTGCCGGCGGTACAGCGCCCCGCTCGCGTGGACGTCACCGGCGCGGACGGCCGCGAGCAGCACCGGGTCCGGCGGCTCGTCGTCCACGCAACTTCCCACGCGGTTCTCCAGGGTCGTATGGACACTCTCCGTAATAATACTGACCGTGTTCAACAAGCACTCAAAGTAACAGGTACAGAAGTGTACCCGATATCGGCGCGAGCGCTACACTTCCCGCCGATGACGTCCCCGGGCTCCTCCCACAAGGCTGACGGCCGGGCGGCGCGCTGGGCGGGCCAGCGGGAACGTCGCCGTCGTGAGTTCGTCGAGGCCGGGCTGCGCGCCATCGCCCGCCACGGGCCGGACGTGTCCACCGAGCAGATCGCCGAGGAAGCGGGCGTCGCGCGCACCCGGTTGTACAAGCACTTCGCCGACGCCACCGACCTGCAGTGCGCCATCGCCGACCGCGCGGGCGAGCTGATCACCGCCGAGTTCGCGCCCCTGTGGGACCCGCCCGGCACCCCCATGCAGATGATCCGCGGCGCGATCGGCGCCCACACGCGCTGGCTCGCCGACCACGCGCACCTCTACCGCTACCTCACGCAGGTTTCCGGCCGCCCCGGCACGCGCGACGTCGTCGCCGACGTGAAAACCGCCATCGCACGCCAGCTGACCGCGCTGTTCGAGCGCTACCTCACCGCGTACGCCATGGACACGCGCGTCGCCGACACCATCGCCTTCGCCCTCGTGGGCCTCGTCGAGTCCAGCACCGCGCGCTGGCTGGAAAACCCCCGCGGCCTCGACCAGGCCGACCTGGCCACCCTCCTGGCCCGCTGGACCTGGCACATCCTCGACGACGCCCTCCAAGCCGGCGGCATCACCCTCGACCCGGACGTGCCGCTACCGAAAAGCGTCGCCGGGCGGGGGGATTCTTGAGTCCCTTGTGGATGGTGGTCGGTCGTGCCGCTGGAGGATCGAGGCGAAATCGCCGTTGTCGAGCAGTCCTTCGAGCACGCCGACGATGGCGCTGACCCCGGGGTCGCGCACGATCAGGCCGTCGGAGACCCAGAAGTAACGGCCGCCGAGGGCTTCGTCGGATGCGGTCCAGCGTTGCATCAGCTTCTCGACCTCGGCGAGGGTGAAGACCGTCGCGGTCCAGCGAGAGCCGTCGGGCAGCCGGACTTGGACGTCGACGTCGCACACGTCCTCGGGGTCCTCGCCGGCGTCGGGGAGGAAGTCAGCCTCGAGCCGGTCCGTGCGAACGCGGTACCAGGGGCCGTCCCACCGGCCGGGCGCGGTGTCGGTCATGGGCGGAGCCTGGCATGCGGATCTGCCTGCCTCAAAGTGAGTTTCGCGGGTTCAGCGGGTGATGAGCGACGCGAAGGCAGCGCGCACGTCGGCGTCCGAGGCGTCGACCGGCATGTCGGACGGCGGGCCGAGGTCGGTGTAGCCGTAGGAGGTGTAGGAGACCGACGCCGGGCAGCTGGTGCCGCCGATTTCCACCTTGGTGTCGGCGACGAGTTTGCCGGTGCGGAGTTCGTAGGCCTTGAGGGGGAGGGCGATCTTGTGGAACGTGACGTCGTCGGGGAAGCCTTTGAAGGTGCCTTCGTACTGGCAGGTGCGGACGGCGGTGCCGCTGGTGTCGTCGCCGGCGCAGACGATGAGGACGGCCTTCGTCGGGTCGGTCACGCGCCAGTCGGCGGGGAGGCGGTTGGTGAAGTCGTCGTTGCCGGAGAAGATCGCGCGGTTGGTGCCCTTGCCGTAGGGCGGCGCGGCGCTGTAGGGGGCGGGTTTGGTGCAGTATTCGGGGGCGCTGGTGTTCGCCAGGAGACTGCGGACGTTCGCCAGTTCACCCGCCACCTTGGCCTTCTGGACGCCTTCGGCGGCCCTCGCGGCGACGGCGCTGTGCGGGTACTGGTCGAGCGCCTGCTGGTAGCGCGTGCGGGCGTTCTGCCAGTCGCCGTTGGCCAGCAGGCCGTCGGCGCACGAGACAAGCGCGCCGGGCCGGGTGCGCTCGACGACGGCGGTGGCCTCGTGGTGGGCCCGCAGCCAGTCCGTGTCCACGGCCAGGTTGCACGGGTTCTGCGCCGGCAGCTGGCTGAGGAAACCGTCCAGCACGACGTCGGCCATGCGCTCGTGGCCGGGCAGGGCGGTGCGCACTCCGGCCAGGGTGTCGAAACCGGTCTTCAGCTGATCGGGATTGCCCGGCAGCCCGCCGGTGAGCGCCTCGGCCGCGGTGCGCAGCCGGGCGCACGCCTCCGCCGTCGCATCCCCGGCGGCAGCCAGTGGCGCATCGGCGAGACGGTGGCCCAACCACACGCGGTCCAGCGCCGTCTGGGCCTTTTCGCAGTCACCGCTGCCGCGCGCCTCGGCCACCTCGCGAGCGATCGCGACCGCGTCGAGGCGCAGCAGCGCAGCCACCACGAGCACCGGCACCGCGACGGCCAGCGCCACCACCCAGTCCCGCCACCGGTTCGTCGCCGCCGGCCCCGCGAGAAACCACCCGTGCACGATCGTGGCCGCCCACCACACCAGCACCACGATCTCGAACCACACCGTCGGGAACGCCGTCACCAGCAGCACCGCCAGCACCACCGTGCCGACGACGTTCACGACCGCCAGCCCCCGCCGCCGCAGCAGCAGATACCCGACCCCCAGGAACGACGCATTCCCGACCGCCACGGCGACCGGTCCAACCCGCCGCCGCACCGGCACCCACGGCGGCTCGTACATCAGCTCCCTCTCCACCCACGCGACAACCGCCACCGATTGTGACCACCCACCCCGGGAGGGGTCCCGATCTCACACTCACCAGCCCGGCACCGCCTCACGCGAAGGCCGGGACGGGCGGCGCCCATGAGCGATTGTCGAGACGGAGCCCGCTCACCGGCCGCACGTTGCGGGTTCCTGCCAGCCGAATGCCGCCCTCGCGACAGCAGGCGAGAGGCCGAAGCCGGGCGGTCCAAACCTTCCGCCACTTCCCTGCTTCACGGCCGCGCACCGACCGCGCGGCCAACGCGGCAGGCGTTGCACCTGCGCACGCCGAGCGACCCGCGAGTCCGATGTGGTCAGACCCCGCCCGAACCTCACCCCAGCCGCTTCCTCCACTCCACCTCCACCCGGATCCGTTCCTCCGGCGACCCGTCCCACGTCACCGACAGCTCCTGCGCCCGCAAGGCCGCGGCGACCACCTGGCCCACCTCCGCCGTGTCTGCCGACGAGTCCGCCAGTCGGCCGTAGGACAGCAGCAGTTCGCCTCCCTCTACGGCCCGAGCCGTGTCCTGCGAGTGGAAGAAGGCGAACCCCCGGTCGCCCGGAGCGGCTTCGGCGCCGATTTCCGTGAGGCCGCAGTTCTGGCAGCACGTGAAGTCCGCGCGGGCCACGACGCCCTCGGCGGCCAGAGAAGAGAACGCCGCCAGTACCCGATCCGGGTCGGTCACCGGGGGCCACGTGTGTTGTTCCGCCACCCGCGCCTGCCACAGCCGGTCGACGACGGCGCGGGCCTGCGCCGGCGTCACCGTGTCCGGCTCGAAGTACTCCGTGATGGCGACCGCGACGTCGTCGGGTGTGCTGAAGCCGCCGTGCACGAGCGGCCGCGCGAACTCGACGGCCTCGGGCAGGTCCTTCTCCTTGCGTCCCCACATGCCGGCCATGGTGCCGGCCACCCCCGACAGAAATGGCCGTTATCCTGGAACGACCGGGCGGCGAGGAGCGAAACGAATGACTGTGGAGAAGGCGACCCGCACCTACCGCATGAGCCGGCGGGCCGACGCCATGGAGGACACGCGCCGCCGGATCACGGAGGCGATCGTCGAGCTGCACGAGTCGGTCGGGCCGGCGCGCACGACCATCGCGGGCATCGCCGAGACCGCGGGCGTGCAGCGCCACACCGTCTACCGCTACTTCCCGACGGAGGAAGACCAGCTCGCCGCGTGCTCCGCGCACTACTGGGGCCGGCACCCGTTCCCCGATCTCGAAGGCTGGCAGGCGATCGGCGAGCCGGTCGAGCGCATCACGTACGCGCTGAAGCAGCTCTACGCGTTCTACTCCGAAGTGGAACCGATGCTCGTCAACGCCCTGCGCGACGCCGTCGAAATGCCCGCCGTCGAGCGCGCGCTCGGGTCGATGGCGGCGTTCCTCGAAGACGCCACGAGCCTGCTCTCCGCGGGCTGGTCGCCGGCGCGCGGGCGCAAGCGGTTCGTGGTCGCGGCGGTGCGCCACGCGCTCGCGTTCGACAGCTGGCGCTCACTCGTGCGCGAAGCGGGCCTGAGCACCAACGACGCCGCGAAGCTCATGGCCACCATGGTCTCCGCCGCGAAAACCACGCCCTGACAACGAAAACTAGAGCACGCTGTGCGCACGCCGGTAACCGGTCGGCGTCGTGCCCACCTCACGGCGGAAAATGGTCCGGAAGTTCGCCGCCGTCCCGAAACCGGTGGCCGCGGCGATGCGTTCGACCGGCCAGTCGGAGGTCTCCAGCAGCCGGCGCGCGCTGAGGATGCGGTGGTTGACCACCCAGCGCATCGGCGACATGCCCGTCTCGAGCTCGAAGTGCCGGATGAACGTGCGGCGCGGCAGGTTGCTGCGCTCGGCCATGCGCTGCACGGTGATCGGGTCGCCGATGTGCTCCATGACCCAGCTGCGCGTCGCCGACAGATCCGTTCGCGCGGCCGTGAGCACGTCGACGTACTGCGGCTGCGCGCCGCCGCGCGCGGGGGAGGCCACGACCTCCTTGCCGGCCTCGTGAGCGGCCGCGGCACCGAAGTCGGTGCGGATGAGGTGCAGGCAGGCGTCGATGCCGGCGCCGGCCCCCGCGGACGTGAGGATTTTTCCGTCTTCCACGAACAGCTGGTTCTCCAGCACGCGCACCGCAGGGTACTGTTCGCGCAACGCGGCGAGGTACCGCCAGTGCGTGGTCGCCTCGCGGCCGTCGAGCACGCCGCTTTGGGCGAGCGCGAACGCGCCGGTGCAGATCGCCACCACCCGCGCACCGCGGTCGGCGCCGAGGCGGATCACGTCGAGGTACTCGTCGGGCAGCGGCACCTCGGGCTCGTCGTAGCCGGGCACGATCACGATGTCGGCCTCCGGCGCGTCGGCCAGCGAATGCGTCGGGCTGATGCCCAGCGGCGACCCCGTGGTCTCCTTGCCGCACACGAGCACCTGATAACCCTCTTGCCGGCCGAGGATGTGCGCGGGGATGCTGAAGTCGAGCCCCATGACCCGGGGCACGGCCAGCAACGCCACGACCAGCTGCGTGCGGGGCAACGGACGTCTCCTCGGATCGCACCGGAACCAACTCCCGCCAGGCTACCCGCAGTGGCACGATCCTTGCCCAATCTGGCATCGAAACGGCTGGTGAGCGCCCTGCCCACGCTCGTAGTGTTCGAATTCGACCACGCGGCAGGAAGGCTGAAAACCCCATGAGCAAGCCGATCGAGAGGACCACGGAGAACTTCGGGGTCCCGTGGGAAGGCATCTACGGCTACGTCCAGGCCGTGAAACACGGCGACACCATCTACGTCTCCGGCCAGCTGTCCCACGACGGCGACCAGCTCGTGGCTCCCGCGCCCGTGGACGAGAACGGCGCCGTCACCGACTTTTCCGCCATGGAAGAGCAGATGCGCCGCTCGTACGTGAACGCCGCCGAGCTGCTGAAGCGCTTCGGCGCGACGCTGGCCGACGTCGTCGAAGAGGTGCTCTACGTCCTCGACATCGACGCGGCCTTCGCCGTGGCGGGTCCCGTGCGCAAGGCGGCCTACGGACGGGAGGACCCGCAGGTCGCCAGCACGCTGGTCGGCACGACGCGGCTCGCCTTCCCCGAGCAGCTCGTGGAGATCAAGCTGATCGCGCGGGTCTGACCCGTCCGTGGAGCGCCCTCGCCGGGGGATCCGGCGAGGGCGTTCAGGCGTCGTGCGCCGAGTCGCGGCCCGAGTCCACGAAGAACGCCGCGACCACACCGCCGATCGCGCAGAGGATCCCGATCACCACGAACGCGGTGTTGTAGCCGTCGACCTGGTTGCGGGCACCGTCGATCAACGCGCCCGTCGCCCACGGCGCGATGATCCCCGACGTGCTCTGGAGGGCGATGAACAGGCTCAGCACGCTGGTGCGCTGCGAAGGCGCGGCGGCCGTCCCGATCGCCGCGTACACGATCGGCTGGGCCACCAGCGTGAGGCAGTAGCCGGCGACGAGGATGACGTAGGCGAGGTAGCGCGCGCTGCCCGCCAGCGGCAGCACAACCAGCAGCACCCCGCCGGCGGCGAGCGAGAGCGTCGGCACGAGGCCGTGGGCGATGCGCGCGGACACGCCTCGCGCGAGCAGCCGGTCGGTCAACCAGCCGGAGCCGAGCATGAACACCATGCCGATGACGCTCGGCAGTCCGAAAAGGACACCCGAGGTGAGCGTGGAGAACCCCAGCCCGGCTTCGAGGTAGGACGGGAACCAGCTGAACACCACGGAGATCAGCGCGTACATCGGATACGTGGCCAGCAGGAGCACGATGAACGTGCGGCTCCTCGCCACCTTGAGGAACGTCCGCCGCCGCGCGGCCCGGTCCACTTTGCCCGGTGCCTCGGGCGTGACCGCGAACGGCCCGGTGCGTCCCGCGAACAGCCACACCGCGCACCAGACGAGACCGGCGAGACCCAGCGCGAAGAACGCCGAGCGCCACCCGGAGTGCACGATGAGCAGGGTCAGCAACGGCGCCGCCACGATCTTCGCGAGCGACGCGCCGGACGTGAGGACGGCGGTGGGCAGGCCGCGCTTCTCGCGCGGGAACCAGCTGTACGCGGTGGAGTTCGCGACCGCCGTCGCCGGGCCCTCGGCGGCACCCAGGCCGATGCGCGTCGCGAGCAGCACGCCGCCGCCGGCGAAGAAGAACACCGGTAGCTGCGTGGCCGCCCACAGCAGCGACATCACGAACAGCAGCCACTTCAGCGGCACGTGCCGCGTGGCGAGGAAGCCGACGCCGACGGCGCTGAGGCTGTAGAGGAAGTAGAACGAGCTGCTGATCAACCCGAACTGCGACGCCGACAGGTGCAGTTCCTTCATGAGCGGCTGCGCGGCGAGCGCGAGGGAGATGCGGTCGGCGAAGTTGAGGACCATGAAGACGGCGAGCAGGAGCAGCACCGTCCACGCCATCGCCGGCCGGTAGCGCGGCTCGGGACCGGCGACGGCGACGAGCGGGATCTCCGGGGTTCTCGAAGTGGTCACGGGATTCCCTTCGCTGGTGCGACGGCGTTGTCGCCCATCGCGGTGGTGGGGTTCTCCGAAAGGAAACGGGAGTGTCCGAAGTGGCCAGACGATCGGCGCACGCGGCGCCCTGGCGATCGGTGTGAGGACAGTATGTCGGAGTTGCGTTACAGTCAACACCTGCAACGTAATTGTCCCGCACGTCCGGCTTGCCGATGCGGAAGTCCCACTGAACGCGGGGTGTCAGACGAGCTGCGGCTGCAGCTCCTCGGCGGCTTCCCGCAGCGCGGGCAGCACGCGTTCCCGCATGTCCGCCTCGGAGATCCGCTCGACGCTCGTTCCGATGTTCAGCGCGGCGATCGGCGTGCCGTCCCACCGGCGCAGTGGCACGGCCGCCGAGTGGAAGCCCGCCTCGACCTCGTGGGCGACATACGCGCACCCGGCCTCGGCCACCTCCGCGACCTTCTTCTCCAGCGTGGCCACGCCGTCGTCGTCGAGGCCCGCGTGGCTGACCAGGTGGCGGTGCCTGCGCTCGGCATCGAGGCCGCTGAGCAGCACCAGACCCAGCGCGGACTGCGCCGCGGGCACCCGGAACCCGATGCCTTCGCCGATCGGCAGGGTGTGGCGCGGCAGGGCCCGCGCGATCATCACGGCCGCCGGTCCGTCGAGGACCGCGGCGGTGCAGGACGCCTGGAAGACCTCGGCGAGGCGGTCGCACCGCGGCTGCAGCACCTGGCTCACCGGGTTGGTCGTGAGGTAGGCCGACGCGAGCGTGAGCACCTTCGGGGCCAGGCGGTAGGCCTTGTCGTCGGCGACGACGTAACCCAGGTGCGCCAACGTGAGCAGGGCGCGGCGCACCGTCGCGCGGGGGAGTTCGAGCTTGCGGGCCAGCTGCGCCTGCGTGAGGCGTTCTTCGGTGTGGTCGAATGCGGTGAGCACGAGCAGGCCGCGTTCGAGGGCTTCGGAGTAGTCCGAGCGGCTGGTGCCGTCCACTTCGCGGGCCGCCCGGCGGGCCTCGTCCCGTGCGTTGAGCTTCGACACCCCACCAGCTCCGTTCGATTAACGCACACCTTGTCGCGAAATGTAGCACGAACGTCGCCCAGGGCCTTGCGACGACCCACCGCGCGTGCCTACAGTGCTCACATCAGAACCGAGTGTTCGTTAATTGAACTTTCTGCCCCACCACGCTGGACGACGAAGTCGCGAGGAGAACGCTGCGATGCGCGCGGACGACAACCGGAAGATCACCGAGACCGGGCCCGGTACTCCGGGCGGCGACTGGATGCGGCTGTACTGGCAGCCCGTGGCGCTGACCGAGGAGCTCGACACCGAACGCCCGGTGGTTCCGCTGCGGGTGCTCGGTGAGGACCTCGTGCTGTTCCGCAACGCCGACGGCTCGCTGGGCCTCATCGACCGCCGCTGCGCCCACCGTGGCGCGGACCTTTCCTTGGGGCGTCTGGAAGACGGCGGCCTGCGCTGCTACTTCCACGGCTGGCTCTTCAACGGCAACGGGTCCTGTATGGACACTCCGGCCGAGCCCGAGGACAGCAAGCTCAAGGCCAAGGTGAAGATCCGCTCGTACCCGGTGCAGGAGTGCAACGGAATCGTGTGGGGCTACCTCGGCGACGGCGAGCCGCCGAACCTGCCCGCGCTCGACTGCTTCGTGGCGCCGCCGGAGTACACGTTCGCGTTCAAGGGTTATCTCGATTGCAACTGGCTGCAGGCGCTGGAGGTCGGGATCGACCCGGCGCACGCCTCCTACCTGCACCGGTTCGAGGAGGACGAGGACACGAGCGACAGCTACGGCAAGCAGTTCCGCGGCGCGTCGCTCGGCACGAACCTGCCGATGACGAAGATCCTGCGCGAGTACGGCCGGCCCGAGATCCTCAACGCCCGCACCGAATACGGGCAGCGCATCGTCGCCCTGCGCACGCTCGACAAGGACGGTCTCGACGGCTCGTCCACCCACGTGCGCATCACGCACCAGGTGTTCCCGCACGGCATCACGATCCCGCTGAGCTCCACCATGGCGATCACGCAGTGGCACGTGCCGATCGACGACGTCTCCTGCTACTGGTACGCGATGTTCACCAGCCTCGACGAGCCCGTCGACCAGGAAACCATGCGCGCGCAACGGCTCGACGGCATCACACTCCCGGACTACAAACCGGTGCGCAACCGGGCGAACAACTACCGCTTCGACCCCGAGGAGCAGCGCACGCAGACCTACACCGGGCTGGGGCGCGACATCAACGTCCACGACCAGATGGCGGTCGAGGGCCAGGGGTACGTCTACGACCGCAGCCGCGAACACCTCAGCCGCTCGGACCGTGCGATCGTGACCTACCGTCGGATGGCGTTGCAGGCCATCGACACCGTCGCCGAAGGCGGCAGCCCCGACCTGCTGCTCAAGGACGGTGCGGACGTCGAAAGCCGCGGCCCCATCCCGCTCGACGGCATCGGGCCCACCGGCGAGTGGGAGGACTACTGGGCGAGCTCGATCGCCGACCTGCGCAAGGCGAGCCCGTGGGCCTCGCACCTGCAGGCGGCGCTCGCGACGGGACCGGCGGGCGTGCCGGGCTCGGCGGTCGAGCCGGACCGTTCTTCGTCGCCCGACGCCTACGACCGCACGCGGGACTGAGGCATGGGGTTCATCGAGAAGTTCGGGCTCTGGACCGAGGAGCAGCAGGAAGCGGCGAGAGCTGTCCTGGCGCGGATCGGCGCGGAGGGCCTGCGGACGATCCGGGTGTCCTTTGTGGATCAGCACGGGATCCTGCACGGCAAGACGATCCCGGCGAGCGGGCTGGCCGCCGCGTTCCGCAGTGGGCTGAGCTGTGTGTCGACGCTGCTGTCGAAGGACACGTCCGGTACGACGGTGTTCTCGGCCTTCAACGCCGACGGCGGCCTCGGCGTGGCCGAGATGGCGGGCGCGGCCGACGTGGTGATGGTGCCCGACCCCACGACGTTCCACCTCGTGCCCTGGGCCGAGGACACCGCGCGGATCCTCTGTGACCTGCGGTTCGGCAACGGTGAGCAGGTGCCGTTCTGCAGCCGCGGCGTGTTCCGCACGGCGCTGGACCGCGCGAGCGTCGCCGGGTTCACCTACGTCACGGGGCTGGAGATCGAGTTCCACCTCTACCGGCGGGCATCGCATTTCCCCAACGACGACGGGATCGGCCGCTGCACCACGCCGACCCCGGTCGAGCCGATCAACCAGGGCAACCAGCTGCTGAGCGAAAACCTCGGCGACGAGGTCGAGCCCGCCACCCGGCGCATCCGCGAGGCGCTGGAACGGATGGGGATCGAGCTGCGCAGCATCGAGGTCGAGCTGGGGGCCAACCAGCTGGAGGTCACGCTCGACCCGGCCGCCGGGCTCGCTTCGGCCGACGCGATGGTGCTGTTGCGCAGCACGGTCAAGCAGGTGGCGCGGCGCAACGGTTACCACGCGACGTTCATGTGCCGGCCGCAGATCACCGACAGCAAGTCGAGCGGCTGGCACCTGCACCAGAGCCTCGTGTCGCCGGACGGTGGGCACAACGCCTTCGTACCGGACGACGGCGAGGGTGCGATTTCGTCGGTGGGCAAGCAGTTCATCGCCGGTCAGCTCGCGCACGCGAGCGCGGCGTGTGTGTTCGCGAACCCGACCGTGAACGGTTACAAGCGGTTTCAGCCGTACTCGATGGCGCCCGACCGGATCGCGTGGGCGCGGGACAACCGCGGTGCGATGATCCGGCTCGTCGGCTCGGCCGAGGACGCCTCGACGCACATCGAGAACCGGGTGGGGGAGTCGGCGGCCAACCCGTATCTGTACATGGCTTCGCAGCTGCATTCGGGTCTGAACGGGGTCGAGGGGGCGTTGCCGTTGCCGCCTTCGGCCGACGATCCGTACACGACTGACGCCGGGCGGCTGCCGGCGAACCTGGCCGCGGCCGTCGACGCGCTGGAGGCCGATGCCGGGCTGCGGCGGGTGATGGGTGAGCAGTTCGTGGCTTACTACGCCGTGATCAAGCGGGCCGAGGTCGCGCGGTTCGAGCGGACGGTCACCGATTGGGAGCATCGTGAGTACTTCGACCTCTACTGATCTGTCGTTGCGGGTCACGCGCGTGACCTGGGAAGCCGCGGGAGTGGTGGGGCTCCGGCTGACCGGTGGTTCGCCGTTGCCGGCGTGGGAGCCGGGGGCGCACCTCGACCTGAAGCTGCCGTCGGGGCTGGGCCGGCAGTACTCGCTGTGCGGCGACCCGGCCGACCGGCTGCACTACGACATCGCGGTGCGGCTGGAGGACGCCGGCCGCGGCGGGTCGGCCGAGATCCACGGCACGGCGCTGGTCGGGCGTGAGCTGCTGGTGGAGCGGGTGCGCAACCACTTCCCGTTGGCGGACGCCGAGTCGTACTTGCTGATCGCCGGCGGAATCGGCGTCACGCCGCTGCTGCCGATGGCGCGGGTTCTGGCAGAGCGTGGGGCCGACTTCTCGGTGGTCTACTGTGGACACGGTGCTGCCACCATGGCCTTCCGCGCGGAGCTGGCCGCGATCTGTGGTGACCGGGTGTCCTTCGTCGACACTTCCGTCGAGCCGCGGCCGGATCTGAAGGAGCTGATCGGCGGACTGGCACCGGGCGCGGCGGTGTACTGCTGCGGCCCGGCCGGGTTGCTCGAGGGCGTCACCGAGGTCTGCGAGGCCGCCGGTGTGCGGTGCGAGACCGAACACTTCGCCGCCGCGCCTTCTCTCGATGCTTCCGTGGGCGAAGAGGTGGAACTCGAACTGCGCCAGTCCGGCCTGACCGTCGTGGCCGGCCCGGACACCACCCTGCTGCAGGCCATCCGCGACGCCGGGGTCGACCTCGAGTCCGACTGCGAAGAGGGCTACTGCGGCACCTGCGAAACCCGGGTGCTGGAGGGCACGCCCGATCACCACGACGTGGTGCTGTCCAACGCCGAACGCGCGGCGGGGAAGACGTTCTTCCCTTGCGTGAGCCGGGCCTGCGGCCGCAAGCTCGTGCTGGACCTGTGATCACGAGGAAGGAAACCAGGTGGGCGAGGAAAACCGGACGAAGGTCGCCGTGGTGCAACCGGGGGACGAGTCGGACCAAGTGGCGCTGCCCGGGTTCGGCGCGGTGTTCAAGCTGACGCACCGGAACAACGGCGGCGAGGTCGCGATCCTCGAGCACCCGTTCGCGGTCGGCTCCATCACCGCGCCCCACCGCCACACCCGCGAGGACGAGCACTCCATCGTGCTGGCCGGTCACATCGGCTTCCGTTCGGACGACGCCGAGGTCGTCCTCGGCCCGGGCGGCTACATCACCAAACCCCGCGGCGAGATGCACGCCATGTGGAACGCCGGCAAAACCCCGGGCCGCATCGTCGAGGTCATCACCCCCGGCGGCTTCGAAACCTACTTCCGCGACCTCAGCGACCTGCTCCTCGCCCACACCGCCGGCACCCTCGGCGACGCGCCGAACCTCCACGAAACCGACGAGTTCGCCCGCCTGGCCACCAAGTACGGCCTGACCTACGGCACCCCGGACTGGCTGGACGACGTCGTCCAGCGCTACGACCTCAACACGCCCACCCACTGACCGCCCGCCTCGGCGGCTGGGCGCCGCCCCGGCCTCTCGTCAGCGCGCCCGACCGGCCGGTCGGCTCAGTTCGACGTGTCCGCCGGGTCGTCGGTGGCGTCGCCGGCGTCGAAGACGGAGAGGGCGCGCCGCTGTTGGAGGAGGCGGACGACGGCGTCCAGTTCGGACTCGAGTTTGGTCAGGCGCGCCTGTTCGGCGGGGGAGAGGCCACCGCCGTGGTGGATGGCGCGGGTGCGGAGGTCGTGTTCCTCGTCGAGAAGCGCCGCGAGGCGATCGGTGATTGCGTGTGAAGTCGTGCCCATGTCACCCACCCGTTCGAGCCGGCCCCGGCCGGGTCGGGGTGACCCGGCCGGGATGACGTGCAATGCGGAAATCCCGGCCGGGCGTGGGCATCAGGCCACCTTGGCCAGCGTTGCCCGGGCGGCGGCCATCACGGCCTCGGGCGTGAACCCGAACTCGCGGAACAGCGTCGCGTAATCGGCCGAAGCGCCGTAGTGCTCGATCGAGACGATCTCGCCGGCATCACCCACGAACGGGTACCACGGCAGCGCGATCCCGGCCTCGACGGCGACCCGCGCCTTCACCGACGGCGGCAGCACCGAATCACGGTAAGCCTGGTCCTGCGCGGCGAACCACTCGAAGCACGGCAGCGAAACCACGCGCGTCGGCACGCCCTCGGCCTCCAGCCGCTCCCGCGCCGACACGGCGAGCTGCAGCTCCGAACCGGTCCCGATCAGCACCACCGCCGGGACACCGTTCGACGCGTCCGCCAGCACATAACCACCGCGCGCCACGCCCTCGGCCGAAGTCCCGGCCAGCACCGGCACCGGCTGCCGGGTCAACGCGAGCGCGGTCGGGTGGTCGACGTCCCCGATCGCGGCCTGCCACGCCGCGACGGCCTCGTTCGCGTCGCCGGGGCGCACCACGTTCAGGCCCGGAATCGCCCGCAGCGCCGAGAGGTGCTCGATCGGCTGGTGCGTGGGCCCGTCGCCGCCGACGCCGATGGAGTCGTGCGTCCACACGTACACCACCGGCAGCCGCATCAGCGCCGCCAGCCGCACCGACGGGCGCATGTAGTCGCTGAACGCGAGGTACGTCGCGCCGTACGGCCGGGTGCCGCCGTGCAGCGCGATGCCGTTGAGGATGGCGCCCATCGCGTGCTCGCGGATGCCGAAGTGCAGGGTCCGCCCGTACGGCTCCGCGGCCCACATCTTCGTCGCCGCCGCGACCGGCCCGAACGAGTCGGCGCCCGTCATCGTCGAGTTGTTGCTCTCCGCGAGGTCGGCCGAACCGCCCCACAGCTCGGGCAGCACGTCGGCCACCGCGTCGAGGAACGCGCCGGATCCCTTGCGCGTCGCCATCGAAGCGCCCACCTCGAACGACGGCAGCCCGGCGGCCCAGCCCTCCGGCAGCGCCCGCGTCGAGAGGCGCTGCAGCAGCGCGTGCCGCGAGGGGTGCGCCGCGGCCCACTCGTCGTACTCGCCCTGCCACTGCGCCCGCCAGGCCTGACCGCGCTCGACGGCCTTGCGCGTCCGGGCCAGCACGTCGTCCTCGACCACGAAGTGCCGCTCCGGATCGAAGCCCAGCACGCGCTTCACCGCCGCGACCTCGTCGGCGCCGAGCGCGGAGCCGTGGATCTTGCCGGTGTTCATCTTGGTCGGCGCGGGATAGCCGATCACCGTGCGGAGCCGGATGTACGACGGGCGCGGGTCGGTCTTCGCCGCCGCGATGGCGTCCTGGATCGCGGCGACGTCCTCACCGTCCTCCACCACCTGTACGTGCCAGCCGTACGCGCGGTAGCGCTCGTCCGTGTCCTCGGACAGCGCGATGTCCGTGTGGTCTTCGATCGAAATGTCGTTGTCGTCGTAGAACACGATCAGGTTCGCCAGCTCCTGGCGGCCCGCGATCGACGACGCCTCGGAGGTGATGCCCTCCTGGATGTCACCGTCGGAGGCGATCACGTACACGAAGTGGTCGAAGATGCTCTGCCCCGGCGCGGGTTCGGGATCGAACAACCCGCGTTCGCGGCGCGACGCCATGGCCATGCCCACCGCGTTGGCCAGCCCCTGCCCGAGCGGACCGGTCGTGACCTCGACGCCCTGGGTGTGGCGGTACTCCGGGTGGCCGGGGGTGAGTGAACCCCACCGGCGCAACTGCTGCAGGTCTTCGAGCTCGAGGCCGTAACCGGCGAGGATCAGCTGAATGTACAGCGTGAGGCTGGTGTGCCCGGCGGACAGGACGAACCGGTCGCGCGCCGGCCACGACGGGTCGGCCGGGTCGTGGCGCATCTCGCGCTGGAACAGCGTGTAGGCCAGCGGCGCGAGGCTCATCGCCGTGCCGGGGTGACCGTTTCCGGCCCGCTCGACCGCGTCGGCGGCGAGCACCCGGACGGTGTCCACGGCTCGGGTGTCGGTGTCGGTCCAGCCTTGCGGGCGGCGGCGGGTGGTGACGGTGTCGGGCACTGTGCTCAGACTTCCCCTGCGTAGTCGGGTTTTCCCGCCCGTTGTGCACACGCGCCGAGCCGGTTCCGCGTCGTCCGGCGGGCTTCCGGGCGGCGCGGTCGGTCACCGGGCTCGACTGTAATGAGCGGGAGCGAACCCCGGCAACTCACCGTGGGGCTGCTCTCAGCGGATGACTCAGCCGTGTGAGTTTTCGAACCAGAGTGGTTCGGGAACGGACACGCCGAACTCGCGGCCCCACCGGTTGCGGCTGCTCACCTCGTGCACGGGGCGGCGGTTCGCGGCGACGCCCCACTTGCCGCGCGGGTACCCCATCGCGACCATGGCCGTGAGCTCCCAGCCCTCGTCCTCGGGCACGTCGAGCAGCTCCATGACCCGGTCGGACTCCAGGCGCAGCATCGTGGTGAGCACCCCGCCGACCCCCTCCGAACGCGCGGCGAGCAGCGCGCTCCAGATGGCGGGGTAGATGTTGGCTCCGCCGTGGTTGTCGATGGAGAAGACGAACAGCAGCAGCGGGATCTCGGTGAAGTGGTCGGTCAGGAAGTCGCCGGACTTCGCGATCCGCCGCATCGTCTCGCGGTGGTTCTCCGGGTCGTGGATCGGCTGCGCGAACGTGCCGGCCGAGATCTCCTCGTACTCCCTTGCCCGGCAGCGCCGCCAGATCGGGGCGAGTTCGGCCTTGATACCCGGATCGTCCACGGCCAGGAAATGCCAGCGCTGGGTGTTGCCGCCGTTCGGCGCCCGGATCGCGGCGTCGAGGATGCGCGCCTGCACGTCCAGGGGAATCGCGTCCGGATGCATGCGCCGCATCATTCGTGTGGTGTAAAGGGCTTCGTGGACGTCCATCGAGGGCACAGGCGGCATGGGCCGATTATGCCCCGGTTTACGTTACAGTCAATGATCGGAACTAATTCGGCTCACCGTTTGCCCGAAGTGGCCGCCCGCCGCCGCGCGGGCTTCTTCTCCAGCGCCGGCCAGAGCACGGAGACGACCGCGCCGGGGATCTCGGTTTTGGCTTCCCCGCGGTAGAACGCCGCGAAGTACGCACCGAAGCACATGGTCGCGATGGTGTGCTTGTCGATCTCCTCCCGCACGACGCCGCGGTCCTGCAGGTGCGTCAGCACGCTTTCGACGAGCTCCACGCGGGGCTCGACGGAGTGCTTGCGCAGGATGTCGAGCAGCTCCGGCGTGCGGATCGCCTCGCCCGCGAAGTTGCCCATGAGCACCATCGCGTCCGGGTTGAAGTACGCCGGGTCGAGCCGGCGGACGGCCTCCGTGAGCGCCTCGCGCGGCTCGAGTCCACTGAGGTCGAACGCGTACATGTCGCGCTGCTTGCGGAAACCGTAGTCGAGCGCGTCGACGACGAGCTCGAACTTCGTGGCCCAGCGGCGGTACAGCGTGGGCCGGCTGACCTTCGCGTCGGCGGCGATGTCGCCGATCGTCATGCGGGAGTAGCCGTCGAGGACGAGCCGCCGGCGGGTGGCGAGGATGATCGCCTCGTCGAGCGCGGCGTCGCGGGGACGCCCGCCCGGCCGGGGTCCGTCTTCGGTGCCGACCTGCTCGTCTGCCGTCGCTTCGCGTGTCCGCGCCATGGCTCCACCTCGCCGAGAAAACCGATCGGCGAAGCATATCCGATCCGTTACACGACGGCGTTGTTATCCTGATGGTTACGTGCACTCATTGTAATGAAACAGCACTGGAGGAACGATCGTGGACGTCGAGGACTACCTCCACCGGATCGGCGCGGCCCGCCCCTCGGTGCCGGATCTGGCGGCGCTGCGCGAGCTGCAGCGACGGCACCTCGAGAGCGTGCCGTTCGAGAACCTCGGGTTCTACCTCGGGGAGCAGATCGAGCTGGCCGAGCCGGCGCTGCTCGACAAGATCGTGGGCCGGCGCCGCGGCGGGCTCTGTTACGAGCTCAACGGGGCTTTCGCCCTGCTGCTGCGCGAAGTCGGGTTCGAGGTGCAGCTGCTGGCCGGCCGGGTGATGCGCCGCGAGGGGTTCTTCGGGCCGCCGTTGGACCACCTGGCTTTGCGCGTGGACCTCGACGAACCGTGGCTGGTCGACGTCGGCTTCGGCCGCTTCAGCCTCGCGCCGCTGCGGCTGGCCACGACCGACGTCCAGCTCGATCCGGGCGGCCGGTTCACCGTCGAGCCCGCGCCACACGGTGACGTCGATGTGGTGTGCGACGGCGCGATCGTCTACCGGCTCGAGCCGCGGCCGCGCGAGCTCGACGACTTCGCCGCCATGGCGTGGTTCCACGAGACCTCGCCCGCCTCGCCGTTCACGCAGCGGCCGACGTGCTCGCGCTCGACCGCGGAAGGACGCGTGACGATCACGGGTGCCCGCCTCATCGAGACGATCGGCGGGGAGCGCTTCGAGCAGGCGCTCGAAGGCGATGCCGCGGTCCTCGACGCCTACCGCGAGCACTTCGGCCTGCGGTTCGATCGGGTACCGAGTTTCGTTACAACACTTGACTGTAACTAAACGTGGACGTACGGTTCGAGAACGCCGAACCACAGCGGACCGAACGGAGTCGACGATGACCACGCCCCAGGAGCTGATCGACCGCAGCATCCCGTTCCTTAACGAGGTGAAGAACCGCACCGCGGGCGGGGAGCTGGAGTCCTGGCTCAACACCCGCTACGGACCGGACAGCGAGCTCTACCAGGACCTCGCTCGCATGATCACCGAGGGCGTCGAGGCCGGCTGGGCCGCCAACATCGAGGTCGAGGGCAAGAAGTACCGCCGCAGCCGCATCGCCGAGCCGCAGGACGTGCTCAACTACTTCAGCATCACGGCCGTCTACATGGACAGCGTCGAGCCGTTCCGCGGCCAGTACCACCAGCACCCCTACGGCGAGCTCAACCTCGTGGTGCCGCTCGACGCGGACGCGAAGCTGATGGGCCCCAACGGCTGGAGCGGCCCCGGCTGGACCGCGCCCGGCCCCGGCAGCCACCACTACCCGGAGGTCAAGGGTGGCGCGCTGATCGCGTTGTTCTACCTGCCCGCCGGCCGGATCTCCTACGACATCCAGCCGCCCGCGGCCTGAACCCGGGGAGCCCAGCGCCATGAACCCGGCGTCCACGATCGAGGAAGCGATGGCGACGCGGCGCAGCTGCCGGGCGTTCCTGCCGACGCCCGTGCCGCGCGCGCAGGTCGAACGGCTGCTCGCGCTGGCGTCGTCCTCGGCCAGCAACTCCAACAGCCAGCCGTGGCAGGTCCACGTGCTCACGGGCGCCGCCAAGCGCGCCTTGACGGCCGACCTGCTGTGCGCGTACGACGAGGGCCGGCGCGCCGTCGGCGAGTTCGCCTACCAGCCGGCGGCGGACTCGTGGCCCGAGCCGTTCCGCTCGCGCCGCCGTCGTTTCGGTGAAGGCCTGTACTCCGAAACGCTCGGCATCGCGGCCGACGACACCGCCGGCCGCGACGGCCACCACCGGCGCAACTACGACTTCTTCGGCGCCCCGGTGGGCTTGGTGCTCACGGTGAGCCGGGGACCACTGCAGGGTGCGCTGATCGACGCCGGTCTGTTCCTCCAGGGGCTGATGTTGTCCGCGCGCGGAGCCGGGCTGCACACTTGCGCACAGGCCTCGTTCATCGATTACCACCCGGTGTTGCGCCGCCACCTCACCATTCCGGACGACCACCTCGTGGTGTGCGGAATCGCACTCGGCTATGCCGACGACGAACACCGCCTTGGTGGATATCGCACAACGCGGGAGCCGGTGGAATCCTTCGTCACCTTCTACGATTCCGCTGTGACTCATCAGGTGGAACCGGCGTGACGGCCGACCGCGACCTCGTCTACGCGACGGTCGGCGGCACCCGGCTGATGGTGGACATCCACCACGCCCCCGCCGCGGGCGCACCCGTCGTGCTGTACCTGCACGGCGGCGGGTGGACCCGCGGCGACCGGCGCGGCGAGGCCGCACGCCGGCAGGCGCCTTTGGCGGAGCACGGTGTGACCGTCGTGTCCGTCGATTACCACCTGGCACCGGAGGCGGTGTTCCCGCAGCAGGTGCACGACGTCAAGGGCGCCGTGCGCTGGCTGCGGGCCAACGGCGCGCGCCTCGGCCTCGAGACCGGGCGGCTCGGGGTCTGGGGCGCGTCCGCCGGTGCGTACCTCGCCTCGCTGCTGGCGTTGTCGCCGGGCGACGCCGAGCTGGAGGGCACGGTCGGCGGTCACCTGGACCAGTCCAGCGCCGTGCAGGCCGTGGTGCACTGGTTCGGGCAAGCCGACCTGGCGGCCACGGCGGCGCGCAGTGAGCTGGAGGCGAAGCTGCTGCCGTTCCACTTCGAAGCCGACTTCCTCGGCGGCGCCGACCCGGCGGGACATTCGCTCCTGACGCGGGTTTCGGCGTCGGCGCCACCGTTCCTGATCGCCCACGGCGACCGCGACCGGATCGTGCCGCCGGGGGAGGGCCGCGCGTTGCACGACGCGCTCGTGCGGGCCGGGGCGAAGAGCAGCTTCGTGCTGCTGGGCGGCGCCGGGCACGAGGACCCCGCGTTCGACGGCCCGGTGAACCTCGCGACCACGGCGGCGTGGCTGCGCGCCGTTCTGGCCTGACCCCACCCGCGCGTACCGGGCGCCGGGACTAACGCGCCGGATTGTTTCGTTACAGATCATGAACGTATCGAAACAACCCGAAGGAGTCCCGGATGTCCCCGACCCCGACCGTGGAGCACTGGTTCGATTTCCTCTGCCCCTTCTGCTACATCGCCCAGGACCGCAACCGGGCGCTGCGCGAACACGGCGTGGTGGTGAACGAACATCCGCTCCAGATCCACCCCGAGATCGGCCCCGGCGGCAGCCTGGCCGGCCCCCGCGTCGGCCCGACCTACGAGTTCCTCGCGCGCGAAGCCGAAGCCGCGGGCCTGCCGCTGAAGTGGACGGACCGGATCGCCTACTCGCTGCCCGCACTGGGCGCGTACGCCACGCTCGACGACCCCGAAGTCGCCGACCGCTTCGCCACCTCCCTGTTCAACGCGTACTTCGGCGAAGGCCGGGACCTCGAATCACGCGACCTGCTCCTCACGCTGGCCGAGCAAGCCGGCGGCGACCCCGAGGTCGTCCGCGCCGCGTGGGAATCGGGCGAAGCGGACCGGGCCGTGGGCCGCTCGGCGATCCTCGCGTACGAGAACGGCGTCGAGGGCACTCCCGCCTGGGTGTCCGGCGGCCGGAGCTTCAGCGGGTTGCGGCCACGTGAATGGTTCGTGACGTGGGCTGCGTCTCTCAGCTGAACCCAGGGTGTCGCACGATCCGTGTCACAAAGGTCTTCGCAGGTCAGTGCGGGTGATAATGTGCGAAGAAGATCACCCGCACGGCCGATCGGTCCAGTCAGAAAGCCGCTCCACGATGGTTTTGTTCGGCACGGGTGATTCGCTCACCTTCGCCTTCGACGAGTCCCGCCGGCTGCGCATCTCCGCCCCGCCCGGCCAGTTGCCGTTGGCCGCCTTCCTCTACACCGACGCACAAGCCGACGCCGCCACCGTCGGGCAGCTCATCGGCCTGCTCCGCCGAGCGCAGCGTGAAGCCAAGACCTGGCTCGGCAACGGCACTTCCGTCACGTTCACCGGCGAGGACGTCGGGCTCGAAAGCCTCTACGGCACCTGGCCGCACACCGTCGTGCCGCAGCACGTGTTCTTCGCCGCGCTCGAGTCCCTGCACCGGTTCCTGCTCGCGTCCGGCGCGACCCCGGCCGAAACGGGCATCACGCGCCGGGCCTCCGAATACCGCAACCTGAAGAACGGCCGGTTCACCTTCGTCGACCACACCTACTTCCCGCCCGACTGGACGCCCGAGGCCGTGTCCGCGGCCGGCACCGCCGCGTGGTCCTCGCCCGATGTCCTGCGCGACCCGGCCACAGGCGCCTGGTCCGGCACCTTCGCCGACCTGGAGATCGCCGGCTACCACAACCCCGCGACGGGCGAGGTGCTCACGTATTTCCCTGTGCAGCACTGATCCGCGTCCCTAGGCTCACGGCCATGGCGGGCTGGGAGTGGGACGAAACGCTGTACGCGGGCAGTGCGGCTTATTACGCGCGCGGCCGCGTCGCCTATCCGGCCGCGCTCGCCGACGCGATCGCCGGCGCACTGCGGCTCGACGGTTCCGGCCGCCTGCTCGACGTCGGCTGCGGCCCGGGCTCGCTCACGCTGCTGCTCGCCCCTCACTTCGCGGAAGCCGTCGGCCTCGACGCCGACCCCGGCATGCTCGCCGAAGCCGCCCGGCTGGCCGCCGCGAACGGGATCAGCACCACGCGCTGGGTCCACGCGAAGGCCGAGGACCTGCCGGCCGGGCTCGGCTCGTTCCGGCTCGTCACGTTCGCCCAGTCCTTCCACTGGTTCGACCGCCCCCGGGTCGCCGCGGCGGCGCGCGGAATGCTCGACCCCGGCGGCGCCTGCGTCCACGTGCACGCCACCACCCACCGCGGCACCACGACCGCGTCGGCGCCGCCCCACGGGCAGATCACCGAGCTCGTGCGCGCGTACCTGGGCGAAACCCGGCGCGCGGGCCGCGGTGTCCTGCCCGACGGCACGGCCGGCGGGGAGACGGAGATCTACCGCGCCGCCGGGTTCACCGGCCCGGAGCGGATCGCGGTGCCGGGCCCCACTGTCGTCCGGGATATCGACGACGTCGTCGCCACGGTGTTCTCGTTGTCGAGTTCCGCCCCGCATCTCTTCGGCGATCGCTTGGCCGCTTTCGAGTCCGAATTACGGGGCCTTCTCGGCGCCGCGAGCCCGTCCGGAAAGTTCCGTGAGCAGATGCGCGAGTTCGTCGTGGATGTCTGGCGGCCGTGAAATCCGGCGAGGTTGTCACACCAACGGGTGGTTTATCCGACGATCACTCCGCGGAACACCGCGTGGCGCCGAACGAAGGGCCAGGATCCGCGCCGCGCAGGGGAAGCGGGCGAAATCGGCCGCACCGCGCTGACCACGGCGAATCGTCGCGCAGGGGCGAACTTCCCTAGTCCCCCTAATGGGGTGGGGTCCGAAATCCCTAATGCCGATGCGCCGAACCCCCGGGGTGGCCCCCGATGGCCGCCGAACGGCGGCGTCCTATCTTCGTCCCCGAACCCCTTCGACTTCGCGGCATGCCCACGACGGCCGAATCAATCAGTGCACAGGAGACAACAGACTATGGACGCGGTGCAGAACCTGCACGAATTCGCCATGACCCTGCTGAGCGACCCGCAGGCCGCGGCTGCCTACGCCGCCAACCCGCAGGGCCTGCTCGACGCTGCTGGCCTGGCCGACGTTTCGCCGGCCGATGTGCAGGACATCATGCCGCTGCTGGCCGACACGGCCCCGCTGGCCGCCGCCCCGAGCCTGCCGGTCTTCGGCAACGTGCTCTCGCACGCGGCCGGCGAGCGCGCCGACCTGCCGAACGTGACGGGCCTGGCCAGCGGCCTGCCGAACCTGAGCGGCGTGTTCGAGACCGTCAGCGACGTCGCGGACTCGACCGGCGTCAACACCCTCGCCCACGGCACGCTGGGCGCCGTCTCGAACGTCGTCGACCACGTGGCCGGTGCGGTCAACGGTGTCCCGGTCGCCGGCCCGGTCGTGGCCGCCGGTGCGATCGACCTGGAGAACACCGTGAGCGCGGTGGGCGAGCACCTCTTCGACGGCAAGCTCGTGGGCTCCGCGGTCGACGCCACCACCAACCACCTGGGCGACGCCCTCATGCCGCAGGCCGCCGTGGCCGCGATCGCGGGTGTCCCGGCGGTCGGCGGCCCGGTGTCGGGTCTCGTCGAGGACGTCCGCGTCACCGGCGCCGGCCTGCTCGGCCACGTCAACGAGGCCATCGGCTCCACCCCGGTGGGCGTCGCGCTGAACGGTGGCGACGAGCGCGCCGACTTCGGTGCCGCGGGCGACCTGTCGCACACGCTGGACCACGTCGTCCCGGCCGCGGCCGCCGTCCCGGCGCTGCCGGCCCTCCCCGCGGTTCCGGGTGTCCCGGCCGTCCCGGCTCTGCCGGCCGTGCCGAACGTCGCCGGCACCGTCGGCTCCGTGACCCACACCCTGTCGGCCGCCGCGCCGCAGGCCCCGGTCGCGGGCGACGCCGTGCACCACGTGCTCGACACCGTCGGCCAGGCCGACACCGCGGGCATCCAGCACACCCCGATCGCCGACGTCGCGGACGCGGCCCACACCGGCTCGCCGCTGGGTGGCGTCGAGACGCACGCGCAGGACCTGGTCCACGGCCTCGACCTGCACGCCGCGACCGACGCGCTCGGCCACCTGCCGCTGCTCGGTCACTGAGTTCTGCCGCTCAACCAAAAAACAGGCCCGGACCGCTTGGTCCGGGCCTGTTTTTTGTTCTCTAGGAAGAAATCGCGTGCGTCCGCCGGTAGTGGCGCGCCACCCGCGCCCGGTTGCCGCAGATGTTGCCCGTGCACCACTGCCGCCGCTTCGTCTCCGCGACGAACAGCATCGAGCACGTGGGGTTCGCGCAGCGGCGCAGTTTCTCCAGCTGCGCCGGGGAAGACAGCAGTTCGATGGCCTCGGTGGCGATCGCCGCCAGCGCCGCGTTGCCGCCGTGCTCGGTGTGCCAGCGCGTGGCCGCGGTCAGCGTGCCTTCGGCGTCTTCCGCCAGCCGCAGGCTGCGCGGCACGGCCGAGGCGAACGCGTTGAGGTCCTCGATCGAAACCGCCTGCGGCGCCCGCGTCTCCAGGTGCGACTCCAGCAGGTCGCGGATCGCCGCGCGCAGCCGCCGGGTCGCGGCCGCGGCGGGGACGCTCGCCTCGGGCAGCCGGCGCAGCTGCAGCCGCCACCAGGTCTCGTACCCGTCCGTCGGTTCGATCAGGTCGACGGCGGGGTCCACCGCCGTCATGAGGGTGTCGGCGAGGTCGAGGGCCACGAGCGGCTCGCCGCCCATGGGGAACCCGGCTGCCTGCACGTCCTCGAGGGTCGGTCCGGCGGTCATGGCTCCACGATATCCGGCAGAGCGCCGCGAGGTGGTCAGAGCGCGGTTAGTAACTCATACTGAGGTTACTAACACACTGGAGGAGCCATGCGGCCGTGGGCCAGGGTCGGTGCGGCGGTGCTCGCGGTCGGCTGGGGCGCGAACCAGTTCTCGCCGCTGCTCATCGTCTACCGCGACCAGGAGCACCTCTCGCCGACAGTGGTCACGGCGATCTTCGGCGCGTACGTGGTCGGGCTGATCCCGGCCCTGCTGCTGGGCGCGCGGTTCTCCGACCGGCTCGGCCGGCGCCGCGTGATGCGCCCGGTGCTGGTGCTTTCCGCGCTGGCTTCGGTGATCCTGCTGTTCGGCGCCGGGTCGACCTGGGTGCTGGCGCTCGGCCGGCTCGTCGCGGGAATCGCTTCGGGTGCCGCGTTCGGGCCGGGCAGCGCGTGGATCAAGGAGCTGTCCGCTGACGCCGGCCCGGGCGCGGGCGCGCGCCGGGCCGCGGTCTCGCTGTCGGTCGGGTTCGGGAGCGGGCCGCTGGTCGCCGGGGTCCTGGCGCAGTGGCTGCCGGCACCGGCCGTGGTGCCGTACCTGGTGCACATCGCGGTGACGGTGGTGGTCGGCGTGCTGGCGTGGCACGTCCCGGAAACCGTGCCGGCCGCGGCTTCCTCGGGGCAACGGCGGCGCGCGCTCAGGCACGCGTTGACCAGCCCGGAGTTCCTCCGCCGGATCGTGCCGAGCGCGCCGCTGGTGTTCGGCGTGGCGACGACGAGTTTCGCGGTCCTGCCGGCGCTGTTGCCCGCGCCGGTCGCGCCCGTGGCGAGCAGCGGGGTGATCGCGGGCCTGACGCTGGGCAGCGGGCTGCTCGTCCAGCCCGTGGCCCGTGCTCTGGAACGACGCGGCAGTCCGCTGGTGCTGACGTGCGGCCTCGGCCTGACCGTGGCGGGGTTCCTGCTCGCCGCGCTGTCGACTGAGCTCAGGCAGGCCCTGCTGACGCTCCCCGCCGCCGTGGTCCTGGGCGCGGCTTACGGGATGCTGCTGGTCGGCGGGCTCAGCCGCGTCGAAGCGCTGGCGGAGGCGGCCGATCTCGCCGGCGTGACGGCGGTGTTCTACTGCCTGGCCTACCTCGGGTTCGCGGCGCCGTACCTGTTCGCGGCGGTCGACGTCGTCATCCCGGCGCCCGTGGCCTTCGTGGTCGCGGCCGGGGTGAGCGTGGTGCTGGTGGTCGTCACCGCGCCCTTCCCCGTCCGCGCGGCGCGGTGATCACCGTGACCCAGCCTCGCGTCCGCGTGACCGCCCAGCTCAGGGAACTCCGCTTCGACGCCGGTTCCCGCGCCCTCGACCTCGTCGCCACCGTCGGCCGCCGCCCGACCGCGGTCATCGAGCGTCTCGGGGACACCGGCCGCCTCGACGCGTGGGCCGGCGGGGTCGGCCTGCCGCTGCTCCCGGGCGCGGCGACCGCCGCCGCGCTGGCCGACGCGCAACGCTTGCGGGAGGCCGTGTTCCGCATGGTCACGGACGTGATGGCCGACGCCCCGGTGGACCCCGCCGCGGCCGCGACGGTCGAGGGCTACGCCGTCCTCGCCACGGAACCACCGCGGTTGGACCTGGCCGCCGACGGTCGCCTGGCCTCCGGGCCCCGCCTCCGCACGTCCGCCGAGCTGCTCTCCACCGTTGCCCGCGACGCTCTCGACCTCGTCACCGACCCGGCCCGCCGGACCCACCTGCGCGCCTGCGACTCACCCGTGTGCCGCATGCTCTTCCTCGACCCGCCCGGCGGCCGCCCGCGCCGCTGGTGTTCCATGCGGCGTTGCGGCAACAGCAGCAAAGCGGCGGCCTTCCGCGACCGGGCAGCGTCTACTGTGGACTCTTAGGCCGTCACCCGGGGGTTGTGCGGGGAAGGCACCACGTCAGGCGCGTGGAGCGGCACTCTGGTGCGCGACACCACCCGCGTCGGGTGGAAGCGGACGCGGCGGCCGGTGGCGTCGTCCTCGCCTGCGGTACCCGGGGTGACCCATTCCAGGGTGGCGGTGCCGGTCAGCTGGAGCGTGGTGCCGGTGGTGAAGTCGAGGAACAGCAGCGCCGCCTCGGGGTCCGTGGCGATGTTGCCGAGGCTGTTGAACAGGTTGTTGCCCGCGTAGTCCGGCCACCACAGGTCGTCGCCGTCGAGGCGGACGAAGCCGGGCTCGCCGCCCTTGTGGGACGAGTCGGCGCCGCGCGTCGGGTGGATCGTGCCGAGGAAAAACGTGTCCGCGCGGCGGATGAGGGCGCGGTGGGCGTCGGTCAGGGCGTCCGACCGTTCGACGGCGGCCGGCGCCGGCTCGGGGTCGATCTCCAGCCGGCGCTGCTGGATGTAGGACGGGCAGTTGCCGTAGGCCTGCTCGACGTCGAGGAGGAACCCGCCCTCGGCCGAGGCGACGACGGTGCCGTTCACCCGCAACCGGCGCCGGGTCGCGAACTCGACGGCGATCAGGCCGACCGGCTCGGCGGTGGGCAGCTCGTGCAGGGGATCGCCGGCGCCGGGGCGCGCGTGCACGACCAGCGTCGTGTCGAAACCCTCCAGGAACCCCGCCGGCCCGAGCAGGGGAGACGTCCACAGTGTCCCGTCGGCGTCGCGCGCCGTGACGGCGGCGAACTCGCGCTGCGCGAGGAAACCCTCGGCGCCGCGGCTCAGCTGCGCGGGCGCGAGCATGCCTTCGAGCCGGGCCGCTTCGAACTCGAGCCCGGCCTGCCGTTGCACGCTCAGCTCACCGCTGTGGAATCCGGCGACGATCGGCTGCGTGGTCATGGTGTGCCCTCTCATCCGGCTTGCTGGTCGTGGGTTCGGCGGTAGTGGCGGGCGACCCGCACGCGGTTGCCGCAGACGTTGCCCGCGCACCACTGGCGACGCCGGTTCGTGGCGAGGAACAGCATCGTGCAGTCGGGGTTCGCGCAGCGGCGCAGCCGGGCGAGGCGCGCGGGGTCGGCGAACAGCTCGATCGTCTCCCGGGCGATGGCCGCCAGCGCGACGTTGCCGCCGTGCTCGCCGTGCCAGCGCGTGTGCGCCTCCCAGGACTCGTGCGCTTCGAGCCGCGGGCTGGTCGGCACGGCCGCCGCGACCGCGTTGACCTCTTCGAGCGACGCCGGCGCGGGCCCGCGGCCGTCGAGGTGCGCTTCCAGCAGGTCGCGGATCGCGGACCGCAGCCGGCGGGTGGGCACGAGGTCCGGCGCCGCCGACCCGGGCAGCCTCGGCAGCTCCAGCTGCCACCACGTCGCGTAGCGCCCGGGCGAGGCGAGGAGGTCGCCGTCGCCCGGCTCCGTCTCGGCCGCGAGCGTGTCGGCGAGATCCAGCGCGACCAGCGGTTCTCCGCCCATGGGGAAGCCGGCCCGTTGCAGGTCCTCCAGGCTGACACTACTGCTCATGCGGCGAGTGTACGCATTAGTCATCACTGTAGACAAGTTTTTGAAGGGGCCTTGTGCTCCTCTGACTAACGGATATACAGTCTGCAAATCCGTTAGCGAGAAGGAAGGCGAAAGTCATGGGACTGGCATGGCAGCAGGGACCGCTTTCGACGAGGTCGGTCGGCAGGTTCCTCACCCCGGAGCCGTTGCCCGAGCGGTTGCTCTTCGTGGAGCCGCTGCGCAGGCGGATGCGCGTCCGTTTCGGTGGCGAGTGGCTCGTCGACAGTGAAGACGTGTTGCTCCTGCACGAACCGGGCCACTACCCGGTGGCGTTCTTCCCGAAGGCCGCCGTCGCCGACGGCGTGCTGGAGTCGAGCGGCCGCGTCACGAAGCACCGCGAACTGGGCGACACCACGTGGTACACGGTCGTGGCCGGCGAAGGCCGTGCCGAGCGTGCGGCGTGGGAGTACACCGGGCTGCCGGAATACGCCGACGTGCTGAAGGACCGCGTCGCCTTCGCGTGGCGCGCGATGGAGGCCTTCTACGAGGAGGACGACCGGATCGTCGGCCACGCCGCGGACCTCTACCACCGCAACGACATCCGCAGCACGTCGCGTCACCTCGTGGTCCGCGACGGTGACCGCGTCATCGCCGACACCCACAACCCGGTGGTGCTGTACGAATCCGGCTTCGCGCCGCGCTGGTACGTGCCGCGCGAGGACATCGTGGACGGAGCGCTGACCCCGGTCGACGGGCAAACGTTCTGCCCGTACAAGGGCATCGCCAGCTACTACGACATCGGCTCGCACGCCGGCGCCGCCTGGTCGTACGAGCAGGCCTGGACCGAGGTCGAACGCGTGTCCGGCCTGGTGTCGTTCGAACCGGACAAGATCGAGGTCTACCTCGACGGCGTGCGGCAGTCGCTGGCGCCCGGCCAGACCGTGATCCCGCACGGCGTGGACCGCGGCCTCGACACCGACGAGATCGAGAAGCGCACCGCCTGAAACGGCGGGCCTTACCGAATCCGAACGAGCCGAGGGAACCGGGGGGAACCGTGTCACAGTGGTACGTCTTCGCGGCGCAGGAGGTGCTGGCATGACCGCAAAAGTGCTGTCGGTGAACGTAGGCACGCCGAAAAACGTGTCCTGGCAGGGCAAGACCGTCTACACGGGAGTGTGGAAGCAGCCGGTCGAGGGCCCGGCCATGGTGCGCCGCCTCAACATCGACGGTGACGGCCAGGGCGACAAGGGCGGCCACGGTGGCGAGCAGCGAGCCGTGTTCGTCTACCAGATCGGCTCGTACCGCCACTGGGAGCGGCACTTCGGCCGCGACGGCCTCGAGTACGGCTCGTTCGGCGAGAACTTCACCGTCGACGGCCTGCCCGACGACGAGGTGTGCATCGGCGACCGCTACCGCATCGGCGAGGCCGAGTTCGAGGTCACGCAGCCGCGGGTCACCTGCTACCGCGTCGGCATGCGGCTCGGCGAGCCGGAGCTGCCCGCGCTGCTCGTGGCCCACCACCGGCCCGGGTTCTACTTCCGCGTCATCCGCGAAGGCAACGTCGCGGCCGGCGACCCGATCGTGAAGACGCGCACCGGGCCGGGTGCGCTGAGCGTGGCCGACACCGACGCGTTGCTGTACCTGCCTGAAAAAGACGGGGAGAAGCTGCGCGTCGCCGCCGGGATCCCCGCGCTGAGCCCGGGGTGGCGGCAGTCGTTCGAGGAGCTGCTGGGCATCGGCACCACAGCGCCGGGCCCCGCGTGGGACGGCTTCCGGCCGCTGCGCGTCACGGCCGTGCGACCCGAGAGCACCTCGGTGACGTCGGTGTACTTCGAGGCCGACGACGGCAGCGCCTTGCCCGCCGCGCTGGCCGGGCAGTACCTGACGCTGCGGGTCCCGGGCGCCGCGACGCCGGCCCCGGTGCGCAGCTACTCGATCTCGTCGGCGCCGGGCTCCGCCGGCTACCGCATCAGCGTGAAGCGCGAGGGCGTGGCCAGCACGTTCCTGACCACGCAGCTGGCGGCCGGTACGGTGCTGGAAGTCGCCGCGCCGCGGGGCGACTTCGTGCTCGGCGACGGGTCTTCGCCGGTGCTGCTCGTGTCCGCCGGGATCGGCGTGACGCCGGTGCTGGCGATGCTGCACCAGCTGGCCGCGCAGGACAGCACCCGCGAGGTGTGGTGGATCCACGGGGCGCGCGGTCCGGCGGAGCACCCGATGGCCGCGGAGGCCCGGTCGCTGCTCGCCGCGTTGCCCGGTGGCCGCGCGGAGATCTTTTACAGCGCCGCGACGGTGGAGGAACGCACCTCGGCCGGTGCCCACACCGGGCGGCTCACCAAGGACGCACTGGTGGAGCTGGGCGTGCCCGTCGACGCGTCGGCGTATGTCTGCGGTCCGACGGCGTTCATGACGGACATGACCGCCGCGCTCACCGCCGCGGGTCTGGACGCGACCCGCATCCACAGCGAGCTGTTCGGCGCGCTGGACGCCATCAATCCCGGCCTCGTCGGCCAGACCACGCGGCCGCCGCACGCGCCGGAGGGGCCGCCCGGAACCGGGCCGACCGTCACGTTCGCGCGCAGCGGCATCTCGGCGCCGTTCCCCGGCGGGAGCCTGCTGGAGCTGGCCGAGGCGTGCGACGTGCCCGCGCGCTGGAGCTGCCGCAGCGGCGTCTGCCACACGTGCGTGACGCCGGTGCTTTCCGGGTCCGTCGACTACTCGCCTTCGCCGCTGGAGCCGCCGGCTCCGGGGCAGGCGCTGGTGTGCTGCGCCGCGCCGCACACCGATCTCGTCCTGGACATGTAATCCCTGTGCTCGAAAGGAACACCACGATGAACTGGGCTCTCGAGGTCGTCACGCTGGCCGTCGGCGACGTCGACAAATCGCTGAAGTTCTATGCCGACCAGGTCGGGTTCTCGCTTGACGTCGACTACCACCCGCAGGACGGCTACCGCGTCGTCCAGCTCACGCCGCCCGGCTCCGCCTGCTCCATCCAGCTCGGCACGGGCCTCACCGACGCCGCTCCCGGCTCGACGCGCACCACCTACCTCGTCGTCACCGACCTCGAAGCCGCCCGCAGCGAGCTCTCCGGCCGTGGCGTTCCCGTCGGCGACTTCCGGCACAAGGCGAACCTCGCCGACTGGCAGGGTGACTGGGCCTCCGGCCTCGACGCCGACCGCCGCGACTACGCGAGCGCCTTCGACTTCGCGGACCCGGACGGGAACACGTGGGTGGTGCAGGAGGTCGGCTACCGCGCCTGACGGGTCCGGCGGGTGTGCGGAAACCGCCGCGGAGTGTTCGGGAATTCGCGAGGGGTGTGCGGAAACGGCCACCGGGTGTTCGGGAAGCTACGGTGCGGGTGAGGAGGTTCCCAGCCTGTGTCCGAATGTTGTCCACCTTCGCGCGTTTCACACCATCCCGTGGCCGCCGAGGTTCCGGCGGGGCCGGCGACCAACGCCGACGGTTTGCTCACCCTGCCCGGCGGCAGCTTCCGGATGGGGACCGACGACGCCGACGGGTTTCCCGACGACCGGGAAGGCCCGGTGCGCGAGGTCACGGTGGCGGCGTTCGCCATCGACGCCTACGCCGTGACCAACGCGCGCTTCGCGGAGTTCGTCGACGCCACCGGGCACCGGACCGAAGCCGAGGAGTTCGGCTGGACCTACGTGTTCGCGAAGTTCGTCCCCGGCGCATTGCGCAAGATCTCGCCACGGCCGGAGCAGACGCCGTGGTGGTGCGGGGTCGCGGGCGCGTACTGGCGGGCGCCGGAAGGACCGCACAGCAGCGTCGAGGACCGGTGGGACCACCCCGTGGTCCACGTGTCCTGGAACGACGCCCTGGCCTACTGCGCGTGGGCCGGGCGCCGGCTCCCGACCGAGGCCGAGTGGGAGTACGCGGCGCGCGGCGGGCTGGACCAGGCGCGATTCCCGTGGGGCGACGACCTCACCCCCGGCGGCGAGCACCGGTGCAACATCTGGCAGGGCCGCTTCCCCGTCCACAACACCGAAGAGGACGGCCACGTCGGCACCGCGCCCGTGGATGCCTTTCAGCCCAACGGGTTCGGGCTGTACAACGTCTCCGGCAACGTCTGGGAGTGGTGCGCCGACCGGTTCGACCCCGGGAACCGCTCCCTGCGCGGTGGGTCCTACCTGTGCCACGAGTCCTACTGCAACCGCTACCGCGTCGCCGCCCGCATGGGCAACACGCCCGATTCTTCCAGCGGCAACACGGGTTTCCGCACCGCCGCCGACGTCTGACTCAGGACTCCAGGTACGCCAGGCCGTCGGCGGGTTCGGCGGCGAAGTGGACGAGGTCGTCGAGCGGGAGCGGCAGGAAACCGTCGTCCTCCATGCGGCGCAGCTGCCGGATCAGGCCGTCGTAGAAGCCGTCGGTGTTGAGCAGCACGATCGGCTTGTGGTGCAGCCCGTGCTTCTTGAGTTCGAGGACCTCGGTGACCTCGTCGAGCGTGCCGAGGCCGCCGGCCAGCACGACCACGGCTTCGGAACGCGAGAGCAGCAGCGCCTTGCGTTCGGCGAGGTCCGCGGTGATCACCATTTCGTCGGCGTCTTTGCGGGCGGCGCCGCGCAGCAGCTCGACCGAGATGCCGACGAGGCGCCCGCCCGAAGCCCGCACGCCGTCGGCGACGACCTTCATCAGGCCGCTGTCGGACCCGCCCCACACCAGCGTGTGGCCGCTTTTGCCGACGAGCCCGGCGAACTCGCGCGCGGGCTCGGTGTAGCGCTCGTCGAGGTCGGCGGCGGAGAGGAAGACGCAGATGTTCATGGCCGGACTATAAAGTCAGCCCACGCGGTAGCGCGCGACCGCTTCCGGATCCCACTCCAGGCCGTTGCCGGGCCGGTCGGGCGGCGTCGCGTGGCCGTCGGTGATCCGCAGCGGTTCACGCAGGACCGGGGCGGCCCAGTCGACGTACTCCAGCCGGTGCGCGGTCGGCGTCGCGGCCAGCAGGTGGGCGCTGACCTCGGGGAACAGGTGTGACGACAGGGGAATGCCGCGGGTGTCGGCGAGGGCCGCGGCGTCGCGCCAGCCGGTGACGCCGCCGATGCGGTCGAGGTCGGGCATGACCAGGTCGCTCGCGTCGTGCTCCAGCGCGACGGCCATCGCGCGCGGGCCGGCGAAGTTCTCGCCGATCTGCACGGGCGTGCGCAGGGTGGCGGTGAGCCGGGCGTTGGCCGCGTAGTCGTCGTGGCGCACCGGTTCTTCGATCCACGACAGGCCTTCGTCGTCCAGCGCGCCGCAGCGGGCGAGGGCGTCGGGCAGGTCGAGGGCCTGGTTGTAGTCGGCCATGACCTCGACGTCGGGGCCGACCGCCGCGCGGATCGCGCGCACGGCGGCCAGATCGTCGGCGGGCGCGCGGCCGAGCCGCATCTTGATCGCGCGGAAGCCTTCGGCCACGAGTTCCTGGGCTTCGTCGGCCGCGGCCGAGGGTTCGATCAGGCCGAGGCCGTTGCTGTTGTACGCGGGGATCGGGCTCAGCGGTGCGCCGAGCAGCCGCGCCAAGGGCAGGCCGGCGGCAATCGCGAGCGCGTCCCAGCATGCGGTGTCCACGAGCGACACCACCGCGGCGACGAGCCCGCGCACGCCGAGCAGCTTGAACCTCGCCTCGAGTTTCGACCGCGCGGCCGCCGGGTCGGCCGGGGTGCCGGCCAAGGCCTCGTGCACGTCGCGGGCCAGCGCGGCCGCGGCGTGCCCGGCGGCTTCGAGGTAGCAGAACGAATACGCCCGCCCGGTCACGCCTTCCTCGGTGTGCAGGTCGAGCAGCAGCAGTGGCGCCGCCGTGACGCGCGCGGCGCTGGTGCCGAGTGGCCGGCGCATCGGCACCAGCACGAGCGTGGCGTCGACCGAGCGGATCGTGAGGCTCATCAGCGGTGGCCTTCGCTGTGCACGGCGAGGATGTCGGTAATGGCGCGGTTGCACGGCGTCGGCACGCCCAGCGCCTTGCCGCGCTCGACGACGTCGCCGCTGAGCCACGTGACCTCGAGCCGGTTGCCGCGTTCGAGGTCGTGGTGCATCGAGGACGTCATGCCTTCGGGGACGCCGTCGGTGAAGGCGAGCCGGTCGTCGGCGTAGTCGGCGGGCAGCGCCACGCCCTGGGCGCGGGCGACCTCGACGACCTCGGCCATCACGTCGTGCAGGAACGCTCGCGAACGCGGGTTGGCGCGGACCGGGCCGATCGTGGTGCGCGCGGTGCTCGTGGTGCCGGAAAGGCCGACCAGGAACACGAACTTCTCCCAGATGGTCTGTTCGATCTCGGTGCTGATCTCCACGTCGATGTTGCTTTCCGCACACGCGTCGTGGAATTTCTGCACCCGTGCGGAGCTGGTGCCGTCGTACTCGCCGAACACCAGCTTCTGCAGCGTGCCCGTGTGCCGGATGACGCCCGGCTCGGCGATCGTCGCCGCGATGTAGCAGACGCCGCCGATCACGTGCTCGGGCCCGAGGACGCGGCGCAGGATGTCGTCCTTGACCACGCCGTTCTGGAACGACACCACGGCCGTCTGGTCGGTGAGCAGCGGCTTGATCAGCTCCGCGGACGTCTCGGTGTCCCACAGCTTCACGCCGAACAACACGAGGTCGGCGGGCGCGAGCCGCGTCGGGTCGTCCGTCACGTCGATCTTCGGCAGGTGCAGGTCGCCGAGCGGGCTTTCGACCCTCAACCCGTTGGCGCGCAACGCTTCCAGGTGCTTGCCGCGCGCGATGAAGCTCACGTCGTGGCCGCCGTGGGCCAGCCGGGCCCCGAAGTAGCCGCCCACCCCGCCGGTGCCCATCACCACGACCCGCATGTGATCCCCTTAGTTGATCGCTCGTCCAAGTTACGTGCCTTGGATTTCTACCACGCTGGATCGGCGGTGTCGATATTCTTGAACGCTTACTCTACTATCGCGGCGTGGGACGCACACGCACCTTCGACGTCGACGAAGCCCTCGGCGTCGCCCTGGACACCTTCTGGCAGCGCGGCTACGACGCCACGTCGATCCAGGCGCTGTGCCAGGCCATGGACATCCAGCCCGGCAGCGTCTACGCCGCGTTCGGAAACAAACACGACCTGTTCGTCGCCGCACTCCGCTCCTACGCGGCCACCGTGTCCGCCGAGGCCGTCGAGCGGCTCAACGTCGCCCCCAGCGGGATGCAGGGCCTGCGCGACTACTTCGCCCACCTCGTCGACGCCATGGTCGACGGCCGCCGCCGCTGGGGCTGCCTCGTCACCAACTCGCTCGTCGAGCTCACCGACCGCGACCCCGCGCTGGCCGCGATGTTCGAACAGCACCTCGCCAACCTCCGCACCAGCTTCGCCGGCGCCCTCACCCGCGCCCGCACCGCCGGCGAACTCCGCCCGGGCGCCGGCCCCGAGTCCGCGCCCCTGCTCGTAGCCGTCGTGCAGGGCATGAACGTCCTCGCCAAGACCCGCCCGGGCCGCGCCACCCTGCAGTCCATCGCGGACAACGCACTCGCCGGCCTGGCCGCACCGTCCACTGAGGATTGACGAGCGCTTTCACAACGGCGGGATCATGATCAACCTGGGCGGCGTCGCCGGCTCGCTGCTGATGACGGTCGTCGCGTTGCGGTTCAGCAGCCGCGTTCTCGCGGTGGTGACGCTCGCCGGCGCCGCGGTGGTGTTCCTGGCGATGGCGGTCGTGCTCGGCAATCTCACGGCGACGCTGGTGGTTGCGGTGCTGATGGGCACGCTGCTGTACGCACTCGGCGCGTCCTCTACGCGCTCGGCCCGGCCCTCTACCCGGCCGGTGTCCGCTCGACGGCGCTGGGCTGGGCGGTCGGCGTCGGGCGCATCGGCGCCATCGTGACGCCGCTGGTCGCGGGCGTCCTGGTCGATGCGGGGTGGTCGGGGTCGGCCTGTTCGAGCTGTTTGCGATCCCGCTGGTGCTCGCCGCGCTGGGCCTGGTGGCGCTGCGCTTCGTGAAGCCGTCGGCAGCCGCTGTTCCGGCCGCGGCGGAGGCGCCGACCTCGGCGTGAACCGCGTGGGGTGGGCGCCGCGGCGGCCACCCCGTGACGGTGCCCACTCGAACGGGGCAAACCTGTCACATCCGGCATCGCTGTCTTGTCTCCCTAGTGCAGGGCAAGAGAGCGAGGAGCGAGATGCGCAGGATCCTGGTGGTCGGCGGCGGGTACGCGGGTTTTTACGCGGCCTGGGGACTCGAGAAGCGGTTGCGGCCTTCGGAGGCGGAGCTCACTGTCGTGGACCCGCGTCCGTACATGACCTACCAGCCGTTCCTGCCCGAGGTCACGGCCGGGTCGATCGAGGCGCGCCACGCGGCGGTGTCGCTGCGGCGCCACCTCAAGCGCACGCGGATCGTGGCCGGCGCGGTGACGGAGATCGACCACGCGAACCGCCGCGTGGTCGTGCGGCCGGCCGAGGGGCCGGAGTTCGAGCTCGAGTACGACGAGATCGTGGTGACGGCCGGCGCCGTCACGCGCAAGTTCCCGATCCCCGGCGTCACCGAGGAGGCGATCGGGATGAAGCACGTGGAGGAGGCGGTCGCGATCCGCGACCGGCTGCTGACGTCCTTCGACCGCGCGTCGGCGCTCGAGCCGGGGCCGGCGCGGCGGAAGCTGCTCACGGTGACGTTCGTCGGCGGTGGCTTCTCGGGCGTCGAGGGCTTCGCGGAGCTGCTGTCGCTGGCGACGGCGCTGCTGAAGTCGTACCCGGAGATCAGCCGCGACGAGCTGAGCTTCCACCTCGTGGAGGCGCAGGGCCGGATCCTGCCCGAGGTCACCGACAAGCCGGGGCAGTGGGTGGTCCGCTCGCTCGAACAGCGCGGCGCCCACGTGCACCTGAACACGCAGCTGCGCTCGGCCGTCGACGGGCACGTGGTGCTCTCGACCGGCGAGGAGTTCGATTCCGCACTCATCGTGTGGACGGCGGGCAACGCCGCCAACCCCGTGGTGCACAACCACACCGACCTGCCGATCGACGAGCGCGGCCTGCTGGTCGTACGTGCCGACCTGCGGGTGGGCACCGAGACGGACCCGGTGCCGGGCGCGTGGGGCGCGGGCGACGACGCCGCCGTGCCGGACCTCGCGTCGCCTGTTCCGGGGGCGCGGACGGTGCCGAACGCACAACACGCCGTCCGCCAGGGCAAGCTGCTTGCTCGAAACCTCACAGCGCATGTTCGTGGTCGCACACCGAAGCAGTACCTCCACCACGGGCTGGGCTCCGTCGCGACGCTCGGCATCGGCAAGGGCATCTTCCAGTACCGCCGGATCGTGATCACGGGCCTGCTCGCGTGGCTGATGCACCGCGGGTACCACGTGCTGGCCGTGCCGAGCTGGGAACGCAAGGTGCGCGTGCTCGCGATCTGGCTCACGGCGGCGTTCTTCGGCCGCGACATCGTGTCGCTCGCGTCGGTCGAGCACCCGCGCGACGCCTTTGTCTCCGGAGGTGACCCGATCAGGTGACGGGTTTCCGCGCGGATGCTGTCACAGATCCGCGGTCCGCCTTGTCCTGGCTGGTGCGACGTCCCCGGGCCCTCCGGGGACACCCAGCGAAAGGCGCATCATGAGGATTGTCGTCATCGGCGGTACCGGCCTGATCGGCTCGCGGGTCGTGAGCCTGCTGAAGGAGCACGGCCACGAGGCGGTACCGGCGTCGCCCAACTCCGGGGTCAACACCGTGACCGGCGAAGGCGTCAAGGAAGTGCTGCAGGGCGCCGACGTGGTGGTGGACGTGTCGAACTCGCCGTCGTTCGCCGACGACGACGTGATGGCGTTCTTCCGCGCCGCCACCACGAACCTGACCGGCGCCGCCAAGGACGCGGGCGTCGGCCACTACGTCGCGCTGTCGGTGATCGGCAGCGACCGCCTGCCCGAGTCGGGCTACCTGCGCGCGAAGGTCGCCCAGGAGGAGCTGATCAAGGACTCCGGCCTGCCCTACTCCATCGTGCGGGCCACGCAGTTCTTCGAGTTCGTCGGCGCGATCGCCGACGGCGGCACCGAGGGCAACGTCGTCAAGCTCCCCGACGCGGGCATCCAGCCGATCGCGGCGTCCGAAGTTTCCGGCGCCGTCGCGAAGGTCGCCGCCGGGACGCCGCTCAACGGCATGACCGAGATCGGCGGTCCCGAGGTCTTCACGATGGAGAGCTGGGTGCGCGAGGCCCTGGCCTTCCGCAACGACCCGCGTGAGGTCACCGTCGACCCCGAGGCCCGCTACTTCGGCGAGAAGCCGGGCCCGAAGGGCCTCCTGCCCGACGAGGGGGCCCAGCTCGGGCAGATCAAGTTCGCGGACTGGCTCCCGGCCAACCCGCCCAGGAAGTGATTCCTCGCGCGGGTGGTCCCGTTCCGGTGCCACCCGCGCATCCCGTCAGGAGGTAACCCGATGACAGAACAGCAGGTCGCGACGTCGGTACTGGTGATCGGCACGGGCGGATCCGGGTTGCGCGCCGCGATCGAGCTGGCCGAGCGGGGTGTGGACGTGCTCGTGGTCGGCAAGCGGGCCAAAGGCGACGCCCACACCACGCTGGCCGCCGGCGGCATCAACGCCGCACTGTCCACGATGGACCCCGAGGACAGCTGGCAGCAGCACGCCGCCGACACGATCAAGGAGAGCTACCTCCTGGCGCACCCCGACACGGTGCGGGTCGTCACGCAGAACGCCGCGCGTGGCATCGAGGACCTCGAACGCTGGGGCATGCCGTTCGCCCGCGAGGCCGACGGCCGCATCTCCCAACGGTTCTTCGGTGCGCACACCTACCGGCGCACCGCGTTCGCGGGTGACTACACCGGGCTGGAGATCCAGCGCACGCTCGTGAACCGCGCGGCGCAGCTCGACGTGCGGATGCTCGAGAACGTCTACATCACGCGGATCCTGGTGCAGGACAACGTGGTCTTCGGCGCGTACGGTTTCGACCTCGACGACGGCACCCGGTACGTGATCCACGCCGACGCGGTGATCCTGGCCGCCGGTGGGCACACGCGCATCTGGCGCCGCACGTCTTCGCGGCGCGACGAGAACACCGGCGACTCGTTCCGCCTCGCCGTGCTGGCCGGCGGCCGCATCCGCGACCCCGAGCTCGTGCAGTTCCACCCGTCCGGGTTGCTGGAGCCGGAAAACGCGGCGGGCACGCTCGTGTCCGAAGCCGCCCGCGGTGAGGGCGGCCAGCTGCGCAACGCGTTGGGCGAGCGGTTCATGGCGCGCTACGACCCCGAGCGGATGGAACTGTCCACTCGTGACCGCGTGGCGCTGGCCGCGTACACCGAGATCAAGGCGGGCCGCGGCACGCCGAACGGTGGCGTGTGGCTCGACGTGTCGCACCTGCCGCGCGAGACGATCATGCAGCGACTGCCACGCGTGTACCAGACGTTGCTGGAACTGCAGATGCTGGACATCACGAAGAGCCCGATCGAAATCGCGCCCACCGCGCACTATTCGATGGGTGGCGTCTGGGTGCGCTCGGCCGACCACGGCACGGGTGTCGAAGGCCTGTACGCGATCGGCGAGGCCGCGAGCGGTCTGCACGGCGCCAACCGACTCGGCGGCAACTCGCTGATCGAGCTGCTGGTGTACGGCCGGATCGTCGGCGAGGCCGCGGCGGAGTACTCGGCTGCTCTTTCCGCGCAACGACGTTCCGCCGGCGCGCTGGCGGAGGCTCGCGGTGAGGTCGACGAGCTGCTGGCGGCCGACGGCCCGGAGAACGTCCGGGCCCTGCAGCGTTCCCTGCGCAACACGATGACCGAGCACGCGGGTGTCGTGCGCGACGAGGAGGGTCTGCTCGCGGGACTGTCCGAACTGGACGCGCTCGAGGGGCGGATGAAGAACGTCGGGGTCCACCCGGACCTGGCCGGGTTCCAGGATCTCGCGCACGCGTTCGACCTGAAGTCCTCGGCGCTGGCCTGCCGGGCGACACTCGAGGCGGCGGTGGAGCGGCGCGAGACTCGGGGTTGCCACAACCGTTCTGACTACCCGGAGCTGGACGAGTCGATGCGGGTGAACCTCGTGTGGTCCGGGCCCGGGCGGATCGAGCGGGAAGCGTTGCCGCCGGTGCCTCCGGAGATCGCCGCGTTGACGCGGGAGGTTTCCTCGGAAGGGAAGCTGGTCGAGTGAACCGAGGGGCTCTCCCTGACCGGGAGAGCCCCTTCTTCATCGGGGTCGCACGACGTTGGTGAACAGGATCGCCACGTCGGTCTCGGCTTCGAGGCGGTGCCTTCGCTCGGGGAGCACGAGGAAGTCGCCGGGTGCCGCGCTTCGGCTTTCGGCGCCGGTGACCAGGCGGAGGTGGCCGAGCAGAACAAGCACGGTGGTCTCGCCGCCGGGGTGTTCGTGTTCGTGCAGGTGTTCGCCGGCGCGCAACGCCATCACGGTCTGGCGCAGGGCGTGCTCGTGTCCACCGTGGACGGTCACGGCGCTGCGCCCGGAGGACGCCTGCGCCGCGAGTCCGGCGTGGGTCTCGGCGAGGGTGATCAGGTTCATGGTGCTCCTTGCCGAGGGGGCCGGCTTTCGGGCCGGCCCCCGTTCCGGGTCACGGGCGGGGCGCTCGCAGGTGCTTGCGCTGCTCCAGTTCCTCGTCGCTCACCGGGATGAGCATCGGCTGTCCCGGTGCGCAGAACATCGTGACGACGAACTGGGACTCGGCGTCGTCGAGGTTGTTGCCGTCCTGGTAGTGGATCACGTCGAAACCGGGCTCCCAGAACGCTTCCCCGGCCTTCACGACGCGCTCCGGGTCGCCTTCGAGCTCGAAGACGATCTCGCCCTTGAGTACGTACCCGAACGCCGGACCCGAGTGCCGGTGCGGTGGCGCCCCGTCGCTGCCCGGCGGCAGCGTGACCAGGATGGTCATCGGCACGGCCCCTTCGGGCGCCGCCGGTGCTCCCTCCGCGGTCGCCACCAGCTCGATCTTCGGCGGCGGCGCGCTCGACTTGGGGTTCGGCAGGTGGTGCGAATGTTCCACGCTCATGAGCTTCCTTCACGGACCTGGTGTCGGTTGTCCTTCCGTGAGCTGAGACAAGACGCGGGCGCGATCTGTGACAGCGCCACCGCTCCTTGTGGTTTTCCGGCCGGGAATGGTGCGATGGGGACCATCTGCCGTGCGGGAACGAACACCCGGCGGTGATCGGCGAACATTCCGCTGGTGTCCGGCAGAGCCGGACGCTCGCCAGCCGAAACGCGGGCACCCGACCTATCGTGGCCGGATGGATGAAACGCGTGGTGGCGTGGCGTCGGTGGTGAAGGCCTGCAAGGTGCTGCGCGCCTTCTCGCCCACGGTGGGTGTCCTGTCGGTCCGGCAGGTCTCGGCCCGCGCGGACATCCCGCGCAGCACCGCCCACGAGCTGTGCCGCACCCTCGTCGCCGAGGGGATGCTGGAGGATTCGGGCAACGGTTACCAGCTCGGCCCGCTGCTGCTGGAGCTCGCCGGCCAGATCATCGAACGCACCGGCCTCGTCCGCGCGACCGAGGGCATCCTCGACCGCCTGGTCCGCGCGCCCGAACAGGAGGCGCACCTGGGCCAGCTCACGCAGGGCTGGGTCGTCTACCTCGACCGCAACGCCAGTACCTGCAAGGTCCCGATGCACAACCGCGTCGGCCAGCGCGCGCCCGCGCACCTCACCGGGTGCGGCAAGGCGGCGCTGTCGTGGCTGCCGTTCGACAAGGTCGTGGCCCACGTCGAGAAGTGCTGCGCGGAGAGCTCGACGCCGCCGCCCGACCTCGACGAGCTCGAAGCCGAGCTCATCCGCGCCCGCCGGGACGGGTTCCTGGTGTCGAAGTCGTTCCAGAAGGACCGGATGTCCGTGGCCGCGGCGATCTTCGACGCGTCGGGCCACTCGGTCGGCGGCGTCTCGCTGGCCGGGCCCGCGACGATGTTCACCACGGCGGTCGTGGCGTCGGCCCGCTCGTCGGTGACCAACGCGGCCGGCCTGATCAGCGCGCGGCTCATCAACGAGTCGGCCCGCTGGGCGAGTACGTCGCGCTGACCGCAATCGTCTGCAGGATAATCGGCGACACCCGCGCCCGATTGCGGCAAGACCGGCGCGAGAATCGCACCTGAAATCGGCGGGCCGCGCGGCTCCTCTGCGTATACTGCCGTCGTGCGAAGAGCGACCTTGAAGGACGTGGCCGCGCGCGCCGGGGTCCACGTCGCGACCGCGTCGAGGGCCCTCAACGAGACCAGCCGCCACCTGGTGAACAGCGCGACGCTCGACCGTGTGCTCCGGGCCGCCACCGAACTCGGCTACTCCGGCAACCTCAGCGCCCGCACGCTCCGCACCGCCCGGTCGATGGCGATCGGCATCCTGCTGCCGGACCTGACCAACCCGATCTTCCCGCCGATCGTGCGCGGCGCCGAGGACATCCTGCGCGAACGCGGCTACAGCACGTGGATCGCCAACACCGACGACGATCCGAAGATCACGGCCGCGTCGATCGACGCGTTCCTCTCCCGCGGCGTCGACGGGTTCATCTCGGCGGGGTCGCGCCTGCACGACGACACGGCCGAGCAGATGGCCGGCCAGGGGCACCCGCTCGTGCTGGTCAACCGCACCGTCGACCGCCGCGACATCCCGTCGGTCACGGCCGACGACGACCACGGCGTCCGCCTCGCGCTCAGCCATTTCGTGGAGCTGGGCCACCGCAAGATCATCCACCTGGCGGGCCCGCAGGACCTGTCGACCGGTGTGCACCGCAAGCGCGCGTTCGTGCAGGGCCTCGCCGACCACGGCCTCGACCGCGAACCCGAACGCGTGGCGCAGTGCGACGCGTGGTCGCAACGCGAGGGGCACCGTGTCCTCAGTGGACTCCTGCGCGACGAGAAGATCGAGTTCACCGCGATCGTCGCCGGAAACGACCTGATCGCCCTCGGCTGTTACGACGCGTTGCGCGAACACGGGATGACCTGCCCGCACGACGTGAGCATCATCGGGTTCAACGACACCCCGTTCATGGACCACGTTTCCCCGCCGATGACGACGATCCGCATTCCGCAGTACGACTTGGGCCGCGAAGCCGCCAAACTTCTCGTCGACAACCTGGAAAACCCCGACCAGGGGCCGCGGTCGATCGTGCTGCCGGTGGAACTGGTCAACCGGCGTTCCACGGCGCCTTTGCGCGTGAACTGACTTTCTCATTGTGAACGATTGCAGCCGAGCATTCGGCGGCTCTCGGCTTGGCGCCCTGTCTAGGATTCTCCCGAGAAGCACGACCGAAGCCCGAAGGAGTCTCCGATGGACCTGCTGTTGCGCGGCAAGACGGCGCTCGTCACCGGTGCGAGCCGCGGGATCGGGCTGGCGGTGACGCGGGCGCTCGTCGAGGAGGGCGTTCAGGTTGTCGCGGCGGCGCGCAACGTCGACGGGGATCTCAAGGACCTGCCCGTCGAGACCGTGGCGGTCGACCTCGGCACCCCGGACGGCGCGGCGCGGGTGGTCGAGGAGGCCGTGGCGCGGGTGGGCGGGATCGACATCCTGGTCAACAACGTCGGCGCCGTGCGGCCCCGGCCCGACGGCTTCACGTCCGTGACGGACGAAGACTGGCTGGCGACACTGAACCTCGACTTCATGTCGGCCGTGCGCACCACGCGGGCGGCGCTGCCGTCGCTGCTGGAGCGGACCGGCGCGATCGTCACGGTGTGCTCGGTCAACGCGACCCTGCCCGACCCGCTGGTGATCGACTACAGCGCGGCGAAGGCGGCGTGCCTCAGCTTTTTCAAGTCCCTGTCGAAGGAAGTCGGCGCGCGCGGCGTCCGCGTGAACACGGTCAGTCCCGGCCCGGTCGCCACGGACCTGTGGCTGGGCAAGGGCGGCGTCGCCGAGACGGTCGGGGGCGCGGTGGGTGCGGAGCCCGGCAACGTCGCGGCGAAGGCGGCCGCCGACTCCGTGACCGGGCGGTTCACGCGGCCCGAGGAGGTCGCGGACCTGGTGACCTTCTTGGCCGGCGGTCGCGTCGGCAACCTCACGGGCGCCGACATCATCCTCGACGGTGGCCTGACGCAGACGATCTAGATGTATTCGGCCGTCAGGTTGGTGGCAGTCGGCTGGTGGGTGGATGCCCGCCGAGTGCGCTGTGGCGGCGTTGAGTGTTGTAGTGCTGGAGCCAGGGTGCAAGGGCTGCGGTGCGGTCGGTGTTGCTGGTGAAGGCCTGGCGGTAGGCCCATTCGGTTTGCAGGGTCCGGTTGAGGCGTTCGACTTTGCCGTTCTGCCAGGGGCAGTGCGGTTTGATGAACTTTTGCCGGATGCCGTGGCGGGCGCAGATCTCGCGTA
>NZ_JBEYSJ010000024.1:0-55536 GCF_040704195.1 Amycolatopsis sp. NPDC047767
CAGCGCACCCAACGCCACATTGGGTGCGCTGGGCGCACCCAACGCCACATTGGGGTGCTTCGGTCAGTGCTTGGTGACGGTTTCCCAGCCCTCGACGTCCTCGGGCTTGCGGGGCTCCGGGCCCACGTACTTCGCCGACGGGCGCACGAGGCGGCCGGTCTGCTTCTGCTCCAGGATGTGCGCCGCCCAGCCGGCGGTGCGCGCGGAGGAGAACATCGCGGGCATCATGTTCGGCGGCACCTGCGCGAAGTCCAGGATCACGGCGGCCCAGAACTCCACGTTGGTCTCGATCGGGTGGTCCGGGCGGCGCTCGCGCAGCTCGGTCAGCGCGGCCTGCTCCAGCGCCGCGGCGACCTCGTAGCGCTCGGAGCCCAGCTCCTGGCAGGTGCGGCGCAGCACCCGGGCACGCGGGTCCTCCGCGCGGTAGACCCGGTGGCCGAAGCCCATCAGGCGCTCCTTGCGGTCGAGGATGCCCTTGACCAGCCCGGCGGCGTCACCGGTCCGCTCGACCTCTTCGATCATCGGCAGCACGCGCGCCGGCGCGCCACCGTGCAGCGGGCCCGACATCGCGCCGATGGCGCCCGAGAGCGCGGCGGCAACGTCGGCACCCGTCGACGCGATCACACGCGCGGTGAAGGTCGACGCGTTCAGGCCGTGCTCGGCGGCGGAGACCCAGTAGGCGTCGAGCGCCTTCACGTGGGCCGGGTCCGGCTCGCCGCGCCAGCGCACCATGAAGCGTTCGGTGATGGTCGAGGCCTCGTCGACCTTCGACTCCGGCACGGCCGGCTGCGAAATGCCGCGCGCCGACTGCGCGATGTAGGACAGCGCCATCACCGAGGCGCGCGCGAGCTGGTCGCGGGCCTGCTCGTCGGTGATGTCGAGCAGCGGTTCGTAACCCCAGATCGGCGCGAGCATCGGCAGCGCCGCCTGCACGTCCACGCGTACGTCGCCCGTGTGCACCGGAAGCGGGAACGGCTCGGCGGGCGGGAGCCCGTTGCCGAAGCGGCCGTCGACGAGCAGGCCCCACACGTCCCCGAAGCTCACCTTGCCGGCGAGGTCCTCGATGTCGACACCGCGGTACCGCAGCGCGCCGCCGTCCCGGTCGGGTTCGGCGATTTCGGTGCGGAACGCCACCACGCCTTCGAGGCCGGGGCGGAAGCCGTCGTCGGCTTGGTCGGAGTTCGGCTGCTTGATGGTGGAGGTAGTCACTTCGCGAACCTTTCGATGCGCATTTCCCCGGCTTTTGTCTGACCACTCGCGCTGACGGGATACACGCAACCTCGGCGCGCCTCATCGCACGTTTGGACAAACCTTGCTCCTCCGCCGAGCCGTGGGCAATGAAAGATGTGGTGGTTTCGGTCACGATTCCGAGAACGATTCAGTCCAGGAAGGCGTGTCGCGGCAAGTTCTTCGGCAACGGGCTGTGACCGTGCCCGGGGACGCGCGGTGTACCGGAGGTAAATCCTGTGTTTCCGAACCCGGCGACGCGGCGGGCCCGGTGATACAACCTGTCGCATGCACCTGAGCCCGCAGGAACGCGACAAGCTGCTGGTCCACGTCGCCGCCGACGTCGCGCGCCGCCGTCTCGAGCGCGGCGTGCTGCTCAACTACCCCGAGGCCGTCGCGCTGATCACCGACCACGTGCTCGAAGGCGCGCGTGACGGGCTTTCCGTGAGCGAGCTCGCAGCGAGCGGCCGCAGCGTGCTCTCGCGTGCGCAGGTGCTCTCCGGAGTGCCTGAAATGGTCGACTCCGTGCAGGTGGAGGCCACTTTCCCGGACGGGACGAAACTCGTCACCGTGCACGACCCGATCGTCTAGGAGAACCGAGTGCGGCCAGGCGAGATCATCCCCGGCGACGAGCCCGTGGAGCTGAACCCCGGGCGGGAGCGGGTGCGGTTGCGCGTGCGCAACCTCGGCGACCGGCCCGTGCAGGTCGGTTCGCACTACCACTTCGCGGCGGCGAACCCGGGTCTGGAGTTCGACCGCGAGGCCGCGCGCGGGCGCCGGCTCGATGTGCCGGCGGGGACGTCGGTGCGGTTCGAGCCGGGTGTCGAGCGTGAAGTCGATCTTGTTCCGCTGCGAGGAAACCGGCGTGTGCCGGGGTTGCGCACCGAATACGCCGGAGAGTTCTGAGAATGCCGCAGATCGATCGTGAGCGTTATGCGGAATTGTTCGGCCCCACCACCGGTGATCGGATCCGGCTGGCCGACACGGACCTGCTCATCGAGGTGACCGAAGACCGGTCGATGGGCCCGTCGGGTTCCGGCGACGAGGTGCTCTTCGGCGGCGGCAAGGTCATCCGCGAGTCGATGGGCCAGGGTATGGCCACGCGTGCGGAAGGCGCCCCCGACCTGGTCATCACCGGTGTCGTGATCCTCGACCACTGGGGTGTGGTGAAGGCCGACGTCGGCGTGCGCGACGGGCGGATCGTCGGCATCGGCAAGGCCGGCAACCCCGACACGATGGACGGCGTCGACCCGGCGCTCGTGATCGGCCCGGCCACGGAAGTCCTGTCGGGCAACGGGAAGATCCTCACCGCGGGCGGCATCGACTGCCACGTGCACTTCGTCTGCCCCCAGCTCGTGGACACCGCGCTCGCCGCGGGCCTGACCACGCTCGTCGGCGGCGGCACCGGGCCGAACGAGGGCACCAAGGCCACCACCGTCACGCCCGGCGCGTGGAACCTCGGCCGCATGCTGTCCGCAATGGACGGTTACCCGGTCAACGTCCTGCTGCTGGGCAAGGGGAACACCGTGCGGCACGAGGCCCTGCGCGAGCAGCTGGCCGCCGGAGCCGGCGGGTTCAAGCTCCACGAGGACTGGGGCACCACGCCGGCCGCCATCGACGCATGCCTCACCGTGGCCGACGAGTCCGGCGTGCAGGTGGCCATCCACACCGACACGCTCAACGAGGCCGGCTTCCTCGAGTCCACTGTGGAGGCGATCCGCGGCCGCTCGATCAACGCGTACCACACCGAGGGCGCCGGCGGTGGCCACGCGCCGGACATCATCCAGGTCGTCGGGCTGCCGCACATCCTGCCGTCCTCGACCAATCCGACGCGTCCGCACACCGTCAACACGCTCGACGAGCACCTCGACATGCTGGTGGTCTGCCACCACCTCAATCCGTCGGTGCCCGAGGATCTGGCCTTCGCCGAGAGCCGGATCCGGCCGAGCACCATTGCCGCCGAGGACGTGCTGCACGACCTCGGCGCCATCTCGATGATGAGCTCCGACTCGCAGGCCATGGGCCGCATCGGCGAGGTGATCATCCGCACCTGGCAGACCGCGCACGTGATGAAACGCCGCCGCGGCGCCCTGCCCGGCGACGGCGCGGCCGACAACTTGCGCGCGCGTCGTTATGTCGCCAAGTACACGATCAACCCCGCCATCGCCCACGGCATGGACGCCGAGATCGGCTCGGTGGAGGTCGGCAAGCTCGCGGACCTCGTGCTGTGGGAACCGAAGTTCTTCGGCGTGCGACCGCACGTGGTGCTCAAGGGCGGCTTCCCCGCGTGGGCGGCGATGGGGGACGCGAACGCGTCGATCCCGACGCCGCAGCCGGTGCTGGCCCGGCCGATGTTCGGCGCCGCGCCGCGGGTGGCCGCCGCGTCGAGCCTGCACTTCGTGGCTCCGGAGGCCCTCGAATCGGGGCTGGCGGAGACGTTCGGTATCAACCGGCCGCTGGTCGCCGTCGCGAACACGCGGGCGCGGACCAAGGCGGACATGGTGCTGAACGACGCGACCCCGGACGTGCGCGTGGAGCCCGACAGCTTCGCGGTGCGCGTGGACGGTGAGCTCATCGAGCCGATGCCGGTGACGGAGCTGCCGATGGCCCAGCGGTACTTCTTGTTCTGATGGACCTCGCCGCGCTGATCCTCGCCGACTCCCGCTTCCCCGGGGGCGGCCACGTGCACTCCGGCGGCCTGGAAGAGGCCGTGAGCCGCCGGCTCGTGACGACCGAGGCCGACCTGCCCGGCTTCCTGCTCAGCCGCCTGCGCACGGCCGGCGCGCTGTCGGCCGCGTTCGCCGCGGCCTCGGCTCATGCCGCCGGCCGTCGCGTCCATAGTGGACACTGGCGGCGGCTCGACGAGGAACTCGACGCGCGCACGCCCTCGCCGGCCCAACGCGTGGCGTCGCGCGCCCAAGGCCGGGGCACCGCGCGGGCCGGGGCGGTCGCGTGGCCGTCGCCGGTGCTGACCGCGCTGCTGGCCGAGACGCCGCGGCCGCACCACCCGATCGTCTGCGGCGCGCTGGTGGGCATCGCCGGCGGCGAGCCGGCCGAGGCCGCGGCGGCCGTGGCCTACCTGGCTGTGAGCGGGCCCGCGAGCGCGGCCGTGCGGCTGCTGGGGCTCGACCCGTTCGCCGTCAACGCCGTGGTGGCCCGGCTCGGCGCCGAGGTGCGCGTCGTGGCCGGGGCCGCCGCCGACGTCGCCGGGCTGGACCCGGCGGACCTGCCCGCGCCGGGCTCACCGGCGCTGGACCTGTTCGCCGAGGCCCACGCCCGGCACCACGAGGAAGAGGTGCGTCTCTTTGCCAGCTGAACACGGCCATGAACACGGCCACGGCCACGGTCACTTTCACGCGATCAGCTTCGACCCCACGGAAACCGAACCCGACCACCACGAGCCGGCCCCGACGGCCGGGCGCGCCTACCGCATCGGCATCGGCGGTCCCGTCGGCAGTGGGAAGACGGCGCTCACCGCGGCCCTGTGCCGCGCGCTCGGCGGTGAGCTGAACCTCGCCGTGGTCACCAACGACATCTACACCACCGAAGACGCCGACTTCCTGCGCAAGGCCGGCGTGCTCGCGCCCGAGCGCATCGAGGCGGTGCAGACCGGCGCCTGCCCGCACACGGCGATCCGCGACGACATCACCGCCAACCTCGACGCCGTCGAGCAGCTCGAGGAGCGGTTCCCCGGTCTGGACCTGGTCATCATCGAAAGCGGCGGCGACAACCTCACCGCGGTGTTCAGCCGGGGCCTCGCCGACAGCCAGGTGTTCGTGGTCGACGTCGCGGGCGGCGACAAGGTGCCGCGCAAGGGCGGCCCCGGCGTGACGACGGCCGACCTGCTGGTGATCAACAAGATCGACATCGCCCACCTCGTCGGCGCGGACCTCGGCGTGATGACGTCCGACGCGCACCGCATGCGTGGCGAGCTGCCGGTCATCGCGCAGTCGCTCGTGGATACGCCGGACGCGCCTGATGTCGCGAAGTGGGTGCGGTCGGTGCTGCCGGTGCGCGCGGGGTGAAGGCCCACGCGCGGGTGGTCGCGTGCTTCGAGGACGGCCGGACGGTGCTGCGTGAGCTGCGCTCGATGGCGCCGCTGACGTTGTTCCCGCGCCGGCGCACCGGGGCCGAAGCCGTGGTGCACCTCGTCAGCTCCGCCACCGCGCCGCTGGGTGGCGACGAGCTGCTCCTCGACGTCCGCGTCGGGCCCGGTGCAGCGCTGCGGCTGTCCGGGGTGGCGGCGACGCTCGCGTTGCCGGGGCCCTCCGGTGGCGGCAGTTCGTCCACTGTGGACATCGAGGTGGCCGACGGCGGTTCGCTGGCCTACCTGCCCGAGCCGACGGTCGTCACCGCCCGCGCGGACCACGTGGCCGTGCTGCGTGCGAGGCTGGGGGAAAATTCCCGTTTCCACACCCGGGAAGTCCTGGTACTGGGTCGCGCGGGCGAACGGCCCGGCCGGCTCACCACGTCCACGCACGTGCTGCGCGGCGGAGTTCCCCTGCTGCGCCAGACACAGACGATCGGCGACCCCGCACTGGACGCCGGACTGGCCGTGCTGGCGGGCAAACGAGTGCTCGCGACGGACCTCGACGTGGGTTTTCCCGCGCGCCCCACGGCTTCGGGCGACTGGTGGGCGCGCACCTCGCCGGCCGCCGGGGTCACGCTCACCACGGCGCTGGCCGAAGACGCCGTGGTTGCCTTGGGGTTGTTGCCTTGAACCGCTGGGGCTGCTAAAACTTCGTGCCCAGCCAGCGCACGTCGACCGGGAACGCCGAAACGGTGTTCCAGCGAGGGGAAGCCCTGCCAGTCCACGTCGGTACCGAACGCGCGGCGAGGGCCGCGCGGTGTCGCGCACGCCGGACCGCGGATCGGCGCGTGCCGCCGTGACGCATCCGGGCAGAACAGCGTTCAAGCGCGAGGTGCAGGGACGATTCCCAGGCGTGGCAACGACTTAGCGTTCGGTGATCGCCTGTGATGGGGCCTGCGCGAGCCGGTGTTCCGCTGCTCGATACCGTGATCGCCGCGGGTTCGACGGTGTGAAAGGCCATCGGACCGTGCGCGTGGGCCATGTTTGGTGAGTGCTCGACGGAGTGGCCACCGCGATTACCGGAATCAATTTTCGAGCGCTCCCGCGTCCGTTTGATCGGTAATTGGGATTTTCACAAGATGGACGCCGGTGCCGCCCTGGGCGGCGCGCGGCGGGAAGGAGGGCCGGTGGCCCGTACCTACGGTGGCGTCCCGCCGGAGCAGAGACGCGCCGAGCGCCGGGAGCGGCTGCTGACGGCCGCACTGGAGCTGTTCACCTCGACGGGCTTCCGGCAGGCGAAGATCACCCAGTTGTGTACTCGTGCCGGGGTGTCCACCCGGAACTTCTACGAGGAGTTCGGCAGCAAGGAAGAGGTGCTGCGGACGCTGCACGACCGGATCAACTCGCTCGCGCTCACGCACGTCTCGGCCGCGCTGGAGGAGGTCAAGGACGCCGACGCGATGACGCGCATCGCGAAGCTGCTCGACGTCTTCGTCGCCACGGTGACCATCGACCCGCGCATGCCGCGGCTGAACTACGTCGAGGCCGTGGGCGTGAGCCCGGAGCTCGAGGAGCAGCACCAGGTGTGGGTGGACCGCTGGGCCACGTTCATCGAGACGGAGGCGCGCCGCGCGGCCGAAGCCGGCGTGGCGCCGGACCGCGACTACCGGCTCACCGCGATCGCGCTTGTCGGTGCCGCCACGGGCTTGCTGCGCGAATGGCAGGCGCACGAGCCGCCGTTGCCGGTGGAGGACGTCGGGGCCGAGCTGCGCGGCCTGATGCTGGCGGCGATCACCCGGTCCTGACGTCCTCGGTCACCGCGTGGTTCAGGCCGGCCTGGGAGTGGGCAGCGGCAGGTCGACCGGGCCCGCGGTGCGGCACAGGTCGTGGCAGGTGCTGTCGAGCGTGCAGCACAGCGAGCAGATCGCCCCGTCCTGCTTGGCGCAGTCGGCGATGTCGGGCAGCTCGTAGGCGTCGCCGCACACCGAGCACGTGTGCGTGGCGCGCAGGTCGGCCTCGACGCCGGGGCCGGACACGGTGTTGGGCCGCGCCAGGTAGTACTTCCCCTTCGTCGCCAAGGCCAGCGTCGGCACCAGCACCACGGCGATCACCAGCGCCAGCAGCGGGCTGAAGGCCGCGAGCACCGGACCGAACGCGCCGAAGTAGGCCACGATCGACGCGGCCGAGGCGACGAGCATCGAACCGAAGCCCACGGGGTTGACCTTGTGCAGGTACGCGCGCTTGAACTCGATGTAGCGCGGCGAGAGGCCCAGCGGTTTCGCGATCACCAGGTCCGCGCACACCGCGCCGATCCACGCGATGGCGACGTTCGAGTAGAAGCCCAGGATCTTGTTGAGGAACGCGAACGCGCCGAACTCCATGAGCGCCAGCGCGATCCCGCAGTTGACCAGCACGTACCAGGCGCGGCCGGGGTGCTTGTGCAGCACGCGCGAGAAGAAGTTGGCGAACGACAGCGAGCCCGAGTAGGCGTTGGTGGTGTTGATCTTGATCTGCGACACGACCACGAACAGCGCCGCGAACGTCAGCGCCACCGGCCCGAGCGCGGGTTTCACCGCCGCCAGGTACGGCGCGATCGGCTCGAGTGCGGCCGCCTTGCCCACCGCGCCGAGCGCGAGGAACGCGAGCAGCGCGCCGCCGATCTGCTTCGCCGCACCGAGGACGACCCAGCCGGGGCCGGCGGCGAGCACGGCGGCCCACCAGGAACGCTTGTTCTCCACCGTCTTCTCCGGCATGAACCGCAGGTAGTCGGCCTGCTCGCCAATCTGCCCGATCAACGACAGCGCCACGCCCATGCCGAAGCCGAACCCGACGGCCGAGAAACCGGCGCCCGCGCCTTCGGTGCCGCCGAAGGACGCGAAGTCGGCGAAGCGGCCCGGCTCGCGCACCAGCACCACCACGAACGGCAGCACCAGGCCCGCGATCCACAACGGCTGCGTCCACGTCTGCATCTTCGCGACCGCGCCCATGCCGTACAGGGCGAAGGGCAGCACGATCAGCGTCGCGAGCAGGTAGCCGATCGGCAACGGAATCCCGAGCGCGAGCTCGAACGCCTGGCCCATGATCGAGCCTTCGAGCGAGAAGAAGATGACGGTGAAGCTGGCGTAGACCAGCGACGTGAGCGTCGACCCGAAGTAGCCGAAGCCCGCTCCGCGGGTGAGCAGGTCCATGTCCACGCCGTACGTCGCGCAGGCACGCGCGATCGGGACGCCCGTCACGAAGATCACGACGGCCGCCGCGAGGATCGCCAGCACACCGGACGTGAAGCCGTAGGAGAGCACGATGCTGGCACCGATCGCGAAGTCGGCGAGGTAGGCGATGCCGCCGAGCGCGGTGGTGGCGACCACGAGCGGGGACCAGCGGCGGAACGAGTGGGCGGCGAACCGGAGCGAGTAGTCCTCGCGGTTCTCGTTGGCGGCGAGAGCGGCGTACGTCCGCTGCGGCTTCGTGGTGTCTTCGCCGGTTTCGGACAGGGTGTCGGTCAAGGGCCTGCCTCCAGACGGTGGGGAGGCCAGACGCTAGGCCGCGCCTTTATCGATCAGGGTCCGCGAGGTAACCCGGGGGTTACGGTTCGGGGTCCTGCGGTTACAGCTCGGTGAGCACCAGAGGGTGGCAGGAGTCACCGTTCGGTGGGTTTCGCCGCAGCTGGGGACCCAATACCGTCTCCGGATACCGATGAGTCGACACCCTCACCAGGGGGTACGGAGGTTGGGGCCCATGATGCCGGAGACCGACGAGGTGACCGAGGTAGCCGACGCGGTGGTCCGGCTGCCCGGGATGCGGGTGGCCTACGACGGCGCCCCGTTCGACGAGACGGCGCTCGCGGCCACCTGGACCGAGCAGCTGCAGAACTGGCTGGGCCAGGCGATCTCCGAAGGCGTCGCCGAACCCAACGCGATGGTCCTCGCCACGGCGGACCAAGAGGGTCACCCGTCGTCGCGCACGGTCCTGTGCAAGGGGCTGGACGAGCGGGGCGTGGTGTTCTACACGAACTACACCTCGGCGAAGAGCCACGACCTCACCGCCACGCGGTACGCGTCGGCGACGTTCCCCTGGTACGCCCTGCAGCGGCAGGTGACGGTGCGGGGTGAAGTGGAGAAGGTGGGCTCCGCGGAGACGGCTGCGTATTGGGCGCAGCGGCCGAGGGGTTCGCAGTTGGGGGCTTGGGCTTCGCCGCAGTCGCGGATCGTCGACGGGCGGCGGGCGTTGGAGAACGCGTTGCGGGGGATCGAGCGGCGGTTCGGGGACGTGGAGGAGATTCCGGCGCCGCCGCACTGGGGTGGGTGGCGGATCCGGCCTGATTTCGTGGAGTTCTGGCAGGGGCGGGAAGACCGGATGCATGACCGGTTGAGGTTCAAGCGGACGGATGATGGGTGGGTTGTGGAGCGGTTGGCTCCCTGATCCCTGGTCCGGTTGGGGGCGTGGCTGCTGAGTGCGTGTCCGCTGGTTGCTGTTTGCGGTTTGCTCGCGGTTTGAGCTTGGTGGGGGCGCACCCCGATCTTTGATTGTTTCTGTGAAGGGCGCGAGGATCGAGGTGCAGGGCCGGGTCTGGGTGCGCTGTGGGGTGCGTTGTCGGCCGGCCGTTGCGTGGTGGGAAAAAGACAAAACGGGTGGTTGGGGCGCGGCGGCGATCAAAATCACCCGCGGTGAGTTAGTTAGCGCGGCTAAGGTAGTGAGTCGTGAGTTCTGATCCGGGGTCGTCGCGCCCTCGTCGGGGGGCGCGTGGAGTCCTCGGGCGCATTGTGGTCGATACGCGGCCGTTGAAGATTCCGGCGTTTCGGCGGTTGTGGGTGTCGACGGCGGTGACCGCGGTGGGGTCGCAGCTGACGGCTGTGGCGGTGCCGAAGCAGGTGTTCGACCTGACGGGGTCGTCCGGGTACGTGGGGCTGACCGGGGCCGTCGCGTTGGTGCCGCTGCTGGTGTTCGGGTTGTGGGGCGGGGCGATCGCCGATGCGGTCGACCGGCGGAAGCTGCTGCTGGTCACGAACGTCGGGGTGGCGGCCTCCTCGGCGCTGCTGTGGCTGCAGGCCTTCGCGGACTTCCACTCCGTGACGCTGGTGCTGGTGTTGCTGGCGGCCAACCAGGCGTTCTTCGCGATCAACATGCCGACGCGTGGTGCGGTCGTCGCGCGGCTGGTGCCGCCGGAGCTGCTGCCGTCGGCCAATGCGCTGAACACGACGATGTCGACGTTCGGTGCGGTGTTCGGGCCGCTGTTCGGTGGGGCGCTGATTCCCGTGATCGGGCTGTCGACGCTGTATCTCGTCGACGTGTGCGCGTTGATGATCACGCTCATCGCCGTGTGGCGGTTGCCGTCGATTCCGCCGCTGAACGGGCCGTCGCGGCGGGCGGGGTTCGGCGATGTGGTCGACGGGTTCCGCTACCTGGCCACGCAGAAGGTGCTGCTGGCGTCGTTCGTCGCGGACATCATCGCGATGGTCGCGGGTATGCCGCGCGCGCTGATCCCGGAGATGGCCGAGCGCACCTTCGGCGACCCGCCGGGCGGTGGTCCCGCGCTGGGTCTGCTCTACGCGGCGCTCCCGGCCGGCGCGATGCTGATCGGCCTGTTCTCCGGCTGGCTGCACCGCGTTTCGCGCCAGGGTGTGGCCGTCGTGGTCTCGATCTGCCTGTGGGGCGCGGCCGTCGCGGCGTTCGGGCTCGCGCACTCACTGTGGCTCGCGGTGATCTTCATGGCGCTGGCCGGCGCCGCCGACATGGTCAGCTCCGTCTACCGCCAGGCCATCCTGCAGACCGCCACCACCGACGAGATGCGCGGCCGCCTCCAGGGCGTGTTCACGGTCGTCGTCGCGGGCGGTCCGCGGCTGGCCGACCTCACGCACGGCTGGGCCGGCGCCGCGTGGGGCACCGAGGCCGCCGCGACGGGCGGTGGGCTGCTGGTGATCGTGCTGGTGCTCGCGGCGATGCTGGTGCTGCCCGCGTTCTGGCGCTACCGCGCGCCCACGGGAAAGGCCGAGCCGGAGCCGGTCGCGGCGAAGGGTGTCGAACCGGTCGCGGGAGAATAGTCCAAACGGCCTAACATGCCGGGCATGCGTGTTTACCCGGTCGCCCTGTTGCTCACCGCCGCCGCGCTCACCGCCTGCTCCTCGGGTGAGCAGCAGGCCGCCCCGCCGAAACCGTCCTCCACGAAGCCCGCGCCGCCGGGGTCGACGTGCTCGCTGCTCTCGGCCAGCGAGGTCGGCAACGCCATCAAGATCCCCGGAGTCACGTCGAAGGTCGGCCCGAACCAGGAGAACGCCAGCAACGGCGGCAAGGCCACGAGCTGCGAATACCTCGTCGGCGACAAGCAGGCCGGCGCGCTGGCCGTGACCCGCTACGAGGGCCGCCAGGCCGATCCGGCCGAAATGGTCGCGGCCATCAAGAAGGCCAAGCCGGGCGCCGTCGACGTGCCGGGCTTCCCCAACGGCGCCGTGTACTACACCGACGAGCAGAAGACCGCGACGCTCGCCACGGCCAAGATCGTCAAGGGCGTGCCCGTGCTCGTCAACTACACCGGCCCGGTGAAGATGACGCAGCAGATGATGATTCCGCTGGTCAAAACGGCTGTCACCGCCGTCTGACTTTCGCGAGGCAGCCGGACAAGGCAGACTATTCGCCCATGACGGACGTTAGGGCGGACGGTCCGCAGGTGGGTGGACCGGGTCTCCGGCGCGTGATGGGGCCGAAGCTCCTGTTGTTCTTCGTGGTCGGCGACATCATCGGTACGGGGATCTACGCGCTGACCGGCCAGGTCGCCGGCCGCGTCGGCGGGGCGCTGTGGCTGCCGTTCCTGCTGGCGTTCGTGGTCGCGTTCATGACCGCGTTCAGCTACCTGGAGCTGGTCGGCAAGTACCCGCGGGCGGCGGGTGCCGCGCTGTACACGAACAAGGCGTTCGGGGTGCCGTTCCTGACGTTCATGGTCGCGTTCGCGGTGATGTGCTCGGGGATCACGTCGGCGTCGTCGGCCGCGGTCGCGTTCGGCGCGACGTACCTGGCGGCGTTCGTGAAGCTGCCGATGGTGCTGGTCGGCATCGTGTTCGTGATCGCGCTGGGACTGATCAACTTCCGCGGCGTGGGCGAATCGGTGAAGGCCAACGCGGTGCTCACCTGCATCGAACTGTCCGGCCTGCTGATCATCATCGGCGTCGGGGTGTGGGCCGTGATCAACGGCAACGGCGAACCGTCGCGGCTGGTCGAGATCAACACGGCCGACAAGACGTGGCTGGTGGCGATCACGTCGGCCACCTCGCTGGCGTTCTTCGCCATGGTCGGCTTCGAGGACTCCGTGAACATGGCCGAGGAATGCCACGACCCGGTGCGTATCTTCCCGAAGGCCATGCTCTGGGGCATGGTCGTCGCCGCGACGATCTACGTGCTGGTCTCCATCACGTCCTCCCTGCTCGTCCCGGCCGACGACCTGGCCGCGGCCAAGAGCAGCGCACTGCTCACCGTGCTCGACGTCGGCGCCCCCGGCTTCCCGCGCGAAGTCTTCTCGGCCATCGGCCTGTTCGCGGTCATCAACTCGGCGCTGATCAACATGCTCATGGCCAGCCGCCTGCTCTACGGCCTGGCCAACGAGCGCGTCCTGCCGTCGGTCTTCGGCCGCGTCCACCCCACGCGCCGCACGCCGTGGGTGTCGATCATCTTCACCAGCGCCATCGCGATCCTTCTGGTGTCCTTTGTGGACATCAGCGCACTCGGCGGCACCACGGCGCTGCTGCTGCTCGTGGTGTTCGCCATCGTCAACGTCGCCCTGCTCGTGCTGCGCAAGGACAAGGTGGCGCACAAACACTTCCGCGCACCCACCGCGATCCCCGTGCTGGCCGCGATCTTCTGCCTCTACCTCGTGAGCCCGCTGTCGGGCCGCCCGGCGAGCGACTACACCGTGGGCGCCGTCCTGCTGGGCGTGGGTGTGGTGCTGTGGTTCGTGAACTGGCTGGTCAAGCGGGGTTTGGACCGTCGGTCCGAGCGTGTGGGGTAGGCGGGTGGTGCCACCAGTGGGTGCAGTAACCATCGCAGTGTCGTCGACGGCGCTCGTCCGCGACGCTGAGGAGGCCGACCAGAAGGCGGAACGCACTGCGCTGCTGGTCGGGCGGGTGCAGCTCGGTGAGCTTGCGTAGCTGGACCGCCATCGGTTCGGGGCTCCGTCCGGTTGAGGCGACCACAACCGCGGTGTTGCCTGGCTTCAGCCCCACCTGAGTGGCGGCCTCCGCCACGTCGTCGGAGACCGCACGGGCTTGAACGCAGTATTCCTGCGGCCGGGTCAATGCGGCGCGGCGGCCATCCTGGTCGAGGGATTCGAACCAGGCCATGCCTTCGTCCAGCGTGCGCAAGCCCTGGGCGAGCTCGTTCAGCAATGCGGCGATCATGCCCGGGTCCGCCGGCTGAGGCGTTCGAAGTCGGTGAGGTCGTGGGCGGCGAAGATCTCCACGTCGGTCGTCTGCCGCAGTTCGCGTAGGCGGTGCTGGTTCGCGCGGCGCTGTTCGGGCAGTGTCTGCACGAAACGTTCGAACATCGCCAGGCCCGGGGGGATGGAGGCGGGTTCGTCGATCTCGGAGTGGAAGAAGTAGGCGTCGCCGGCGTTGAGGAGCCAGCCGGTGGCCGTGTGGACGGCGATGCCGGCGTGGCCGGCGGTGTGGCCGTGCAGGGGGATCAGGGCGACGTCGGGCAGGCCGTCGAGTTCGCGGACGGCGGAGAAGCCGAACCAGTTGTCGCCGGCGTCTTCGTATGGCGTCCACTGTGGACCGTGGGCGAACTGCACGCGCCGGTAACGCGGGTTGCCCGCGTGGTAGGCCGCCAGTTCGGCCGCGTAGACGTGCACGCGGGCCTGCGGGAAGTCGACGAGACCGCCGGCGTGGTCGAGGTCGAGGTGGGTCAGCACGATGTCGCGCACGTCCGCCGGGTCGAAGCCGAGGGCGCGGATCTGGGCCACGGCGGTTTCCTCGGTGCGCGACACGGGCTTCGACAGGGTGAGGAACCGGCGGCCCAGCCAGCGTTGCGGGTCGGCGACGGCGGGGGTGCCCATGCCGGTCTCGATCAGCGCCAGCCCGGTGTCGGTTTCGAGCAGCAGGCAGTGGCACACGAGCGTGGCGTGCCGGAACAGGCCGGGTCGGCCGTCGACGAGCCGGCCACCGATCGGGGTCATGGTGCCGCAGTTCAGGTGGTGCACGCGCATCAGGCGAACTCCCTCTCGACGGTGGTGTGCAGGTGGGCGGCGATGTCACGCAGGGGCGTGACGTCGCGGCGGGTCTTGGCGAACAGCAGCGCGCCCTCGATCGACGCGAGCACCACCGTCGCCAGGGAAGACGCGCGGTCCGCCGCCAGGCCGGAGCGGGTGAAGTACTCGGCCAGCCGTGAGTGCCAGCCGGCGTAACCGTCCTGGCAGGCCTCGCGGATCGGCTCGCTCTCGGCGGCGGCCTCCAGCGCGACTGTCGCAAGTGGACACCCACGGCGGAAGCCGGATTCGGTGAGCGAAGCGGCGAGGGCGTCGACCACCGCGTCGATCGCCGACGCCGGGTCCGGCGCGGCGGTGACCACGGCGGTCAGCACGTCGGCCACCCGTTCGCTCGACAGCCGCACGGCCTCGGCCGCCAGCTGTTCTTTGCCGCCGGGGAAGTGGAAGTACAGCGAGCCCTTCGGGGCGCCCCCCGCGGCGACGAGCTGCGTGAGGCCGGTGGCGTGGTAGCCCTGCGCCTGGAACAGCTCGGCGGCGGAGTCGAGCATGCGGCGGCGGGAGTCGGTGCGGCGGACCATGCGGCTCACCGTAGCCCAAACTAAGACGACCGGTCTAGTTAGTTTAACCGTGCGCAACAGAGCCTCGCCCGCCGGTAATGTCTGCGGCATGGCCAACCCCACCGGAGAGCAGTTCGAAATCACCCGCGGCAACGCGCGCGCCATCGTCACCGAGATCGGTGCCGGCCTGCGTGCGTTCGAGGTCGGCGGCGTGCCCTACGTCGAGGAGTTCGCGGCCGACGAGAAGCCGCCGAAGGGCCTTGGCCAGGTGCTGCTCCCGTGGCCGAACCGCACGAAGGGCGGCCGGTGGGAGTTCCAGGGCGAGGAGCAGCAGCTGGAGATCACGGAAGCCGCGCGCGGCAACGCGATCCACGGCCTCACCCGCCACAAGGAGTGGGAGCTGCTGGAACACGCGGAATCGTCGATCACGCTCGCGGTCGACGTCGAGGTGCAGCCCGGCTGGCCGGTGCCGTTGCGCGCCACCATCACCTACGACCTGCAGCCGCGCGAGCTCACGATCACGCACGAGATCCGCAACGAGGGTGAGCAGCCCATCGGAGTCGGCGTAGGCACGCACCCGTACTTCCGCATCGGCGACGTCCCGACGGACGAGCTCACGCTCACGCTGCCGGCTTCGCGCGTGCGCCCGTACGTCGGCGACCAGCAGATGCCGTACGCGGACGAGCAGGATGTCGAGGGCACGGAGTACGACTTCCGCGGCGGGCGGGTGCTCGCCGGCGTCGACCTCGACACGGCGTTCGGCTCGCTTTCCCTGGCCGACGACGGCACCCACCACCACGTGCTCTCCCACGAAGACCAGCGCCTGGTGGTCTGGACCGGCCCCGACTTCCGCTGGGTGCAGGTGTTCACGCCCGACGACCTGACCGGCCGCGGCCGCGCCGTCGCGCTCGAGCCGATGACCTGCCCGGCCGACGCGCTCAACACCGGCACCGACCTGATCGAGCTGGAGCCCGCGACGTCGTGGTCGGGCAGCTGGGGCATCCGCGTCCTGTGAGCGGGCCGCCCGAGCTGCTGACCGAGGCCGACGCCGGTGAGCTGCTCACGCTGCAGCGCGCCGCGTACCTCAGTGAGGCCCGCGCCCACGACAACTTCGCGCTCCCGCCGCTGGTGGAGCCGTTGGAGAGCGTGCGCGCGGCGCTCGCCGACCCGGCGCTGCCGGTGTGGGGCGTACGCGCCGGCTCGCGGCTGATCGCGACGGTGCGGGTGCGGGTGAACGGTGACGTCGGCGAGATCGGGCGGCTGGCCGTGGTCCCGGACCGGCAGGGCGAGGGGCTCGGCACGGCGTTGCTGCTCGCGGCGGAGGAGCTGGCCCCCTCGGAGGTGACGCGGTTCCGGCTGTTCACCGGCGAACGTTCCGCCGGGCCGCTGCGGCTGTACGCGAAGCTGGGCTACCGCGAGACCCACCGCAGCCCGGAGGCGGACTACCAGCTCATCCACCTGGAGAAACCCCGCGAGCGAGCACCCGCGGCAATTCGTTAGCGTGTCAAACTATGGCTTCTAAGGCGATTGTGGGGGGCTACGTCGTCCCCGTCGGTGCGGCTCCCATCGAAGACGGCACCGTGCTCATCGAAGACGGCCGGATCGTCCAGGTCGGCGCCGCCGCCGACGTGGACGTGCCGGAGGACGCCGAGCTCGTCGACGCGTCCGGCAGCTGGGTCCTGCCGGGCTTCATCGACGCGCACGCGCACCTCGGTGTCCACGAAGACGGTGAAGGCTGGGCCGGCAACGACACCAACGAGATGACCGACCCGAACGGCGCCCGCTTCCGCGCGGTCGACGGCATCGACCCGTACGAGCCGGGCTTCGACGACGCGCTCGCCGGCGGCGTCACGAGCGTGGTGATCAAGCCGGGGTCGGGCAACCCGATCGGCGGCCAGACCATCGGCGTGAAGACGTGGGGCCGCAGCATCCTGGACATGACGTTCGCCGAGCAGGTGAGCGTGAAGAGCGCCCTGGGCGAGAACCCGAAGCGCGTGTACGGCGACAAGAAGCAGACGCCGTCGACCCGCTTGGGCGTGGCCGCGATCCTGCGCGAGGCGTTCACGAAGGCCCGCAACTACCAGGCCAAACGCGAGCACGCCCTCACCGAAGGCAAGCCGCACGAGGTCGACCTGACGAACGAGACGCTGTCGAAGGTCCTCGACGGCGAGCTGTACTGGGACCAGCACGTGCACCGCGCCGACGACATGGTCACGGCCATCCGCCTGGCCGACGAGTTCGGCTACAAGCTCGTGATCAACCACGGCACCGAGGGCCACCTCATCGCCGACCTGCTCGCCGAGCGCGGCGTGCCCGTCATCCTGGGCCCCCTGTTCACCACGAAGTCCAAGGTCGAGCTGCGCAACCGCTCCCTGCGCTCGGCCGGCATCCTGGCGCGCGCGGGCGTGAAGATCGCCATCACCACCGACCACCCCGTGGTGCCGATCAACTTCCTCGTCTACCAGGCGGCCCTCGCCGTGAAGGACGGCCTGGACCCCGAGACGGCGCTGCGCTCGCTCACCGTGCACCCGGCCGAGATGCTCGGCCTGGACGACCGCATCGGCTCCCTGGCCCCCGGCCTGGACGCCGACGTCGTCCTCTGGTCCGGCGACCCGCTGGACGTCATGAACCGCGCCCTGCGCGTCTTCGTCCGGGGCCGCGAGGTCTACCACTACGACGAGTCCACGGGCGAAGGCGTCGCGGCGGACCGCCGGTACCGCGAAACCCGCTGACCTGCGCGTGGGTGCTGCCCGCTTCGGCCGGCAGTACCCACGAAGCGCGGCCTAGGAAGCCTTCAGCGCCCTCGCGATCACCACGCGCTGGATCTGGTTCGTCCCCTCGAAGATCTGGGGGACCTTCGCCTCCCGCATGTAGCGCTCGACCGGGAAGTCGCGCGTGTAGCCGGCGCCGCCGAGGACCTGGACGGCGTCGGTGGTCACCTTCATGGCGCCGTCGGTGGCGACGAGCTTCGCGATGGACGACTGGCGCTGGAAGTCGAGGCCGCGGTCGCGGCGGCGGGCGGCGTCGAGGTAGGTCGCGCGGGCGGATTCGACGCTGGCGGCCATGTCGGCGAGCAGGAACTCCAGGCCCTGGAACTCGATGATGGGCTTGCCGAACTGGGTGCGGCCCTTCGCGTAGGCGACGGCCTCGTCCAGGGCGGCCTGGGCCAGGCCCACGGCGCAGGCGGCGATGCCGAGGCGGCCCGAGCTCAGGGACGACAGGGCGATCTTCAGGCCCGACCCCTCGTCGCCGATCAAGCGCGACGACGAAACCCGGGCGTTGTCGAAGATCATCTGGGCCGTCGGGGAGCCGGTCAGGCCCATCTTGCGTTCGCGAGGCGCCGCCGACAGGCCAGGGGTGGCGCCGTCGACGAGCAGGCACGAGATGCCGTGGCCGCCGTCGTCGCTCGTGCGGACCATGGTGGTGTAGAAGTCGGCGGCGCCCGCGTGGGTGATCCAGGCCTTGGTGCCGTTGACCACGTAGTCGTCGCCGTCGCGGCGGGCCCGGGTCGACAAAGCGGCCGCGTCGGAGCCGGCCTGGGTCTCGGACAGGGCGTACGCGCCCAGCAGCGAGCCGCCGAGCATGTCCGGCAGCCACTGTTCGCGCTGCTCGTCGGTGCCGTAGTGGGCCAGCGCGTAGCAGGACATCGTGTGCACCGACAGCCCCACGCCGACGGTCATCCACGCGGCGGCGATCTCCTCCAGCGCCTGCAGGTACACCTCGTACGGCAGGTCGGCGCCACCCCAGCGCTCCGCGTACGGCAGCCCCAGCAGCCCGGACTTGCCCAGCAGGGTGAACGCGTCGCGCGGGAACTCCTCGGCCTCCTCGGCCGCCGAAGCGCGCGGTTTCAGCTCGTCGCGCGCGATCTCCCTGACCAGCGCGAGCAGGTCCTCGGCCTCGGGCGTGGGCAGCAAACGTTCCGCCGGCATGGCTCCTCCAGTGGCAGGAGTACTGAAAACAGTACTGGGGGCCGTTTGAGAGTACCGTATAGAGGTCGGAGCTGTCCCGCACGAATAGGGGATAGTGACTGGATCACGAAAGCTGGTGGCCCAGAAATGACCGAACCCGAAGCCCGTCGTCGCCCGACGGCGCGGCAGCAGGCGCTGCTCGCCGAGCTCGAGGCACTGTTCCTCGCGGAGGGTTTCGCCGGCTTCACGCTCGACGACCTGGCCGCCCGCCTGCGCTGCTCGAAGTCGACCCTCTACGCGCTCGCCCCCAGCAAGGAGCAGCTCGCCGTCAAGGTCGTCGCCCACTTCTTCCGGGGCGCCGCGAAGCGCATCGAGACCCGCATCGAGGGCATCGACGACGCGCGCAAGCTGATCGGGGAGTACCTCGCCGGCGTCTCGGAGCACCTGAACCGCGCGTCGCCCGCGTTCATGACCGACATCGCGCAGTTCGAGCCGGCCCGCGACACCTACCAGCTCAACAGCCGCGCCGCCGCCCGCCGCATCCGCGCGTTCATCGACAAGGGCGTGGCCGACGGCGTGTTCCGCGACGTGCACGCGCGCCTCGTCGCCGAGATGACGGGCCTGATCGTCGAGGGCATCCAGACCGGCGTGCTCGGGCGCCGCACCGACGTGTCCGACGCCGAGGCGTTCACCGCCCTCGGGGAGCTGCTCCTCGGTGGGTTGAACAAGGACTGAGGACAGGATTTGTCAAGAACAGGTCCTCTACACTCGCGCTCGTGATCGTGGTGGGTGGAGAGGCGCTGGTCGACCTCGTTCCGGGTGAACCGTTGGACTCCAATGTGGACGGTGGGCTGCGCGCCCTGCTGCCCCGGCTGGGTGGCGGGCCCTACAACGTCGCGCTGGCCGCTGCGCGGCTCGGGGTGCCTTCGTCGTTCCTGTCCCGCGTGTCCACCGACCGCTTCGGCGTCGCGCTCGTCGACCGGCTCGTCGACTCCGGCGTGGACACCTCGCTGCTGCAGCGCGGCGACGAGCCGACCACGCTCGCCGTGGTGGCACTGGACCAAACGGGTGCCGCTCGTTACACCTTCTACGTCGAGGGCACAGCCGACCGGCTCGTGCGCGACCCGGGCACGCTGCCCGACGACGCCACCGCCCTTTCGCTCGGCACGCTCGGCCTGGTGCTGGAGCCCGGCGCCAGCGCCTATGAAGCGATGCTGCGCCGCGAGGCCGCACGCGGCACGCTCACCGCGCTCGACCCGAACATCCGCGAGGCGCTCATCGCCGACCCGGCCGCCTACCGCGCACGGTTCGCGTCGTGGCTTCCCGATGTCCGGTTGCTGAAGATCTCCGACGACGATGCGGCGTGGCTCACGGAAGGCGCCGATCCGGTGGCGGCCGCGAAGACCTGGGTCGAGTCCGGTGTGGACGCGGTTGTCCTGACCCGCGGCGCCGAAGGCCTGTCCGTGATCACCGCCGCAGGTGAGCTGGCCCACGTGCCTTCGCGGCGGGTACCGGTGGTCGACACGATCGGGGCAGGCGACACCGTTCAGGGTGCGTTGCTGGCGTGGTTGCACACCCGCGAGGTCCGTGACCTGGCCGCACTCGACGCCGACGCGTGGCGCGAGGCGCTCGGCTACGCCGCGAAAGCGGCCTCGATCACCGTCTCGCGCAGCGGCGCGGAGCCGCCGACGGCGCGGGAAATGGCTTCCACCGTGTGAACCTGGTCCCAAAGGGGCTATTGAGGGCAACGCAGCGGCTGCGCGCACACCCTTATTTCGACTAGCGTAGGGGGGAATTCATACCCCAGCGGGGCGGTGTGCAGCGAGGCGCGTGTTTCCTCGCGTGAACACGTGGCTACCTGTGGAACGTACAGGCGCCGCCGGCCCGTGCCAACGTGAGAGGGACCTGCATGTCCGACGCGACGAATGCGGGGCAGTCCGGCGGCGAAACCGCGACGCTGCGCCTGCCGAGTGGCGAGCACGAATTCAAGGTCGTCCAGCCGGTGGAGGGCGCACCCGGGATCGAGCTGGGGAAGCTGCTCGCGCAGACGGGGTACATCACTTACGACCCCGGGTTCGTGAACACCGGTGCCGCGTCGTCGGCCATCACCTACATCGACGGTGATGCGGGCATCCTGCGCTACCGCGGATACCCGATCGAGCAGCTCGCCGAGAAGTCCAGCTTCATCGAGGTGTCCTACCTGCTCATCTACGGTGAGCTGCCCACCGAGGCCCAGCTCGCCGACTTCACCGAGAAGATCCAGCGGCACACGCTGCTGCACGAAGACCTGAAGGCCTTCTTCTCGGGCTTCCCGCGCGACGCGCACCCGATGCCCGTGCTGTCGAGCGCGGTCTCGGCGCTGTCGACCTTCTACCAGGACTCGCTGAACCCGTTCGACGAGCCCAACGTGGAGCTGTCCACCATCCGCCTGCTCGCGAAGGTGCCGACCCTGGCTGCCTACGCGTACAAGAAGTCCGTGGGCCAGCCGCTGCTGTACCCGGACAACTCGCTGGGCCTGGTGGAGAACTTCCTGCGGATGACCTTCGGCTTCCCCGCGGAGCCGTACGAGGTGGACCCGGCCGTCGCCAAGGCGCTCGACCTGCTGTTCATCCTGCACGCCGACCACGAGCAGAACTGCTCGACGTCGACGGTGCGTCTGGTCGGCTCGTCGGAGGCGAACCTGTTCGCCAGCATCTCGGCGGGCATCAACGCCCTGTTCGGCCCGCTCCACGGCGGTGCCAACGCGGCCGTTCTCGACATGCTCGAGGGCATTCGCGACGAGGGCGGCGACGTCGCCTCGTTCGTGAACCGCGTGAAGAACAAGGAAAAGGGTGTCAAGCTCATGGGCTTCGGGCACCGGGTCTACAAGAACTACGACCCGCGCGCGAAGATCATCAAGAACACCGCCGACGAGATCCTCGGCAAGATCGCGGGCGGCGACCAGCTGCTCGACATCGCCAAGAAGCTCGAGGAGACGGCGCTTTCCGACGACTACTTCGTCGAGCGCAAGCTGTACCCGAACGTGGACTTCTACACCGGCCTGATCTACCGGGCGCTCGGGTTCCCGACGAAGTTCTTCACCGTGCTGTTCGCGCTCGGCCGGCTCCCCGGCTGGATCGCGCACTGGCGCGAGATGATCAACGACCCGCAGACCAAGATCGGGCGCCCGCGCCAGATCTACACCGGTCACGCGTCGCGCGACTACAAGTCGATCTCGGAGCGCTGAGTTCCCGCTCTGAATTGTTCTGAACGCCCCGCCGTGCAGCCGCACGGCGGGGCGTTTAGCGTTGGTGGGTATGACGAGCGTGCTGTGGTTCCGGCGAGACCTGCGGCTCGGCGACCACGCGGCGCTGCTGGCGGCCGCGGAGGCCGGCGAGCCGGTGCTGGCGTTGTACGTGCTCGACGAGAAGCTGCTGAAGCCTTCGGGCGCGCCGCGGCGGGCGTTTCTGTTGGGGTGTCTGGAATCGCTGGACGCCGCACTGGACGGCCGGCTGATGGTGGTCCACGGCGATCCGGTGACCGAAGTCGTGCGGGTGGCGCGGTCGGTGGACGCGTCGGCGGTGCACGTGAGCGCCGACTTCGGGCCGTATGGCCGCCGTCGTGATGACGCCGTGGCGAAAGCCTTGGCAGAGCACGACATTTCGTGGGTCGTCACCGGGTCGCCGTACGCGGTGGCGCCGGGGCGGGTGACCAAACCGGACGGCGATCCGTACCGGGTGTTCACGCCGTTCCACCGCGCGTGGACGCGACACGGCTGGCGGCGGCCGGCGGACACGGGTGCGTCCCTTGTGGACTGGATTTCGCCTTCCGGGTCGCGGAAGCTCCCCGCGCTTCCGGACCTCGGCGACATGGCGTTGCCTGCGCCGGGTGAAACGGCGGCACTCTCGGCTTGGCACGATTTCCTGGACTCGGGTGTGCGGTCCTACGCCACCGACCGCGACCGTCCCGACCGGGCCGGCACCACGCGAATGTCGCCGTACCTGCGCTGGGGTGCCATCCACCCGCGCACGATGCTCGCCGACTTGTCGGGTGACTCCAGCGACGGCGCCCAGGCGTTGCGCTCGGAGCTGTGCTGGCGCGAGTTCCACGCGGACGTTCTGTGGCACCGGCCGGAAACCGCCCGGGAGAACTACGACTCGCGTTTCGACCGCATGGACCACGACTCCGATTCGGCCGCGTTCGATGCGTGGTGCGCCGGCCGCACCGGCTACCCGATCGTCGACGCCGGCATGCGTCAGCTCCTCGCGGAAGGCTGGATGCACAACCGCGTCCGGATGGTCGTGGCGAGTTTCCTCGTGAAGGACCTGCACCTGCCGTGGTGGTGGGGCGCCCGGCATTTCATGCGGCACCTCGTGGACGGTGACCTCGCCTCCAACCAGCTGAACTGGCAGTGGGTCGCGGGCTCGGGTACCGATGCCGCGCCCTACTTCCGTGTCTTCAACCCGACCACGCAGGGGGAGAAGTTCGATCCGGACGGCGACTACGTGCGCCGTTATGTGCCGGAACTCCGTGACGTGGCGGGGAAAGCGGTGCACAAGCTCAAGGAGCGGCCGTCGGGTTATCCGGCGCCGTTGGTGGATCACGCGCACGAACGCCAGGTCGCGTTGCAACGATACGGAGCGATCACCGGGTCCTGAGTGGACGGCCCGAACCCCCGGGGCCGGGCCGTCCGTGGCCTCAGAGACCGCCGATGGCGAGCGCGAGCTTCTGCACGATCTCGGGCTGGCCGTCGAAGTCCTTGTCCGTGGTGTTGATCGAGTAGACCGCACGGCGCTGCAGGTCGCGGGTGGCCCAGATGCCGTTGGTGTAGCCGTAGCGGCTGCCGGTCTTGCCCCACACGGTGACGCCGTTGACGGTCGAGGTCATCAGGCCCTGGCTGTAGATCGCGGGGTCGTCGGTGCCGAAGGTGCTCACGTTCGGCACCGTGAACATGCGCTGCAGCACCGGTTTCGGCACGAGCCGGCCCTGGAAGAGGGCGACCAGGAACTTGTCGAGGTCGGCGGTGGTGGAGATCATCTCGCCCGCGGCCCACGGGATCGACTGGTTCATGCGGGTCAGGTCCACGAGCTGCCCGTTCACGACCTGGTAGCCGTGGGCGTACGGCGCGGGCAGGTTCGGGTCGTTGCCGGGCACGGACGTGTCGCGCAGGCCGAGCGGGCGCAGGACGCGGTCGCGCACCTCGTCGCCGTACGACCGGTGGGTGAGCTTCTCGATCAGCAGCCCGGCGACGAGGTAGTTGGTGTTCGTGTACTGCTGGCTCGTGCCGGGTGCGAACACCAGGTCGTGCTGGAACGCCGTGGCCAGCACCTGCTGCGGGGTGAAAACGGTGTAGCGGTGGTCGACGATCCACTGTGGATCCTCGGGCAGGTCGACGCCGGGCAGGCCGCTGGTGTGGTTGAGCAGCTGCGCGACGGTGATCCGCGGGTAGTTCGCGGGCAGCAGGCCCGGCAGGTAGCGCTGCACCGGCGCGTCGAGGTCGAGGCGGTGCTCGGCCGCGAGCTGGAGCACGACGACGGCGGTGAACGTCTTGGTGATGCTGCCGATGCGGAAGTGCGCGTTCGCCGGGACGGGTGCCCCGGTGGTCAGGTCGGCTGTCCCGGACACGCCGCTCCACGCACCGGCCGAGCCGCGGACCTGCACGAGCGCGCCGGTGGCCTGGGCGTTGGGCAGGCCCGCGATGGCGCCCGCCAGCGAGGCCGGGTTCATCGGCGGCAGCGTGTTCTTCGAGGGCACAGCGGAGCCCGAGTACGACGTGGGCTCGGCGAGCGCGGCGGGGGTCACGGCGGCGGTGAGCAGGAGGGCGGCGCTCGCGGCCGCGGCGATGCGGATCAGCGGGTTTCTCTTCATGACAGCGAGTCTTTCGACTTGCGAACGACCTGCCATCGGGGAGAAACCCGGGCTCGGCTACCTAAGGGTCAGCCCCGCAGAGCTTGGAGAAGCTTCACCCGGCTGCCGACTCGCAGCACGCCGTTGCGGTAGATCCGCGCCCCGACCCACGTCACGAGCGCGATCAGTGCCGCGGTCAGCACCAGCGACAGCACGATCTCCCACGGCGCGGCCGAACCCGTGGCGATGCGCGCCGGCATCAGCACCGGTGACAGCAGCGGGATGAGCGAGAGGATCTTGGTCGCCGCGCCGTCGGGCGACTGCGTGAGGAGGTTGATGCCCGCGACGAATCCGATGACCAGCGCGATGTTCACCGGCGCCACCACCGACTGCGTGTCCTCCTGGCGCGAGACGAGCGAGCCGGCCGCGCCGTAGATCATGGCGTAGAGCAGGAAACCGAGCAGGTACCAGACGACACCCCACACCACGGCGCCGACGGCGATGCCCGAGATCGACCCCAGCACGCCGGTGCCCAGCGCGGCGAGGAGCCCGACCACGGCGAGGATCCCGAGCTGCGCCAGCCCGACGAGCCCGAGCCCGATCACCTTGCCCAGCAACAGGTGCCACGGCCGCACAGCGGACAGCAGGATCTCCACGACCCGGCTCGACTTCTCCTCGACGACGCCCTGCGCCACGAGCATTCCGTAGGTGATGATGCTCAGGTACAGCAACACCGCCACGACGACGCCGACCACGAGCTTCTGCCCGGCCCGCGGATCGCGGTTCTCCAGCGGCAGCACGTCGACGTGGGCCGCGGACACGGCCTGGTGCACCGCGACCGGGTCGAGGTGCGCGGCCGAGAGCTGCGCGTCGAGCACTTGCTGCTGCACGATCCCGTCGAGCGTGTGCTGCAAAGTCGGGTCCACAGTGGACTTCACGGTGACTCGAAGCCGCGAGGCGCTGCCGGACACGAGCGCGTCGACGTCACCGCTGCGCACCTGCGCGAGTCCGTCCGCTTCGGACGCGACAGTGACCACCTCGATCGTCTCCCCACCGGCCTTGCCGGCGAGCTGCAGCTGCTGGGCAATCCCTTGCGCTTGACCCGTGAGCGCGACCTTCGTCGTGGTGCCGGACCCGATGAGAAACGCCTGCAGCGCCACATATCCGACAAGCAGCAGCAACAACACCGCCGTGCTGACCACGAACGCGCGGGTGCGCAGCCGGGTGTTGACCTCGCGTTTCGCCACGAGCCGCACGGCCCGCGCGGCGCTGATGCGGCTCACGCCGGGCCCCGCTGGGCGACGGCGTCGCGGAACAGCTCCGTGAGCGAACGCCGCTGCCGGCTGAACTCCGTGACCGGCCCGGTGGCCAGCGCGGCGGCGAGCACGGCCTGGTCGTCGGCGCTCGAAGCCAGCTCCAGCACCGTCGTGGCGCCGGAAGACTCGACCACGCGCGCGCCGGGCACCGTCGACGCCCAGTCGGGCCGCGCGCCCGGCGCCGTGACGACGAGCCGGCTGCCGGCCCCGCGTGTGAGGTCCTCGACCGTGCCGACGGCGACCATGTGCCCGTCGCGGATGATGCCGACGCGGTCGCACAGGCGCTCGACCAGGTCGAGCTGGTGGCTGGAGAACACCACGGGCACGCCGGTGGCCGCCTTCTCGCGCAGCACCACGCTCATCACGTCGACGGCGATCGGGTCGAGGCCGGAGAACGGCTCGTCGAGCACCAGCACGTCGGGATCGTGCACGAGCGCGGCCGCGAGCTGCACGCGCTGCTGGTTGCCGAGGCTGAGCTTCTGCACCTCGTCCTTGCGGCGCTCGCCCAGCCCCAGCCGCGCGAGCCACAGCTCGGTGGCGCGGTGGGCGTCGTTGGTGCTCAGGCCGTGGAGCTCCGCGAGGAACACGAGCTGGTCGAGCACCTTCATCTTCGGGTACAACCCGCGCTCCTCGGGCATGTACCCGATGCGCGTGCGGGTTTCGTGGGTCACCGGCTCGCCCGCGAAGCGGACCTGGCCGGAGTCGGCGGCGAGCACACCGAGCGCGATGCGCATGGTGGTGGTCTTGCCGGCGCCGTTGCTGCCGACGAAGCCGAACAGCTCACCCGGCCGCACGTCGAACGTCACGCCGTCGAGGGCGACCTTGCGGCCGTAGCGCTTGGAGATCGCGTCGATCTCGAGTGCTCCTCCGGGCAAAACCGCCCCCTCTCCGAGCACCTGTGTGGACAGTGGTGAGTCCCGCGCCGCCAACTCTAGCGAACGGCGCGGGCCCTCTCCCGCTGTTCAGGACAGTCCGGCCAGGGCCTTCTCCACGAGCTCCGCCACGCGGGCGCGGGCGGCCTCGGCCTCGGCGGGCACGAGCGACAGGCGGGTGCGGCGTTCGAGCACGTCTTCGACGTCCAAGGCGCCTTCGTGACGGACGGCCCAGACGACCTCCGCCGCGGTGATCTGCGTGCCGTCGAAAAGCGGAGCGGCGAACGCCCGGTCGACCTCGCCCAGGGCGGCGACGCGGGGAGCTTCCGTGCCGTACTTGGCGACCAGGCGGGCCGGGGCGTCCACAAGGGACAGTCTTGCGCGCGGGGCCGCGCCGAGCAACGGCAGCCGCGCGGTGCGCGACGGACCGGCGTGCAGGCCCGAGTGCGCCAGTGCCGCGTCGACGGCGTCCTCGGCCATGCGGCGGTAGGTGGTGAGCTTGCCGCCGACCACGGTGAGCACGCCGTCGGTGCCGGTGACCACGGCGTGTTTGCGCGAGAGGTCGGCGCTGCTGCCTGCGGAACCGGCGACCAGGGGACGCAGGCCGGCGTAGGAGCCGATCACGTCGGCGCGGGTCAGCGGCCGGGCGAGCACCGAGGACGCCACGGACAGCAGGAAGTCCACATCGGACTCCGGAACCTCGGGCACCGGCGGGATCTCACCCTCGATGGGCTCGTCGGTGAGTCCCAAGTAGACGCGGGCGTCGACCTGCGGCAGCAGGAAGACGAACCGGTTGCTTTCCCCGGGCACGGCGACGTTCACCGACGTCCCGCCCACCGAGGCGGTGCCCGAGGCGAGGACCAGGTGCGAACCGCGCGACGGCCGCAGCCGCACGGCGTCGGTGAGCGTGCCCGCCCAGACGCCGGTCGCGTTGACGACCTGGCGTGCGTGGAGGTCGTACTCCGCCGAGCCTTCGCGCACGCGCACGCCGGTGCCCGAAAGCGACACGGCCTCCAGGTGCGTGAGGATCCGGGCGCCCAGCAGTGCGGCCGTGCGGGCGAGGTTCACGACCAGGCGCGCGTCGTCGACCAGGGCGCCGTCGTAGGCGAGCAGGGCACCGCGCAGGCCGGCGGGCGCGAGGCCCGGGGCCAGCGCGACGGCCTCGGCCACCGGGATCTGCCGGGGTCGCGGCAGCACCGACGACGGCGTGCGCGCGGCCCGCCGCAGCGCGTCACCCGCGCGCAGACCGGTGGCGATCACGGTCTGCTGCGCGCGGGAAGTGCTGGGGTACAAGGGGAACAGCTGCGGCATGGCGCGCGTGAGGTGCGGCGCGGTCCGCGTCATCAGGATCCCGCGCTCGACGGCGCTCTCGTGCGCGAGCCCGAACTCGCCCTTCGCGAGGTAGCGCAGGCCGCCGTGCACGAGCTTGCTCGACCAGCGGGAGGTGCCGAACGCCAGGTCGTGGGCCTCGATCAGCGCGACCGACAGCCCGCGAGCCGCCGCGTCGAGCGCGATGCCCGCGCCGGTGACGCCGCCGCCGACGACTATGACGTCGACTCGCTCACCGTTCGTGAGCCGGTCGAGCTCACGTTCGCGGCGGCGTGCGTTCAGTGAACCTGTACTCATGGCTTGAGCGCTGCGTCGACGAGGTACCGGAACTCGTCGAGCAACGCCTGCTCGTCGAGGTCCGCGGTGGCGGGCCGCAGGGAGAACGCGAAGGACTGCACGACCAGCAGGATCGAGCGCGCCTGCGCGGTGACCTCGGCCTTGCGCACGGAACCGTCGCGGTGCCCGGCCTCCAGCAGCGAGCGCAGCACCTGTTCGGCGAAGATCTGCGTGGCCCCGAGCCGCTCCACGATGTAGGGCAGCACGAGCTCCGGGTCGACGTCCAGCAGCGTGCGGAACAGCGGGTCGGCCGCCAAAGCGCTGACGCCGGCCGCCGCGATGAGCACGAGGCGCTCACGGGTGCTGGTCGCGTCGTCGCCCGCGTGGCTGGCGTGTTTGAGCAGGCCGCTGAACTCGCGCGTCATCAGCGCGGCGAGCACACTGCGCACGTCGGGGAACCGGCGGTACACGGTCATGCGGCTCACGCGCGCGGTGCGCGCGATCTCGGCGAGCGTGGTGCGCCGGACGCCGACCGCGAGCACGCACTCGCGCGCGGCGTCGAGCAGCACGTCGTCGGCAACGCGCGCCGAAGTCTGCCGGCTGCGGGCCCCCGCGAGGGCCGAGGGAGTCTCTCCCGGTGGGGAGTGACGTTTGACGTCCATATGTCACACTGTAGTCGTGAGTGATCTCATAAACCACCGCATCCGGCAGTCGTGGACCGGCGACGGCGCTGGCGCCGCCTCGCTGCCCGATCGGGCGGTCCGGTGGCTCGGCCAGCGTATCGGCCCGGTGGGTGCTGATCGAGGGCGAAAGCCGGATTCCGTCCCGAACCTGACCGGTTCGGTCCTTCCCGGCCAGGCCCGCGAGGACCTCGCGGCCGTGGTCGGTGCGGAGAACGTGCTGGTCGACGCCGGCTCGCGGCTCGAGCGCGCGGGTGGTCTGTCCTATCTGGACCTGCTGCACCGTCGACTTGGCGACTCGGTGCCCGCGCCCGACGCCGTGGTGCTGCCCGCTTCGCCCGAGCAGGTGCAGGCCGTGCTCGAGGTCTGTGTGCGCCACGACGTGGGGGTCGTGCCGTTCGGCGGGGGCACGTCGGTGGTCGGCGGCGTCGCGGCGCTGCGCGGCGACAAGGCGGCGGTGATCGCGCTCGACCTGGTGCGGCTCGACGCGCTGGTGTCGGTGGACGAGCAGTCGCACCTCGCCGTGCTGCAGGCCGGCGTGCGCGGGCCCGAGGCCGAGCGGCTGCTGGGTGAGCACGGGTTCACGCTGGGCCACGTGCCGCAGTCGTTCGAGCGCGCGACCATCGGCGGCTTCGCGGCGACGCGCTCGGCCGGGCAGGCGTCGGCGGGCTACGGCCGCTTCGAGGACATGGTCGCCGGCGTCCGCGTGGCGACGCCGCAGGGCGAGTGGCGGCTCGGGGTCGCGCCCGCGTCGGCGGCGGGGCCGGACCTGCGGCAGCTCGCAGTGGGCAGCGAGGGCGCACTCGGCGTGATCACCGAGGTTGCGCTGCGCGTGCGGCCGGTGCCCGACTCGCGCCGGTACGAGGGCTGGGTGGTCGACGGCTGGGAGCGTGGTTCCGAGGCCATGCGCGCCCTCGCCCAGAACCACGCGACCGCCGACGTCACGCGTCTGTCCGATGTGGACGAGACGGCGGTGTCGTTCGCGCTGAACGCCGGCCTGAAGACTTCCGCACTGCGGGCGTACCTGGCCGCTCGGGGTGTGAAGCACCCGTGTCTGCTGATCGTCGGCTGGGAACGCGATGTCCAGGCCCGCCGGCGCCGCACGGCACGGTTCCTGCGCCGCGCGGGCGCCGTGCGGATCGGCACGGCGCTCGGCGAGTCGTGGCGCCACGGCCGCTTCTCGGGCCCGCGCCAGCGTGACGCGTTGATGGACCTGGGGGTGTGCGTCGAGACCCTGGAGACCGCCGCGTACTGGTCCCGGCTCGACGACCTGCACGACGCCGTCCGCGCGGCCTTGGTCGCCTCGCTCGGCCGCGCCATCGTGATGTGCCACGTCTCGCACGTCTACGAGACCGGCGCCTCTCTCTACTTCACCGTCCTGACCTCCCGCGACGACACCGACCCGGTCGGCCAGTGGCAGCGCGCCAAGCATGCGGCCTCGGAGGCGATCGTCGGTCTCGGCACGATCACGCACCACCACGCCGTGGGCGTCGACCACGCGCCCTACCTGGAGCCGGAGATCGGCGCGCTGGGGCTGTCCGTGCTGTGCGCCGCGAAATCCGCGGTCGACCCGACGGGGATCCTGAACCCGGGAAAACTGCTCGGCTGAGCCGGCTCGACCGGCCATGGAGCTCGCGTGGCCGGCGTCGCCGTGAGCCCCCGCCTGGCGGACCCGGCACGGGACGAGCGGCTTTCCCGCGAGCCGACGGGGTTCCGCACCGTCCGGGCGATCCCGACCCGCGGCTCGGCTGGAGCACAACCCCCGTTTGCCGAGAGTGAAAACAATCCCGTGCACTTCGTCGCCGAGATGCGACACCCACGCATCGTGGTATGGCCACGTGTGCATGTTCCGTGATTAGCTGCCCCGGCAAAGCAATGGTGCAGGGAAGGATGAGCGCATGCCGTACGAGGTCCAGGGGATCGTGTCCCGCGCGAAGGGCGAGCCGGTGGCGCTCGAGACCGTGGTGGTGCCGGACCCGGGTCCGGGCGAGGCGGTCGTGTCGGTGCAGGCCTGCGGGGTCTGCCACACCGACCTGCACTACCGCGAGGGCGGGATCAACGACGACTTCCCGTTCCTGCTCGGCCACGAGGCCGCGGGCCGGGTCGACAAGGTCGGCGCCGGGGTCACGGACATCGCGCCCGGCGACTACGTGATCCTCAACTGGCGCGCCGTCTGCGGCACGTGCCGGGCGTGCAAGCGCGGCAAGCCGTGGTACTGCTTCTCCACGTTCAACGCCGAGCAGCCGATGACGCTCACCGACGGCACGAAGCTGTCGCCCGCGCTGGGCATCGGGGCGTTCCTCGAGAAGACGCTCGTCCACAGTGGACAGTGCACGAAGGTGGACGAACGGGCCGAACCCGCGGTGGCGGGCCTGCTCGGCTGCGGCGTGATGGCGGGCCTCGGCGCGGCCATCAACACCGGCGCGGTGACGCGCGGTGACTCCGTGGCCGTGATCGGCTGCGGCGGCGTGGGCGACGCGGCCATCGCGGGCGCTCAGCTGGCCGGCGCGACCACGATCATCGCCATCGACACCGACGACCGGAAGCTCGAATGGGCCAAGGGCTTCGGCGCCACGCACACCGTGAACAGCAAGGGCCTCAGCCAGGACGCGGTGGTGGCGGCCATGCAGGACGCCACGCACTCGTTCGGCCCCGACGTGGTCATCGACGCCGTCGGCCGGCCCGAGACGTGGAAGCAGGCGTTCTACGGCCGTGACCTCGCGGGCACCGTCGTGCTGGTCGGCGTGCCGACGCCGGACATGCGCCTCAACGACCTGCCCCTCATCGACTTCTTCGGCCGCGGCGGCTCGCTGAAGTCCTCCTGGTACGGCGACTGCCTGCCCTCGCGCGACTTCCCCATGCTCGTCGACCTGTACCTGCAGGGCCGGCTGCCGCTGGACAAGTTCGTGACCGAGCGCATCGGCGTCGGCGACGTGGAGCAGGCCTTCGAGCGCATGCACCACGGCGACGTCCTCCGCAGCGTGGTGGAGTTCTGAGGCTTTTCATCGACGCCGACTACCCGGCCGTCCCCTACCCCGGGGCACGGCCGGGTACGTCGTTCGTCCACGTCGACGGCGCCGGTTATCCCCTTTCGTCCGCGCCGGCCGGCTGGCGCGACCGCCTGCCCGTCTTGGCGTACGGCTCCAACGCGTGCCCGTCGAAGATCACCTGGCTGCGTGACGAGCTCGGCCTGACCGGTCCTGTCGTGGCCGTCCGTGTGCGGTGCACCGGGCTGGCCGCGGTGTGGGCCTCCGGGCTACGCAAGGTCGACGACCAGCGCCCCGCCACCCTCACCGCACTGCCGGGCGCCGAGCACCACTTCCTGTGGTTCGTCACGCCGGAGCAACGCGCGGTCCTCGACGTCTGCGAAGGCCGCGGCACCCGCTACCACCTCGCCCACCTGGACGGCTACTCCGTCGAGACCTCCGACGGCGCGCGCGTCGAGGGTGTCCACGCCTACGTCGGCGCGTCGGCCGTCCGCTACCCGCTCCTCGTCGACGGCCACCCGGTCCGCGTCGCCGACGTCCCCCAGGCCGAGGCCGCCCTGCTCCTCGGCGAGCCCGCGGGCGAGCACGGCCTGAAGTGCACGGTGGTGGAACCGGAGCAGATCTTCAGCTGAGCAGCTTGCGCCGTTCGATCCGCCCGGGTCCCGCCGTCGGTGTCTGCGCGGCTCAGGCCGGCGTCACGATGTAGACCACTCCGCCCGGCCCACCGGCCACGCTGCCGTCCGCCGTGTAGCGCTTCGTGCGCTGCCAGATCTTCTCGAACTGGTCGCGCTTGTACACGTTGCGCACGCGGGCGTCGGTGCTGGAGGCTGGGTCGTTGACGATCACGTCGCCGGCCTGGGTGAAGCCGACGACGACCATGATGTGGCCGGACGTGCCGTAGCCGGCGCCGTCGAGCTCGTCGGAGAGGAACGACTGCGAGGTGATCACGGGGATGCCGCGGGCGATGTAGTCCTCGAGCTCGTTGAGGTCGTGCAGGCGCGTGATGTGACCGCGCAGGCCGAGTGAAGCGGCGTACGCGGTGTTGAACGGCCAGTTGCCGGTGCCGTCGTAGGCGTAGTCGTAGGTGTTTCGCGCGGCGTAGACGACGGACGGGTCGAGGTAGTCCGACGGGATCCAGCTCATCTGCTGCGCGGTCGGCTTCTTGCCCCAGTACTCGGCGACCATTTCGGTGGACGTCGGGCTGCACCAGGCCTCGCCGCCGCCACCGTACTGCGGGAACTGTCCTTTGTGGATGTTTTGCGCGTACGCCGGCACCTTCAGCTCGATGCCCCGCGCGCGGCCCGGCTTGGTGGTCGCCACGTCGAAGCGGTCCGGGACGTTCGAGGTCACGGCGCCGAGCGTGGACACCGTCGGGGTCACCCGCGTGCCCGCTTCGCGGTAGAGGCTCACGCGCAGCTGGTACGAGCGCAGCGTGACCCCCGTCTTCGTGGCCAGCGTGTCGACGTCCACCGACGCGTTGTCGTCACTCTGGCCGTCGACGCTCGTGCGCTGGATGTCGGCGTCGCCGCTGGCCCAGCGGCCCATCACGTACCAGGTCGTCTCCACGCCCGCCGACGTGCGGCCCTTCGCCTCGACCTCCAGCCACGTCTTCGCCGGCGTCAGCGCGTTCCACGACGCGATGAGCTGCGTCGCGTCGAACCCCTGCCGGAACAGCGGCGACGTCCACGAGCCGTACTCGTAGGTCTTCGTCGTGCCCAGCCCCGGCTCGGAGTGCTCGACGGTGCCCGCGGGCCGCGTGATGCGCAGCCCGTCGCGCCCCAGCCCCAGCCCGTCGAGGCGGCCCGCGGCGAACGCCCCGCCGGACCACTCGTGGTAGTTGATCGCCTCGTCGTTCGCCGGACGCACCGGCGCCGCGTCGGCGACCTGCGTCGCTCCTGCCGTCACCATGGCGATGGACAATAGCGTGATCAAGCTCCGCACCCGCATGCCGTGCTCCGTCCCCGAGACCCCAGTCGTAGCGAGAGATTTTCGCCGGTCGAGGCGGGTTCGTAAAGAGCCGACCAGAGCAAGGCGGCGAAATCGGTGGTGGTCGCTGGGACGATGAGCGCGTGCTGAACCCGTTCACCGAGCTGTGGTCACCCGCGCCGGCCACCGCCGTCGACTGGCTGCGCGAGCTTTCCGGCGAAGACGGCCTGACCGGATTCATGCCGCCCTCGATGCCGGACGCCGCCTGGGTGCTCAACGCCCTCTACGAGCACGAGCGAGGCCCGGTGGACCTCACCTACCACGAACACCACCAGGCGCAGATCGCCGAAGGTGTCGTCGAACCGCACATGATCGGCGACTTCGACCTCGACGCCGTCTCGGTGACCATGGGCGGTGGGCTGGGCCGCTCGGAGCACCCGGGGCCCGGCCGGCGGCGGCTGCGCTGGGCGGAACTCGCCGAACGTGTCGGTGATCCGATCGTGCCGGACGGGCTGCTGCCCTGTTTCCGGTGCTTCCCCTCGGCCACGAAGGAGGGCAGCTGGCCCCTCGGCATCATTCCGCCCACCGAGGGTGCCCTGGATCGCGAGACCTGGACCCGGCTGATCGGCCTCCTCGTCGAACACAGTGGTCCCGACACCCCGTGCGTTGCCTTCTTCGGCCCGGCAACTCGGCGGTTCGAGGACTACGAAACCGTCCGGGTCCTCACCGGACGCCTCGGCGACGCCGCGGTCCTCTACGACGACCCCGAGACCTGTTTCAGCCCGTCCAATCTCTGGGCCGCGGACCACTCGTGGTGCTTTGCACCGACTACGATCTCTGGGGCACCAAGGTCGCCGGCTCGCCGGAGCTGATCGGGACACTCCTCAACGACACCGAACTCGAAGCCGTCCGGCTCCCGTGGGCGGCCTAGAGCACCGCCTGCGTCTGGGTCACCTTCGCGACCAGTTTCCCCTCGTCGTCGTGGATTTCGGTTTCCACGACGACCACGCGGCGGCCCGCGTGCAGTGGCCGGGATGACGCGACCGCGTGCCCCGCGCGGACCCCACGCAGAAAGTTGGTCTTCGACTCCAGTGTGGTGGTGCCCGAAGCGCCCGGTGGCAGGTTGAGGAACGCGCACACCGCGCCCGTCGAGTCGGCCAGGGACATGAGGACGCCGCCGTGCAGGGTGCCGCCGAGGGTGCACAGGGCGGCGTCCCACGCGAGGCGGGCGCGGACGAGGTCCGGGGCCTGCGAGAGTGCCTCGATGCCCAGCCGCTCGGCGAACGGCATGGTCTGGAACAGCTCGGTCATGCCGAACACCTAACCGCAGCCGGGCGCACAGCGTCGATTACCCGCGAGGTAATCAGCCGAGCGGGTTGGTGAGCAGCAGCTCTGTGTTGTGGTCGCCGTCCGAGCCGACGCGGCCCAGGTCCACGTGGATGTCGTTGTACGAAAGCTCGCGGTAGAGCGAAGCCAGGGCGGAAGGCGTGCGCGCGGAGTAGTCCACGGCGTAAGGCGCGGCAGCTTCGATGAGCGTGGTGAAGATCGACAGGGTGCCGTCGCCGTTGTCGGCCAGCTCGAGGATGCGCGCGTGCTGCGGGAAGTCGACGTGGGAGGCGGTGTTGATCTCCCAGAAGCTCTGCGCGGGCGTCTTGCCGACGTGCGGGGTGATCTTGTTGAGGTGCGTGTGGCCGTTGACCCACGCCACCACGTTAGGGAAGCGGTTGAGCAGCCCCACGAACGCGTCGCCGTTCAGGCGCGGCTCCAGCAGGTGGCGCGAGTCGGGCAGGAGGTTGCCCATGGTGTCGCTCGTGTGGTGGCTGAACAGCACGAACAGCTCGTCGGTCACCGACTGCTTGACCTTGCGGCCGAAGAAGTCGTAGTACGTCGAACAGTTGCGCTTGAGCGTCGACTCCACCCAGTTGAACTGGCCGAGCCCGATCGAGCCGTCGGCGAAACCGCCCAGCGTCGTGGTGTCGAGGCTGATGCCGGTGACGCCCGGGGCGATGCGGAACGTGTAGTAGACGTCGCGGCCGTCGGCGTTGTTCTCCGAGAAACCGTGGCCGACCGGGCCGGGGCCGGTGTTGCCGGACTCCAGGTGCGCGGTCACGAACTCCGCCGTGGTGAACGGCCGCCGGCGCGCGTCGGGTGTGACCTCGCGGATCGTGCCGGTGCCGCCGAACAGCTCGGTCAGCGGCACGCTCTTGCCGCCGTTGATGGCCGCCCCGAGCTTCTTCGCGGTGCTCTCGTCCTTGCCGATCACCTTGTACCGGCTCGTGTACCAGGCCTCGATGCCCGGGATGCCTTCCGGCAGGGTGCCGACCACGCTGTCGTCGTGGTTGCCGAACGTGCAGAACCACGGCACGTCCAGCCCGGGCGCGGTGAACGGCGCGATCCCCGCTTCGAGCAGGCCCGGCAGCTGTGGGAAGCCCTTCTTCGAGTAGTCGTCGTCGAGCGGGGTCGACGGGTTCCAGAACGCGTCGTTGCCCGACGCCTGCACCCCCTCGTACCGGCTGGGGTCACCGGAGTTCGGGGTGATCGCGCCGCCGTTGAGGCTGGTCAGGAACCAGTCGAGCTCCAGCAGTTCGTGGTTGTCGGTGTTGTCGCCGGTGGTCACGAGGAAGTCGAACGGCCGGCCGGTGAACGGTCCCTTCGCGACGCTGTTCACCCGCTGCACCAGCGCGCTCGTCGCGGCCGCGCCGAGGGCTTCCTGCGGCCGGTGCGCCGAGCTGACGTACGGGTGCAGGTACTCGAACCGCGCCGGCGACTCGGTGTCGGTGATGTGCAGGTCGGTGAACTGCACGAACGCGCCCAGCGCCGTCCGGCGGTCGTCGCGGCCGTCCTTCGGGGCGGCGAGTTCGCCGCGGACGACGAGCGGCCAGCCGGGGCCGCCGGTGAGGCGCGAGTACGTGGCCGTGCCGGGGGAGACGGCGGTGGCGACCTGCTCCAGGGTGGTGCCGGCGGTGCTGACGGTGCGCGAGGCCGTGCGCTTGAGCGCCCGGTCCAGCGCGTTGGCGGTCGGGGTGCACAGCAGCAACCCCACGCCTGCGGCACCTGCCGCGGTGAACGTCCGCCTGGTCAGCTGGGCCATCTTCGCTCCCCGGTGTCGGCTGCCCAGCACGCTGCCGGACGGCGGTGGAACTCCGGTGAACGCAATATGAATCTCGCTCACATTCACCGTGACAGTGCGGCTGACACTGTCACATCCACCGCGGTTCGGCTACCCGACGAAGGTGTGGCTTCAGCAGTAGAACGCGCACGACGTGCTCGTCGCCGCGATCGCCACGAAGAACAGCACCAGGAAGATCACCGCCGGGATCGCGGCGATGATCCCGCACACGAGCCCGGCGATCCCCATGCCCTGACCCGTGTAACCGGGCTTCTGCGCCTGCACCATGCCGGCCCACGACAGCCCGATCGCCGTGAACGCCGCCACGACGTCCCAGAACGGCACCCAGAATGTGATCAGCGCGAGGATCCCGATGATCATCCCCGCGATCGCCATGCCACTCGTCCGCAGCGGCACGTAGCCGGGGAACGGCCCGTACGGCATTTGCTGCGGTCCCGAGTACGGCCCTGAATACGGCGCGGGATACGGCCCCGAAACCGGCGCGGAGTACGGCACGGGCAGCGGCGCCGAGGGCTGCTGCTGGGGCTGCTGGGGCGTCGGGTAACCGTCGGCGCCGTAGAACTGGCCCTCTTGGTGGGGCTGCTGCTGGTACGGATCGGTCATCGGGCGCTCCAGGTTCCGGACGTCGGGTACAAAGAGCTTATGGGGGATGGGGTGGTCGTCGGGGGCGGAATCGGCGGATTGACCACCGCGATCGGGTTGTCCCGGATCGGGTGGCCCGACCCGGTGCTCGGCCGCGCGGCTCAGCCCTTCAGCCCCGACTCCGTGACCCCGCGCACGAGGTAACGCTGCAGGAACGCGAACAGCAGCACGATCGGCAGGATCGACACCGCCGCGGCGAGGAAGAGCAGGTTCAGCTGCGGGTTCTGCGACGTCAGCAGCCCGGAGAGCGCCACCTGGACCGTCCAGGAGTCCGGCGACTGCGCGATGATCAGCGGCCACAGGAACGCGTTCCAGCTGCCGATCACCGAGATCACGGCGATCGCGGCGAAGAAGCCGCGCGAGTTCGGCACCACGATGCGCCGGAACACACCCCAGCGCGTGAGCCCGTCGACGCGGCCGGCTTCCTCCAGCTCACGCGGGAAGTCCAGGAAGTACTGGCGGAACAGGAACACGCTGAACGCGCTGAACAACCCCGGGATCACCAGGCCCCGCAGGTCCGAGAGCCAGCCCAGCGTGGACACCACGACGAAGCTCGGCACGAACGTGACCGACGTCGGGATCATCAGCGTCGCGAGCACCGCGTAGAACACGGTTTTCGAGTGCCGGTAAGGGATCCGCGCGAACCCGTAGCCGGCGAGCGAGCAGATCACCAGCAGCCCCACCGTCTGCAGCGTCGCCACGACCGCCGAGTTCAGCAGGCTCCGCGCGAACGGCACGTCCTCCAGCGAGAACAACCGCGAGAAGTTCTCCCAGTGCACCTGCCGGGGCCACAGCGTCCAGTTCGGCGCGGTGATCTCCGCGCGTGAGGCGAGCCCGTTGCGCAGCAGCAGGTAGAACGGCAGCAGGAACAGCACCGCCGCCACGATCAGCGCGGTCCAGCGCAGCACGGCCCGCACCACAGCGCCGTTCACGAGAGGGCACCGCGATCGAAGCGGAACAGCCGACCCTGCAGCAACGTCACGAGCGCGATGAGCAACGCCAGCAGCACCGCGCCCGCGCTGCCGCGGCCCAGGTCCTGGCCGCCCGAACCCAGCGACGTGTAGTAGAGGTACACCAGCGGCGGCCGCGCGAACGGCGGATAACCGCGGGAGTCGCCCATGATGTTGTAGAACTCGTCGAACGCCTGGTACGCGTTGATCAGGTTCAGCAGCAGCACGGCCACGGACGTCGCTCGCAGCTGCGGCAGCGTGATGTGGCGGAACACCTGCCAGCCCGGCTTCGCGCCGTCGAGCCAGGCCGCTTCGTAGAGCTGGCCTGGAATCCGTTGCAGCGCGGCGAGGAACAGGATCAGGTAGAAGCCCAGCTGCAGCCACAGCCGAGCGGTCACCAGCACGATCCAGTACAGCGGCGGGTCGACCGTGCCCGTCCACGCCACCGGGTCGGCGCCGAACAGGCCGAGCACGGTGTTCGCGAGCCCGTAGCGCACGCCGGAGAACAGCGACGTCTTCCAGATCAGCGAAGCCACCACGTACGAGCACGCGAACGGCAGGAAGAACACCGACCGGAAGAACGCGCGCGCGAACCTCAGCTGGTGCACGCCCACGGCGAGCGCGAGCGACAGCACGAACGTGAGCGGCACGATCACGACCGCGAACACACTGAACGTGCCGAGGCTGGCCAGGAACGGCCCGTCGGTGAGCATGTGCGCGTAGTTGTCCAGCCCCACGAACACACTCGGCGTCACGGTGTTGCGCGCGTCGAAGAAGGACAGGTACACGCTCCAGCCGATCGGCAGGTACGCGAAAACGGCCAGCCCGATCAGGAACGGGCCGACGAATCCCCAGAACGCCAGCGTGTCCCGGGTCCTCCGGGACAGCTTCATCCGAACAAGCGCTTCAGCTCGGACTGCGCGACCGTCACCGCCGCCTTGGTCTGCGCCACCGGGTCGGCGCCCTCCTTGGCGATCTTCGCGACGGCGTCGGACAACGCCGTGTTCGCCTGCTGGGTCCACACGGGACCGCCGACGAGGTGGCTGTTCTCCTTCACGAACCGCGCGACGTCGGCGGCCGGGCCCGAGCGCAGCGTGTCGGCCTTGTCGATGAGGCTCTGGCGCGCGGGCACGTGGAAGCCGAAACGCGTGGCGAACTCCAGCTGGTCGGCCGTCTGGTCGATCCAGAGCCACTTCACGAACGCCTTGGCCTCGGCCACGTGCTTGCTCTTCGCGTTGACCATCGCGCCGTACGCGCCCACCGGCACCGAAGGTGCGCCGCTGTTGTCCAGCTTGGGGAAGGGCAGCACGGCGAAGTCGTCGTTGAACGCGTCGCGGATCTTCGGCATGTTCCACAGCCCGGTCCACTGCATCGCGCACAGCCCGTCGATGAAGGCGCCCGGGTCGGACCAGTCGGTGGGCGCGCCGAGCAGCAGGGAGCTGTTGGCGTTCAGCGTGCGCAGCTTGCCCAACGCGGTGGCCGCGCGCGGGTCGTCGAAGCCGACCTCGCGGCCGCCGGGCTTGAGGTAGTCGAGCCCGGACGACCACAGCAGCGGGCCGGTGAGCGTGGCGACGCCGCCGTCGTTGCCCGCGAACAGGCCCTTCACGCCGTCGCGCGAGAGCTTGCCGGCGGCGTCCACCAGCTCGTCGACGGTCTGCGGCGGCTGCACGCCCGCGGCCTGCAGCAGGCTCGGGCGGTAGAAGAGCACCTGGGTGTCGGTGGCCTGCGGGATGCCGTAGACCTTGCCCTCCACGGTCTGCGCGGCCAGCACGGCGGGGCTGAAGTCGTTCTTCACCGGGCCGATGAGGTCGTCGAGCGCCACGACCTGGTTCTGGCGCACCCAGTCGATCTTCACCTGGGCCTCGAACACGTCGGGCACGGCGCTGTTCTGCAGCGCGGTCACGATCTTCGAGTCGTAGTCGCCCGGGTTCCACTGCACCTTCACGGTCGCGCCCGGGTACGACGCCGCGTAGCCGCGCACGGCGTCCTGCACGCCGTCTTCGCCGTACGCGTGGTACCACTGCTGCAGCGTCACCTTCGCGGGTGCTTGCGAGGGCGGTGGTCCGGCCGACATCGCCGTGGACGGCGGCGGGTCGCCCGGGCGCCCGGTGTTCGAACCGCACGCGGCCGCGACCGCGCCCACTGCCGCCGTTCCCGCCAGGGCGAGGAACGACCTCCTGCTGCGTGACTGCATCCCCGTACTTCCTCCGACGTGCTCCGACGCCTGTCTTGAGAGCGTCAGACTCCCTCAAGACAGGCGCCGGATGATCCGCGACTCGCCGGAGAATTACCCGTTAGAGCTGTGAGATGTCGAGCTTTCCCTCTGAGTAGGACGCGCGGATCCGCTTCTTGTCGAACTTGCCGACGCTGGTCTTGGGCACTTCGTCCACGAAGGTCCAGTTCTCGGGCAGCTGCCACTTCGCGACCTTGTCGGTCAGGTAGTCGCGCAGCTCCTCCGCCGTCACCTTCTGGCCTTCCTTCACCACGACGGCCACCAGCGGGCGCTCGTCCCACTTCTCGTCGGGGATGCCGACCACGGCCGCCTCGGCGACGGCCGGGTGCCCCATGACCTGGTTCTCCAGGTCGACCGACGAGATCCACTCGCCGCCGGACTTGATCACGTCCTTGGCGCGGTCGGTGAGGGTGAGGTAGCCGTCGGGGCTGATCTTGCCGACGTCACCCGTGCGCAGCCAGCCGTCGTGGAACTTCTCCGGGTCGATGGCGTCGCCGCCGTAGTAGGCACCGGCGATCCACGGGCCCTGCACCTCGAGCTCGCCCACGGCCTCGTTGTCCCACGGCAGCTCTTCGCCGTCGTCGCCGATGAGCCGCGCGGCCACCGACGCCGGGAACCGGCCCTGCGTGTAGCGGTAGGCCCAGCGCTCCTCGCCGGTCGCGCTGCCCGGCGGACGCGCGACGCTGCCCAGCGGCGACGTCTCGGTCATGCCCCACGCGTGCAGGATCGGCACGTCGTAGCGCTCCTCGAACGCGTGCATCAGCGAAGGCGGCGCCGCCGACCCGCCGACCACGACCTCGCGCACGTGGGAGATGTCCTGCGGGTTCGCGTCGAGGTGGGCGAGCAGGCCCTGCCAGATCGTCGGCACAGCCGCCGCGAAGGTCGGCTTCTCGGCCGCCAGCATCGCCGAGATCGGCGCCGGCTGCAGGAAGCGGTCGGGCATGAGCAGCGACGCGCCGACCATCATCGCCGCGTACGGCAGGCCCCACGACATCGCGTGGAACATCGGCACGATCGCCAGCGCGGTGTCCTCCTGGGCCAGCCGCATGCTGTCGGTCATGCAGACCTGCATCGAGTGCAGCCAGATCGAGCGGTGCGAGTAAACGACGCCCTTCGGGTCGCCCGTCGTGCCGGACGTGTAGCACATCGCGGCGGCCGAGCGCTCGTCGATCTCGGGCCAGTCGAACTCGCTCGGCTGGGCGGCCAGCAGCTCGTCGTAGGAGTGCACGGTGATGCCGTCGGGCGCCTCCAGCGTCGAGGCGTCGCCGTTGGCCACGATCACGTGCTTGACCGTGGTGAAGTGCGGCAGCTGCTTGGCCAGCAGCGGCACGAGGGTGCCGTCGACGATCACCACGTGGTCCTCGGCGTGGTTCGCGACGAAGGTGAGCTGCTCGGGGAACAGGCGGATGTTCAGGGTGTGCAGCACCGCGCCCATGGCCGGCACGGCGAGGTAGGCGGCCAGGTGCTCCGCGTTGTTCCACATGAACGTGCCGACGCGCTGGTCGCCCGTCACGCCGAGGCCGCGCAGCGCGTTGGCCAGGCGGGCGGCGTGCTGCCCGAGCTCGGCATAGGTCTCCCGGCGGGCTTCTGAACCGGTCCAGGTGATGACTTCGCTCCGCGCGTGGACCTTGGTGCCGTGGCGCAGCAGCTTCGCCAGCGAAAGCTGCCCGTCCTGCATCGTGCTCAACATGGGTGAACTCCCGTGGTGCTCGTTCGCCGGTGAACTGGGGTGCCGCCGACTCTAACGGCGGACCGGGCGCCGGGGCATGGTCAACTCGGGCAACCGTTCGGTCACGGCCGTCCCCGTATCGGGTGGCGGCCTCCCGTGGTCATGATCAACTGTCTACCGGCATTTTCCTTGCAGGGCAACAAAAAATGGCGTCGTAACCGTGTTGAAATAGAGCCTCATTCGGGTGAGGGAATGGTGTCGAAAACGAGGGACGTCTGACGTTTCCGCAGGCTGCGAGGGGTCCCTTCGTGACTTGTCCACCGGGTGGTCGGAGGGTGATAAGTGCGTGTCGGTTGCGCGCTCTTCGAGGGTGTGGCGTTTACTGGGGCCGTGGTAAGAGACGGCTGGCCAGCGCTTGCGCTTGCAAGCATCGGAAAAAAGCCGTCGGCCGCGCAAGCGGAGACCTGAGAGGAAAGGACACTACGTTGGCTCTGCCCACGTTGACTCCGGAGCAGCGCGCCGAGGCCCTCGCCAAGGCGGCAGAGGCTCGTAAGGCGCGTTCGGAGCTGCTCGCGTCGATCAAGTCCGGCACCACGAGCATCGAGAAGGTGCTCAAGCAGGCCAAGGAGAACAAGACCATCGGGAAGACGAAGGTCACCCAGCTGCTCAAGGCCGTCCCCGGCCTGGGCGCGGTCAAGGTCGCCGCGCTGCTCGAGCAGGCGGGGATCGACCCCGACCGCCGGGCCGCGGGCCTCGGCGAGCGCCAGCGCGAAGCTCTGATCGACGCGCTGAAGTAGCACTCCGGGACGACCGCGGGGAAAGTGCGCCGAAGGTGTTCTTCTGGCAACACTTTCCCCGCGGAGCTCCCGGATCCTGGGACGCTGGAGCGGTGACGACCAGTACCGCACCGGCGACCCCGGTCGAGACAACCGTCCGCTACCAGCGCGGCGACTTCCTGTTCGCGACGGCCCGGCGAGCACTCCTCGCCCAGGGTTCGGTCGCCGCCGTGACCGACACGGATCCACGGCGGCTGGCCAGGACCGTGGTCGAAGAGCTGACCAGCTCGGGTGTGCCGCTCGCGGTCGGGGTGCTGCCCTTCGACACCGGCCCGGGCACGACCACGCCGGGTCACCTCGTCCTGCCACGCACGGTCCACCGGGCACAGGCCGAGGGCGAAGGCAGTGCTGTCGCCGCGTCCGAAGACCTGCCCGCCCCGGCGGTCACCCGTGAGGTGCCGTCCGAGGAGGGCCACAAGGCCAACGTGCGGGCCGCCGTGGCGGCCCTGCGCGACCGTGGCCTGCGCAAAGCCGTGCTCGCCCGCGCGCTGGAGCTCGAGTTCGCCGCGCCGGTGCCGGTGCCGGTCGAGAAGATCGTGCGCAACCTGGCCCGCGGCAACCCGCGCCACTTCACCTACGCCGCCGAGCTGCCCGGCGGGCGCACGCTCGTGGGCGCCACGCCCGAGCTGCTGCTCTCCCGCGCCGGCGACTCCGTGTACACGACCCCGCACGCCGGGTCCATGCCGCGCTCGGCGGACCCCGTCGCGGACCGCGCCAACGGCGAGGCCCTCCTGGCGTCCGACAAGGACCAGGAAGAGCACGCCGTGGTGATCGACTACGTCGTGGAGGCGCTGCGGCCGTTCTGCCGCAAGCTCGACGTGCCGCCGGCCCCGGAGCTCGTGTCGACACCCGCCATCTGGCACCTGCGCACGGCCATCACCGGCGAGCTCGTCGACCGCTCCGTCACCGCTCTCGACCTCGCCGCGGCCCTGCACCCCACGCCCGCCATCTGCGGCACCCCGACCGGCGCCGCGCGCGACCTGGTCCAGGAGCTGGAGCCCTTCGATCGCGGCTACTACGCCGGCACCGTCGGCTGGGTCGACGCGGCGGGCGACGGCGAGTGGGCCGTGGCGATCCGCTGCGCGGAGGTGGCGGACACGTCGATGCGCCTGTACGCGGGCGGCGGCATCGTGCCGGCCTCGGACCCGCAGGCGGAGTTCGACGAGACGATCGCGAAGTTCCGCACCCTGCTGGGCGCGATGGGCCTCGACTAACCGACCGCCCGCTGTCCCGCCTCGCGCCGCCTCGCGCCGCCTGGCGCGGGTGCGCGGGCCGTCAGGGGAGCCAGTGCTCCTCGGTGACCTCCAGCGTCTCCGTGGTGAGGGCCGCGACGGCCGCGCGGTGGCCCTCGGTCGCCTTGAGGTCCGCCAGGCGGGTGCGGGCGGGGTCCAGGGCCGGGTCGCCGGAGGAGACCAGCTCGGCCGGGGCGTCGTAGGGCGAGAACGTGATGCTCTGCAGCGGGATCTTCAGGCCCTTGCCGGTGGCCTTCATGACGGCCTCCTTGCGGGTCCAGTAGACGAAGAAGGCGGCGGATCGCTCCGTCTCCGCCAACCCGGCCACGGCCTGCTGCTCGGCCGGGCTCAACGCGTACTCGATGAGCGACTTGTCGGCCCGGCGCGAAGAGGTCTCGACGTCCAGGCCCACCGGCACGCCGTCGGTGGCCGCCACGCCGATGAGCTGGCCCGAGTGCGAGATGGACAGCGTCAGGTCCGAGCCAGGCACGCGGGGTCGGCCGTGGGGCTTGCCACAGTCCTCACAGGTGGCGTCGAAGACCACGGACTCCACGGGCACGCCCAGGCGTGCCGCGGTGAGCGTTTTCGCCAGCACGCGGCCGGTCAGGAAACGGCGCTTGTCCAGCTCCAGCCGGTAGGCCTCGAAGCGGCCGCGCTCGAGCTCGTCGAGCAGCCGCAGGAAGCGGTCTTCCGCTGCCAGCGGCTCCGACCACCGGACCACGATCTGCGTCACCTGGCACCCTCCTCGTCCACCCTCGATCTTCCCGGCGCCGAGGCGCGTTGTCACGGTAACCGGCCGGGTACTAGGGGGACCCCGAGACAACGCGGTACCCTCGGGTAAGCAAGCGCTTAGCCGGACGGCTTGGAAAGGGACGACCCGATGGATTTCACCCTGAGCACCGAAGAACGCGAAGTGCGCGACTGGGTGCGCACGTTCGTGCAGCGCGAGCTCGTGCCGCGTGAGCAGGAGGTGCTCCGCCGCGAGCGCGCCGGCCAGCCCGGGGTCACGGCCGAGGAGCTGACCGAGCTGCAGCTCAAGGCCAAGGAATCCGGCTTCTGGGGCGTGCTCACGCCGGAGGAGTACGGCGGCATGGGGCTGTCGGCCGTGATGGCCGCGCTGCTGGAGGCCGAGCTGGGCCGCACCTTCGTGCCGTTCCGCTTCGGCGGCGCCGCGGACAACATCCTGTTCCACGCCAACGAAGAGCAGAAGCAGACCTACCTGCTGCCGACGATCTCCGGCGAACGCAAGTCGTGCTTCGCCATCACCGAACCCGGCGCCGGCTCCGACGCGAAGGCCATCCGCACCACCGCGCGCAAGGACGGCTCCGACTGGATCATCAACGGCGAGAAGACCTTCATCACCGGCGGCAACGAAGCCGACTTCGTGATGGTCTTCGCCATCACCGACCCGGAGAAGGGCGCCAACGGCGGCGTCACCTGCTTCCTCGTCGACCGGGAGATGGGCTGGAAGTCCGAGTACATCGACACGATGGGCGAGTGGGGTCCGGCGGCACTGGTGTTCCAGGACGTGCGCGTGCCCGAAACGCAGATCCTCGGCGAAGAGGGCCGCGGCTTCGAGCTCGCGATGCAGTGGATCGGCCAGGGCCGCTACCTGCTGCCCGCCCGCGCGATCGGTTCGTGCGAGCGCCTGATCTCCATGGCCATCGAGCACGCCAACACGCGCGAGACGTTCGGGCAGAAGATCGCCGAACGCCAGGCGATCCAGTGGATGATCGCCGACTCCGGCGTGGAGCTCGAAGCGTTGCGCTGGCTCGTGCTGCACGCCGCGTGGCAGGTGGACCAGAAGATGGACTCGCGCCACGCGCAGTCGATGGCGAAGCTCTACGGCGGCCAGAAGGCCAACGAGATCGTCGACCGCGTGCTGCAGATCCACGGCGGCATGGGCTACACGCGAGAGCTGCCGGTGGAGCGCTGGTACCGCGAGCTGCGGCTGCTGCGCATCTACGAGGGCACCGACGAGATCCAGCGCCGGACCATCGCGCGCAACCTCCTCAAGGGCCACGTGAAGGTCGGCGGCGCGCTCGGCTGACGCGGTAAGAAACGATGGTGTAAGAAAACCGTGAAGGCCTCGTGGCGGGACGTGTGTCCGGCCACGAGGCCTTCAGTGGGTGAACGGTGTTCTCAGCGAATCACTTGCTGCTGTTGCGGAGGGCGATGGGGACGCCGGCCAGGTCCTCTTCGTTGCAGAGCACCTTCACGTCGTAGTAGGGAGAACCCTGGCGGTCGTCGTAGTCGAGGTGAATCGCCAGCACGTCGAGCGGTTCACCGAGCCACTCCTGAGCTTGACGCAGCCACACGGCACAGCGTTCGAGTGCGGTCGGCAGATCGTCGTCACGGAACTCGACCGGGCGATACGGCACATCCTGTACCTGGTCGCGGGGGTTTGTTGGAGCGGGCAGGCTAGGTGCGAGACCCGAGTCGTCCAGTTCCAGTTGGATCGTTTGCTCAGTCACCCTTCGAGCGTCCCCCACGTTCGCCCAATCAGCAAGGCGTAGGACGCTAAAACCCCGGCTGAACAGGCATGTCCCACACCTGGGCGACCACTTCCAGGCACTGTCGCAGATCGGGAACGGCTACGGCGACGGGGTGACCGAGGGCACCCAGCGCCAGCTCCGCGTAGTGCGTGGCCAGCTCTTCGAGCGGCAACGGCCCCAGCGGCGAGTACCAGCGCGCCACCCCGCTGCACATCTCCAGCAGTGCCAGGCGCGTCACAGCCGGGTGTGCGGTGTGGAACACGCCCGCGGCGACGCCGTCGGAGATCGCCTGCGCCCACAAGTCCTCGTATTCGTCCCGCAGAGCGACGACTCGCGTACGCGCGGCATCCGAAAGCGCGTCGACTTCGTTGTCCACCACGCGGGTTTCGGCGGGCCGCGCGGCGTGCGCGAGCACGTGCAGCGCGACGAGCGAACGCAGGCGCGCCACCGGATCGGCCGCACCGGCGGTGGCCTTGCCCGCCGCGTCGAGCAGCCGCCGCAACGCGGTGGTCATGATCTCGACGAGCAGGTCCTCCTTGGTGCCCATGTAGTGGTACAGGCTCGCTGACGACAGCTCGGCCTCGCTCGCGAGGTCGCGGATGCCCGTGCCGTGGAAACCCTTGGCGGCGAACAGTTTCACGGCCGCCGCGCGCACGCGTTCGCCGCTGCTCACAGCCACGCCCCCGTGGTCCGGTCCCACGAGCCGGCGCGCAGGTCCGCCACCTTCCGCAGCTCGCCCTTCGCGACGCGTTCGGACGGCGTGAGTGGCAGCTCGTCGGCGAAGGTCCAGAAGCGCGGCACCTTGAAGTACGCCAGCTTCCCGGCGCAGAACTCGGCGAGCTCTTCGGGCGTCACCTCGCCTTCGCGGACAACGTAGGCCTTCACCTCTTCGCCGCGCAGCTCGTCGGGCACCGCGAGCACGGCGGCCAGCCGTACGGCGGGGTGCAGCAGCAGTGCGCGTTCCACCTCGTCGGCCGAGACGTTCTCGCCGCTGCGCCGGATCATGTCCTTCGTGCGGCCCACGAAGAACACGCGGCCCTCGGCGTCCATGCGCGCGAGGTCGCCCGTGTGGAACCAGCCGCCGGCGAACGCGCGCGCGGTGGCTTCCGGGTCGTCGTGGTAGCCGTGCATCAGGCCGATGCCGCGGATGAGCAGCTCGCCGGTTTCGCCGCGCGGCAGGGGTTTCCCGTGCTCGTCGGCGATCATCACCTCGCGGTCGCGGCTGGGCCGGCCGATGCAGCCGGTGCCCACGGCGACGTCGTGGTCGGCCTCCGGCACACGGATGTCGCCGCCGGTCTCGGTCATGCCGAACGCCTCGTACCACGGCGCGCCCCACCGCTGTTCCAGCTCGGCGTGCAGGTCGCGCGGGATGGCCGACGCGCAGATCGCGCGCACGCGGTGGTTGCGGTCGTCTTCGTGCGGCGGCTGGCGAAGCAGGAGCGTGGGCATGAGGCCGAGGCAGTAGAACCACGTGACGCCGTGCTCGCGCACCTTGGCCCAGAACGTGGACGGGTGGAAGCGGTCGAGCACCACGAGCGTCGCGCCGCCCGCGAGTCCCAACGCGACATTCCATTGTGGATCGATGTAGTGGAACGGCTGAGCGGTGAGAAGCACGTCTTCTTCGCCCACGGCGGGGAAATCCGTGGCGAGGCTGATCGCCAGCGTGGTCCAGTACCGGTGCGGCAGCACGCAACCCTTCGGGGCACCGGTGGTGCCGGAGGTGTACTGGATGTTCACGGGCTGCTCGGCGACGACGTCCGTGGCCGGCCTGGCTTCGGCTGCGCTCAGGTCCGCCGGCGTCAGCACCCGCTCCACGGCGGTGTCCGGCGCGATCTTCTCCAGCAGCTCCACGAACTCGTCGGCCGCCACGGCGAACCGCGCGCCGGAGTGCCTCAGCACGTGGGCACCGTCGAACTCGCGGTAGTTCGTGTTCACCGGCACCAGCGCCGCACCGAGCTTCGCCAGCGCGAGCCACAGCAGCGGGAACTCCGGCTGGTTGCGCAGCATCACGGCCACGCGGTCGCCGGGCCGCACACCCAGCTCGTGCAACGCGGTGGCGAACCGGCCGCTGCGCTCGTCGACGTCGGCGAAGGTGAACTGCTCGCCCGTCGCGTCGAAGACCCACGCCGTGCGCTCCGGCCACAGCTGCGCGGCTCGGTCGAGCAGCGCCACGAGGGTGTCGGCCTGCTGCAGGGGCTTCACGCACGGCTCCGGAACGCCTCGGTGGACTCGCGCACGGCGGCCGAGTGCTCGGTGATCAGCGCGTGGCTGACCTCCAGCTCCAGCGCGGATTCGAGCGCGTGGTCGATGCCGGAGTCGAGCGCCCGCTTGGCCATGGTGGCGGCCTCGGCGGGGTGGTGCGCGATCTTCTCGGCCCAGCCCAACGCCAGCGTCATGAGCTCCGCGGCGGGCACGGCGGCGTTGACCAGGCCCAGGTCGTGGGCGCGCAGGCCGTCGAAGCGCTCCCCGAGCAGCAGCAGCTCCTTCGCCTTCATCGGTCCGACGAGCAACGGCAGCAGGCGCGAGGCCGCGCCCGTCACGCTCAGCCCGAGCGAGACCTCGGGGAAGCCGAACACGGCGTCGTCGGCGGCCAGCACCAGGTCACACCCGAGCGCGAACTCCGCGCCGGCGCCGAGCGCGTAGCCGTGCACGGCGGCGATCACCGGCTGCGGCAGTGCGCGCAGCCTGCGGGTCACGTCCTGCAGCCGGTCGAGCCGGGCGCGGGAGTCGCCTTCGGGTGCCGGCTCCTTGAGGTCGTGGCCGGCGCAGAAGGCGCGGCCGTTGCCGGACAGCACGACCACCCGCGCGGTGCTGCGCGCGACGTCGTCCAGCGCGGTCAGGAAGTCGTCCACCAGCACGGGCGCCACGGCGTTGAGCCGCTCGGGGCGGTTCAGCCGGATGTGCGCGATGCCGCCCTCGACGGCGAGGTCCACGGTGCTCATGGCAGCGAGCCTAGACGTTCGATCGATCGATCGATAGGGTCGCGTTCATGCGGGTCGACGCGGTGTACGAGAACGCCCGGCTGCTCACCGGGGCCAGCGCCACCGAGGACAGTGCGCTCGCCGTGCTGCACGGCCGGGTGGTGGCGCTGGGTGAAGACGCCTCGGAGCTGTCCGCGCGCCGCCGGATCGACCTCGGCGGCGCGTCCGTCGTGCCCGGGTTCCACGACGCCCACAACCACATGGCGTGGTTCGGCATGGGCCTGGACGACGTTGCGCTGAGTGACTGCCGCAGCGTCGAGGAGGTCTACGACGCCGTGGCGCGGCGGGCCGCCGAGCTGCCCGCCGGCAGCTGGGTCATCGGGAGGGGTTACGACCAGAACAAGCTGGCCGGCGGCACGCACCCCGACCGCCATGGCCTCGACCGCGCCGCGCCCGGGATGCTCGTGCGGCTCAAGCACACGTCCGGGCACATGACCGTGGTCAACTCCGCCGTCCTGCACCAGCTCGACCTCGCGCACGTCCCGGTGGGCGGCGACGTGGTGCTCGACGCCGCCGGGTCGCCGACCGGGTTGTTGCGCGAGCAGGCCCAGCTGCTGCTGCGGCCGCTGACCTACCCGACGCCGATGGAGTCCGTGGTCCGCGGCCTCGACCGCGCGAGTGAGCAGTTCCTGTCCGAGGGCATCACGAGCGTGCAGGAAGCCGGCATCGGCGGTGGGCTCGTCGGGGAGACACCGGCCGAGCTCGCGGCCTACCAGCTGGCGCGCGAACGCGGGGTGCTGCGCGTGCGGAGCACGGTGATGGTGGCCGCGAGCGTGCTCCACGACCTGCCCGACGGCGCCGGGTTCGGCCTCGACCTGGGCCTGCGCACGGGCTTCGGCGACGAGTGGCTGCGCGTCGGCCCGATGAAGCTGTTCGCCGACGGTTCGCTGGTCGGGCGCACCTGCGCGATGCACGAGCCGTTCGCGGGCGAGCCCGGCAACCGCGGCTACTTCCAGGTGCCCGAGGACGAGCTGGCCCGCACCATCCGCCTCGCACACGACGCCGGCTGGCAGATCGCGACGCACGCGATCGGCGACCGGGCCATCACCGTGGTGCTCGACGCGTACGAAGCCGCGTTGGCCGCTTCGCCGCGCGAAGACCACCGGCATCGCATCGAGCACTGCGCCGTGCTGCAGCCGGCGGAGCTGGCGCGGCTGGCTCGGCTGGGCCTGATCGCGTCGCCGCAGGGCCGGTTCGTGAACGAGCTGGGTGACGGCATGCGCGCGGCCCTCGGCGAGGCCCGGGTGCCGTGGTGCTACCGCCTGCGCAGCGTCCTTGACGCCGGCTGCGTGCTGCCCGCGAGCTCCGACCGTCCGGTCGTCGACGGTGCCCCGCTGCTCGGTCTGGCCGACATGGTGCACCGGCGCACTTCGTCGGGCGCGCCGTTCTCGCCCGAGGAAGCGCTCACCCCGCAGGAAGCGCTGCACGCGTACACCTACGGCTCGGCGTACGCGACCTTCGCCGAACACGACCTCGGCACGCTGGAGCCGGGCAAGCTGGCCGACTTCGTGGTGCTTTCGGGTGATCCACTGTCCACTGTGGATGATCTCCGCGTGCTCGCCACGGCCGTGGGCGGCGAACTGCGCTACGAGGCATCGTGACCTATCGCTTGCCGACGAACGCACACGCTTCGCGCGCCAGCGCGGGCCAGTCGAGCGACGACTCCTCGGCGAGCGCGAACCACTCCTTCATCGGCGTGCCCTTGTTCGCGTCGAACCGCACGCCGTGGCCCTCGGCGACCAGCGCGTCGACTCGGGCCTTCGGTAGCTTCACCACGAGGTGCCCGCGGACGAGCATGGCGAAGATGCGGTTGTCCACGCGCAGGGCACTCGAACCGAACCCGCTTCCGGGCCGCGGCGGCTCGACGCCTTCGGCGTCTTCGCCGCCCAGCAGCTCGTCGATCAGGTCCTCGAACCGGTCTTCGGGGCTCATGTCCGCACCGTAACCGCCACCACCGACAAGAACCGACAAGATTGGGGCTCACCGCATGCCCGTCCGCGACGCCGTCTTCGAAGACGCCGAAGAGATCTGCGCGCTCATCGAAGAGCACGCCGTGTACGAGGAGAAGCACGACCTGAAGCTCGACCGCGCCGAGATGAGCGGCTACCTGTTCGGGCCCGAGCCCAAGGCGTGGGTCGTGCTCGCGACGCCGCCGGACCGCCCGGACGTGGTCGCGGGCTTCGCGTTCTGCAGCTGGAACTTCTCCACCTGGGAAGCGCGGCCGGGGATCTGGCTCGACGACCTGTTCATCCGCCCCGAATACCGCCGGCACGGGCTGGGTCGCGAGCTGCTCGACGAGCTGCGGTCGCGCACCACCGGCCGCGTCGAGTGGGACATGCAGGCGGGCAACGAGAAGGGCGAGGCGTTCTACGCGCAGCTGGGTGCGGAGCCTGTGCCGGGCTGGATCCGGTACCGCTGGCGGCCGTGATCGCCGCTGCCCGGATCACGCCGGCCCGGCCCGAGTCGTTCAGCGTTGAACCACATTCGGGCGCCCCCACGGCGTCCGGACGGTGAGGGGTGAGCCCGTATCGTATGCGGTATGGAAGATGGTTCCGTCCGGAGGTCGTCGTCGGTCGAGGACTACGTGCGCGTGATCTACGGGCTCGTCGAACGCGGTGAGTCCGTGACCAACGCGACTCTGGCGGGACGGCTCGAGGTGAGCCCTTCGTCGGCGTCGGGCATGGTCACGAAGCTTTCGCAGCTCGGGCTGGTCGCCCACGTGCCCTACCGGGGCATCGAGCTGACCGCCGAGGGGCGGCTGCTGGCGCGCTCGGTGCTGCGCCGGCACCGGCTGATCGAGACCTACCTCGTCTCCGAGCTGGGCTACACCTGGGACGAGGTCCACTCGGAGGCCGACGCGCTGGAGCACGCCGTGTCCGACCGGCTGGTCGAGCGCATCGCCGCGAAGCTCGGCAACCCCCTGCGCGACCCGCACGGCGACCCCATCCCGGCCCCCGACGGCAGCGTCGAAGAGGTGCCGATGCGCATCCTGGACGACCTGCCGCCCGGCGCCGTCGGCGAGATCGTGCGGGTGTGGGACACGGACCCGGAGCTGCTGCGCTACCTCACCGAACACGCCATCGGCCTGGGCGAGCGCATCGAGGTCGTGGAGCGCCAGCCGTTCGGCGGCCCCATGGTCGTGAAGGTGGGCCAGCCACCGGACGCCGCGACGCACGCGATCGGCAAGGAGATCGCGCAAGCGCTGTCTGTCGCCGTGCGCTGAGCTGTTCCGAGCCGAGCGCCGGGCCGAGGGCAGGGCCCACCCTCCCAGGGGGCCGCCCAAGATCCATTCTACCGGCGTGCACCGACAAAACCCGGTGCTCACCTGAGTTGTCCACAGGCAACTGGGATTGCCGTTTCCGCGCTGAGCGAACCTGCGCCGTGCGAACCAGCGCCGTGCGATCCGGCGCTGAGCGAACTTGCGCCGTGCGAGCCTGCGCGGTGCGGACCTGCGCCGAGCGACCGTGCGCTGATGGGCGTATGTGGCGGTGTCGCTCCTCGGCGGATGTGGGCTACGCCCGCCGGAGCCGACGATGGGCGCCATGACCACCAAACCGTTCCGCTTCGGGATCGTCGCCGGGTACGCGCCCGACCTCAAGGCCTGGACCGACCAGGCCCGCCGGGTCGAGGAGCTCGGCCTCGACACCTTGCTCGCCACCGACCCCGTCGGCGACGCCGACCCGCTCACGCTCGTGCCCGCGGCCGCCGCCGTCACCAGCCGCCTCACGCTGGGCACCTTCGTGCTCGCCGACCCGTTCCGCGACGTCCGCCAGCTCGGCTGGCAGGTGTCCACGTTGCACCGCGTGACGGGCGGCCGTTTCGAGCTCGGCCTGGGCGTCGGCCGGCCCGGCGCCGATGCGTTCGCCCGGCGCCTGGGCCGGGAGTTCGCGGCGCCGGGTGAGCGCATCGCGCGCCTGGCCGACACCATCGCGTTCCTCAAGGAGACGCCCGAGCGGCCGCGCCTGCTGCTCGCCGGCGGCGGCCCGAAGATGCTCGCGCTCGCCGCGCGCGAGGCGGATGTGATCACTCTGTCGTGGGCACCCCGGACGACGGAATCCGAAGCCGACTCTATTGTGGACAACCTCCGCGAAATGGCGGGCACGCGATTCGCCGACATCGAACTTTCCGTGAACTTGATTGCCGTCGGAAATGCGCCGGCACCGCAGATCGCGAAGTACACCGGTGTGGATGTTCCCGACCTCGCCGCCGCCGGCGCAGTCACGGTTCTGCCGGAAAACCCGGCTGTAGCACAGGAAACTCTTCTCCGGTGGCGCGAACGGTGGGGGATTTCCTACGTCACCGTCAATTCGGGCTACGCGGAAACCCTTGCGGAGATCGCTCGTTCTCTCCCCGCAGGCGGGTGAGTGCCCTTCCGATCATGCGGACTCCGGCCTACGCTCCGAGGTTTCGGGAAGCGACATGGTTCGGAGCGTGTGCGATGACCGGTCAGCGAACGTCGACGATGGACAGGGCGGAAACGGCGGAACGGGATCTCGGGCGTTTGCTCGAGGCCGGCCCGTTCGCGGACGCCCTGCGGGCGGCAATCAGGGCGAGGGGGCTAGGACTGGACAGGATCAGATATCGCTTGCGTGGCAGGGGAACTTCCCTGAGTCTCGCGACATTGAGCCACTGGCAGTCGGGGAGGTGCCGCCCGGAGCGGCCGGAATCGTTGCAGGCCCTAAGGAATTTGGAAGACATCTTGGGTGTCCCGCCGAATTCCTTGCGGCGCCTTCTCGGTCCTTCGCGCTCACGCGCTCAGCACCGATAACGCGCTGTGTTGTTTGCCTCGGCTCCGCCGAGGCGTGCGAGATCGCCTTTGGGAGCCGGCTCCTGGATCGAACGGCCGGATCGGCCTGGCAGCCGATCGCGCCGCCCCCTCCGGAAACCGGCGCGATCTCGCGTCGGGGCTGGGTTTTGATGGCTTGGGCAGGGCGGAATCGCGCGGCTGGAGCTACCGAGCAGGCGCGAGCGCGTAGCCGATCGGGGTTGAGCGACTTGGGCGGCGCGTGAGTGCGCGGCTTGGCCAGGTTGGTTGCCTCGGGCAGGGCGGGAAAGCGCTGTCCACCTGGGTTGAGCGGCTTGGGCAAGGCGCGAGTGGGTAGCGGATCCGGGTCGAGGGGCGAGCCGGAACGCCGCGAGTGCGCGGCTTGGCCAAGTTGATTGTCTCGGGCAGGGCGGGAAAGCGCGGTCCACCTGGGCTGAGCGGCTGGGCAGTGTGCGAGTGCGTGGCCCGATCCGGGTTGAGTG